>QIGO01000034.1 GCA_003230015.1 Alphaproteobacteria bacterium | reverse complement strand
ACGCGGTGATCGACGCCATCGGTGCCGATATTGATATGCCGGCTACGCCGGAAAAGGTCTGGCGCGCCCTGCAGGCGCATGCCCAGGCCGCAGAGTAAGGAGAAGCCAGAAATGTATAGCTTCAATTACCATCGGCCGCTCTCCTTGAAGGAAGCGGCACAGTCCCTATCCGCCGCCTCGGACGGCACGCTCATGAGCGGCGGCATGACCTTGATCCCTACGCTAAAACAACGTCTGGCCAACCCGTCGGATGTGGTCGATCTGGGCGGTATTTCCGATCTGTCCGGTATCGAGGCAAAGGGCGAGATGCCCTTGTCATCGGCGCCACCACCACACATGCCGAGGTTGCGGCAAGCGAGGTTGTGAAAAAGCAAATCCCGGCGCTGGCGGCCCTGGCCGAGAGCATCGGCGATCCGCAGGTGCGCAACCGGGGCACCATCGGCGGTTCCATCGCCAACAATGATCCGGCGGCCGACTATCCGGCCGGCCTGCTCGGCCTTGGCGCGACCATCAAAACCGATCGGCGGGAGATCGCGGCGGATGCCTTCTTCACCGGCATGTTCGAGACCGCCTTGGAGGACGACGAGATCGTCACCTCCGTCTCCATCCCCGTGCCGAAGAAAGCTAGCTACGCCAAGTTTCCCAACCCGGCCTCGCGTTATGCCATCGTCGGGGTCATGGTCGCGCAAGGCCCGGCCGGCACCCGCGTCGCGGTGACCGGCGCCGGCCCCGGCGTCTTCCGGGTGGCGGAGATGGAAAAGGCGCTAGAGAGCAACTTCTCGGCCAATGCCATCGAGGGTATCTCGGTGCCGGCAAGCGGCCTGAATGCCGACATGCACGCCTCGGCAGATTACCGGGCACACTTGGTCGGCGTCATGGCCCGACGCGCGGTGACCGCCGCTAGTTAGGGCGGGCGCCGGCTAGGGTGGCCCGCCGTCGCGTACGACTAGTCCTTGTTATAAGCCTGGCCGCCGCCATCGGCGCGGCGGCCAGCGCCGTTATTTTTCGCGTTCCCCTCTTCGAAACCCTAATCACGACCGCCATGCGGGCAAACGACATTCCGGCACCACGCGTGACGGTTTCGCGTGACGGTTTCGGATGTCGGTTGGGATGGGTTTGGGCTCGCGGACATAAGCCTCGGCGAGGCCGGCGAGGTAACGGTGCGCGGCGTGCGGCTGGACTACAGCCTCTCCGGGCTGCTATCCGGCCGTCTGGAACGGGTCGCGGTGGACGGCTTGGCCATCACCCTTGACCTGACCGGCGACGCTCCGCTTCTGGGCAGCCTGCAGCCCCTCCTTTTCGGCGGCGAGAGCGGCGGCGGACAAACGGAGCCGATCCCTCCTCTCTCAATCACTGATCTGCGTATCGAAGCGAAAACATCCGCCGGCGTCGTCCTCGCCATCGGCGATGGGCAGGCGCGGACCGTAGGTGACGGCGAGACAGCCATCGAGATGTCGCTGCAAGAGATTGTACTTGGCGGCAAGGCGATTGCGTCCGGGCGATTTTCGGCAAACGTCTCCGCGGCCCAAGCGATCGGCACAGCCGATTTTGTCGTGACCGACTTATCCGTGCCCGACCGCCTCGCGGGGCTGAGTGCCCGCGTCCGTCTGGCATTCGATGCATCCGATGGTGTCGTAACCTTACGCTTGCTGGAAGACGCAACCCTGGCGGCGACACGGGCCTCACCCGTGTTTCTGCAAAGCTTGGGGATACCCTCTGAGATCGCCGGCCAAGTTACACAGGGGTTTGCCGCGCGCCTGAAATCGCCCACGCCCGTAGCCGTCATCTCGCGCGACGCGGCGGCCCTCGACGGCACACTGCAACTAGCGATACCTGGGCTTGCCGATCTTAGTCTAACTCTACCGATAGACCTTCGCGCCGAAGGCAACCAAGTCCGCGGGCAACTACGCGCACCGGCGGAATTGCGTTTAGCGCAACTTCGGTATGGCGGGATCGCAGAGCTGTTGGAGCCGACCGTCTTCACGGTAGCCGAGGCAGAGATAACTGGCGGCTTCGACTACCGCATGACGTTGGGCGGTCCGCCGTTCCGATTGAATTCGCAAGACGTAGAGGCGGTCATCACGCCCGGGCAAATCACACTAACCCCCGGCCGCATAGAAATAGCCGAAGCCCAAATTGAAATACCTGCCCGCAGGTTAGCCGCAAACGGTGTGTCCGCCACCGTCGAAACAACGGATGCCGAGACACGCATCGGCTTTCAGATCTCCAGCGTTCGCCAGACCGGCCCTGAGGCCCAATTCGCCCCCTTCACCGTGACCGGCGAAGCCACCCGTAAAGGCGATGAATGGCGTGGAACAGCCAAGGGAGCGGGCCCAAACGGCATCGGCCGGTTCGCTGCCCGTGGCAGCTACGACAGCACCACCGCTCCGCCCTCGAGCCGGTCGTCTTTGCGCCTGGCGGTGCCCAACCAGGGATGGTGGTGCCGGCACTTGGTGCCTTGCAGGCCGTTAGCGGCACGGCGACGGGGGAAGCCGATCTGTCCTGGTCGGCGCAGGGCTTTGGAGGCACCGGCACCCTGGTGCTGAAGGACATCGGATTCGATAGCCCGCAAGCACGTGTCGAGGGGCTGGATTTGAACCTTCGCTTTGATAGTCTATCGCCCCCCGGCAGCCCGCCCCGGCAAACGCTCACCGTGCGCCGCCTCGAGCCCGGATTGCCACTCGACCGGTTGGACATTCGCTTTCAAATTCGACCGACCGTGCCGCCAAGCGTCGCCATCGAGACCGGCGAGGTGTTTCTGGGAAGCGGCCGTTTCTCCCTGAGCGATCTTGTCGTCGACCCGGCCACCCCTCGGCAGGACGTGGATCTGCGCGTTCAAGATCTAAGCCTGGCCG
>QIGO01000077.1 GCA_003230015.1 Alphaproteobacteria bacterium | reverse complement strand
CGGCCATGATCTCGGCGCAAACCGCCCCTTCATCTTCGGCTTTATGGGCCAGCATCGGCCCGCCGATACAATCGCCGATGGCGAAAATACCTTCGACATTGGTCTGAAAATTTTCATCGACCGGAACGAATCCGCGTTCGTCCATGTTGACGCCCGCTTCCTTCAGGCCCAGCCCATGAGTATAAGGCCGGCGGCCGATGGACAACAGCACTACATCCCCCTCGATCGTCGAGGCCTCGCCGCCTTGCGCCGGTTCGAGCGTCAGCGTGACTGTTTTTTTGGTCTTTTTCGCCGCCGTGACTTTGGTGCCCAGCTTGAATTTGAAACCCTGTTTTTTCAGCACCCGCTGAAAATTCTTGGCGACCTCGCCATCCATACCCGGCGTGATACGGTCGAGGAACTCCACCACGGTCACTTCGGCACCGAGCCGCCGCCACACCGAGCCCATTTCCAAGCCGATATAACCCGCCCCGATCACCACCAGATGTTTCGGCACGGCGGTCAGGGTTAGAGCGCCCGTAGAAGTAACGATTTGTTTTTCGTCCACCTCGACGCCGTTCAGCGGCGCTGATTCCGATCCCGTCGCGATCAAAATTTGTTTACAGCCCAGGGATTGTTGTCCATCCGGACCGCCTTCGACGACGACTTTGCCGGCGCCCGCAATGCGCGCCGTGCCAACGATCTGGTCGACCTTGTTTTTCTTGAACAGCATGGCGATGCCGCCGGTCAGCCCCTCGACCACCTTGTCCTTACGCGCCAGCATGGTCTCCAGGTCGAGCACCACGTCTTTGACATTGACTCCATGATCGCCAAGCCCATGTTGTGCCTCGGCGAATTTCTCCGACGATTGCAGCAGCGCCTTCGATGGGATGCAGCCCACATTCAAGCAAGTCCCGCCCAGCGTCTCGCGCTTGTCCACGCAAGCGACCTTGAGCCCCAGCTGGGCCGCACGGATCGCCGCCACATAGCCTCCGGGACCGGCGCCGATAACCACCAAGTCATAAGTCTTGTCGGCCATATTCTAGATATCCAGCAGCAAGCGTTGCGGATCTTCCAGCGCTTCTTTCACCCGCACCAGGAAGGTCACCGCTTCGCGGCCATCGACGATGCGATGGTCATAACTCAGCGCCAAATACATCACCGGGCGCACCACCACATCGTTGCCCACGGCCATTGGCCGATTCTGGATTTTATGCATGCCCAGAATAGCCGACTGCGGCGGATTGATGATCGGTGTTGACAGCAGCGAGCCAAAGATACCGCCATTGGTGATCGTGAAGGTGCCGCCGGTAAGCTCTCCCATGGTCAGCTTGCCGTCGCGCGCCCGCACCCCAAAGTCGCGGATGCCGCTTTCGATATCGGCAAAACCGCGCTCATCGGCATCGCGCAGCACCGGCACCACCAGGCCGGCGGGCGAGCCCACGGCAATACCGATATCGTAGAAATTCTTATAGATGATTTCGTCGCCATAGATCTCTGCGTTGATCGCCGGCAATTCCTTCAGCGCCATCACCACCGCTTTGACGAAAAAGCTCATGAAGCCGAGTTTTACCCCATGCCGCTTTTCGAAAATCTCGCGGTCCACCTCGTTGAAGGTGGACAGCATGGCGGCGGTGTTCTGGGCCTCTTTCAGCCGCGCGGCGATCACCCGCCGCAATTTGGTCATCCGCACCCGTTCCTCGCCGCGCGGATCGGGTTCGCGCGGCGGTAGGGCCGCTGCTGGCGCCGGTAGCGCGACTGTGACCGCTGGTGCGGCTTTACCGCCGCCGGCCAGGAAACTCAGCACGTCGCCTTTGGTCAGGCGGCCCTTGGGACCGGTGGCGGGAATAACCCCCGAATTCAGGCCATTTTCATCAATAAGTTTACGCACCGCCGGCGATAGCGGCGCCCCGTTTTTGACCGCTGCCGGCGCCGGCTTCGGCGCGGCGGGAGCCGCCGGTTTCGCCTCTTCCGGAACAGGTTTCGCTGCTGCCGGTTTCGCCACCGCCGCCCCATCGCCCGGCGCGATGCGGCCGACCACGGTGCCGACAGCCACATCTGTGCCCTCCTGGACAAGAATCTCGCTCAGCACACCGGCGACGGGCGCCGGCAATTCGGCGGTGACTTTCTCTGTTTCCACCTCCACCAGGGGTTCGTCGGCGGCGACACTATCCCCCACCGATTTCAGCCATTTGCCGATCGTGCCTTCGCTAACCGATTCGCCCAGGTCGGGAATCGCCACATCCACCGGCGCCCCGGCGCTGTCGTTTGTCTCCACGCGAGCCTCCATACCCCCGGCACGAACCGCCGCGATTGCGGCCTCGGTAATCGCCCCGAGGACGGCGCCGACCGCAACGTCGTTACCTTCGCCAACGGAGATATTTTCCAGCGTGCCGCCCACCGGGGCCGGCACTTCGACGGTTACTTTTTCTGTTTCCAGCTCCACCAGCGGTTCATCCGCGGCAATGGTATCGCCCACCTGTTTGAACCATTTTGAAACCGTTGCCTCGGTGACCGACTCGCCGAGCGCTGGCACCATGATCTGCGTCGTCATTTTCGATTTGCTTTCAGTGATTCCGGGGCTTGATGCCTCACCCGATCAGCGCTTGGTCGACCAGCGCTGTTTGTTCTTTATTGTGACGCCGCAGCGACCCGGTTGCCGGTGACGCCGCTTCTGGCCGGCCCACATAGCGCGCCCGTGTGGGTTTGCCGTTGACCTCGCTCAAGACCCGTTCCAGCCGCGGTTCCACGAAGCTCCAGCCGCCCATATTTTGCGGCTCCTCTTGGCACCAGATCACCTCGGCTTTGGGGAAGCGCGAAAGCTCTTGGACCAAAGCTTTATGGGGGAACGGATAGAGTTGCTCCAACCTCAAGAAGAACACGTTCGCCAGATCGCCGCGCTTGGCCCGCTCTTCGAACAGATCGTAATAGACCTTGCCGCTGCACAGCACGACGCGGCGGACCTCGTCGTCCTCGCACAGTTTCTCGTTATCGTAGAGTACCCGGTGAAAAGTCGTGCCGGTCGCGAATTCATCGAGCTTCGACACGCACAGCTTGTGCCGCAGCAGCGACTTCGGCGTCATCATGATCAGCGGTTTGCGAAAATTCCGCCGCACCTGCCGCCGCAACACATGGAAATAATTCGCCGGCGTGGTGCAGTTGCACACTTGCATATTGTCTTCGGCGCAGAGCTGCAGAAAGCGCTCTACTTTCGCCGATGAATGTTCCGGCCCGCTGCCTTCATGGCCATGGGGCAGCAGCAGCACCAGTCCCGACATCCGCAGCCA
>QIGO01000106.1 GCA_003230015.1 Alphaproteobacteria bacterium | reverse complement strand
GTTTCCGCGATCACTTCGGCCACCCGTGGCGAGACCGTCTCGCGCCGGGCAATGGCCGTTTGTGCCCATTCCGGCGGATTGTTGTCGAGGATCTCCAGCAGATCGTCATCCCCCAACACCGGCGAATTCACCAGCACCGGCGCCGCCACGGCCTCGCAACGATCTCCGGCCAGCAACCGGATGATCTGCCGCGGCGCCTCGGCGACACTTTTGATCGCTTGCGCCAACGCCGAACGCACCCGCACCGCCTGGTCCGTCGCCAAGGTTTCCAGGATTGTCAGGCCCATGCGCAACATCTTCGTGCGCTCATGGGTGTCGAGCCCCTCGCCCACCGCTTTGTAGGCGATCTCGCACCGCACGCTGTGGTCGGGGTCCTGGGTCAGCATCACGTTGGCGGCAACCGGGCTTGCCGGATTGGCGGCGACCCGGCGGCGCACTTCTACATCCGTGTCTTGGGCCAGGTAATAGAGAATTTCCGGTGGTGCATCCAGGCAAGCGGCCGCCCGCGCGCGCACCGCCGGATCGCGGTCGCGCACCCCTGCCTTAAAATCTTCGTAAGCGGCAGTGTCCGCCTGCATAGGCCTAAACCCGGCTAAACCGAGGAAGCCCAAACATTATCGCCGGCATGGTTAACAAATGCCTTGCGCCCGGCCCCGACAACCCTGGGGTTAGATGGCGGTGCCGAATACCTTCTTCAGAATATCGGTGGTCCGCTTCACCGGGTTTTCCCGGATCGCCGCCTCTTCCCGGGCGAGCAGCAAAAACACCCCGTCAAGCGCTTTGCTCACCACATGTTCGGTAAGGTTGGCCTTGACGTCCGGCACGAACGGGATGGCTTTGTACTGGCCCATCATCCCGTCGAACGCCTGCACGGCACCGGCCTGTGCCAGCTGGTTCTCGACAATCGGCGAAAAACGCTCGGTCAGCGGCCCGATCATTTTGCCCTGGAAGAACTTCGTCGCCGAATCGTTCGGCCCGTTCAGAATGCCGCGCACATCCTCCAGGCTCATCTCGGAGATCGTTTGCCAGAACATTTCCTTGGCCTCGGGCACCGCCGCCTCGGCGGCCCGGTTCATCCGCAGTTCCAGATCGTCGGCGACACCTGACAGGCCGATTCTAGACAGCGCTTTCTGCACCGTCTGCAAAGTCTCCGGCAGCGGGATATGGACTTCTTGATCGCCATTGAAACCATCCACCGCACCGAGTGTGTCGGTGACGCGCGCCGTACCGACCCGCAACGCCTCCAACAACCCGTCGCCGATCTCGCCATCGCTCAAGGCGGCAACGCCACCACCGCCGCCCGGCGCTTGTTTCAACACATCCTGCAGCAGCCCTTTCCCTTTATCCAACAGGCTGCCTTGCGCCCGCGCGGGTTTCCCGTCCGCGGCGGCCAAAGCCGCCACCGAAATCACAGCCAACACCGCCGCAACGGTCCGAACCATACCAGCCATCGCCTCATCTCCTCCCAATTTGAGCGCCGCGGTTATTCCGCCGCTGCTGCCACGCTATCTGTCGCGCCGACCATATGCACGACGCGCTGCGGATAAGGGATGGATATCCCGGCCCCGTCAAAACGCTCCTTGACCGCTTTTGTCAAATCGCAGCGCACACTCCAATAATCGCCGGCATTGACCCAGAACCGCGCAATCAGATTGACCGAGCTGTCACCAAGCTCACTCACCAGCACTTCTGGTGCCGGCTCGGCCAGCACCCGGCTCTCGCCCTTGATCATCTCATGCACCTGGTCTATGCTGTCCTCATAGGCGATCCCCACCGCCAGATCGAAACGCCGCGTCGCGTGATGGCTGTAATTCTTGACCGCCGAGCCCCAAATCTGCGCGTTCGGCGCCAACACTTGCACATTGTCGGGGGTCGCGAACTCCGTCACGAACAAGGTAATCGATTTGACCGTGCCGGCGACGCCGCCGACTTCCACATAGTCACCGACCTTGAAGGGCCGAAACAGCAGCAGCATGACCCCGGCGGCCACATCGCCGAGCGTTCCCTGCAGCGCCAGCGCCACCGCCAGGCCTGCCGCGCCGAAGACGGCGATAAGGCTCGCCGTCTGCACCCCGAATTGCGACAGCACCGCCAGCACCGTGAACGCCAGAATGAAATAGCGCACCAGGCTGGCGAAAAACTGCCGCAACGTGACATCGACTTTGTCGGTCCGCGATAATAGACGCTTGACGAACCGCGAGGCCCAACCGGCCCCGATCCAACCAATGATCAGCAGGACCAGAGCCCCGATCACCGAGAGGCCGTAACTTGTCACCAACGCGGTAATCTGCCCCACGGCTGCCACCGTACCTTCTTCCACGACTGCCCCTCCTCCACGTCTACGCCTTGCGATTCCTGGCCGCGCGCCATACCAACCGCAGCAACCACAGCGGGATCACCACCACGGCCCCCACGAGCACGAACGGCACCGCCCATTCAACGGCCGAGACCCCGATTTCAAAAATCTGCTCCGCCGTACCGCCGACACTCGACAGCAATCTTTGCGGCGTAATGTTGAGCACCGACAACACCAGCCCCACCGCCAGCGAGGCCAGGAAGATCCGGATAACCGTCGATGCGACACCCCGGCGTGAAGCCATGTCAACCATCCCTACCGATCGAGCTGAGCAGCCGCGATTTTTTTGTCCGTATTATACTGCGAGAGGGCATAAACGGCCCAAATCGCCGCCACAACCCAGCCGACCAGGGTTATTTGCAATATCAGGCAGACAACGCCGGCAATCGGCCGTCCCACGGTAAAAAACAGCAACCACGGTAGCAGCAGTGCAATTATTAGGCGCATAGAGCTTCAACAACTGTCGATTTCATATCCTGGACCAACCACAGAATATCGCCACAATCGCCGCAACGCCAGCCGATCTACCGGTCCGCCGTGGTGGTGATCAAGAGCCCGTCGGACAACACTTGCCCATTATCGCTCTCGGCCATCTGGCTTGCCCGAGTTTCCAGCGCCAGCAGGTAACCTTCAGCCGCCTCCACCAAAGGTCGCGGCCGATCGAACAATGGCTCCGAGACAACGAACACGGTTAGCAATTCGCGCCCGAACGGCGTCCCAGCATCTGCCCCAGCAGGAATTGCGCCTGGATATTGCCGGCTTCGGCTTCCGGCCGCAGCAAGACCAATGCCTGATCCATATCGCCAGCCTCATAAGCGGCAATACCGGCGCTGCAATTCCGCCCGCTCGCCGGGGCGAGCCTGAACCCGCTGCCCTGGAGTGTCTCCAGGAAAAGCGGGCACCGCTGTTCCGCCGGCAAACACGCCAAGACCCTAGAGCTTTTTCCGTTCAAACGGATCCGTTTGAACGATAAGAAAATGCGCCAAAACAACAAGCTAGAGCACATGGAGTGAACGCAAGTGAA
>QIGO01000102.1 GCA_003230015.1 Alphaproteobacteria bacterium | reverse complement strand
ACGACGACCCATCGGGGGCGGCGTTTGACGCCACCGGCTTCACCATTGCCGCCACCGGCTATTATCTGATGACCGGGTTTGGCGGCGATCCCGCATTCGGCGCGGTCACGCCGATTACCGGCGCCGGCATTGATGCGGACAGTTATTCGGTCGTCGGGCAATTGCCGGATATGGATGGCGGCGGGATCCGGGTTTCGGCTCGGCGCCTGCTGGGGCCATCGTGGTTTGCCGGCGCCCAATATACCGGCTTCTTTACCGATGAGAGCACATCGATTGGAAGCACCGTCGCCGACACCGACCTCGTGCATGCCAACCTGCTGGACGGCACTCTGTCGGACAGTGCCAGTCTAAACGGTGATTTTGATAGCGGCCTGGTGGATTTTGCCTCCGAGCGCATCGAGATGGATCAGAATTTCGGTGATGTGGTGCTGGGGCGGCGTTATAGCGGCGGTCCGGTGAGCGGTTTCTGGCAGGCCGGGGCGCGGCTTGCCAACACCCAACTTGACCGGACTATCGTTTATCAGAACCTTGAAGGCGCCGCTGATCTCGACACAGCAAGGATCGATCTGCGGTCTGATATGTGGGGTGTCGGCCCGACGGTGGGCGGCGGGGTTACCATGGGCCTGATGCCCGGCCTGGCGCTGTCGGCCTCGGCCTCGGCTTCGGCGCTTTATGCCAATTTCGACCTCTCCCGCCGCGATGCCTATTTCGACCAGGACTTCAACGACACCGCGATCCGTGATGTATCGCTGGACACCCAGGCCATCGTGCCGGTGTTTGATGCCTCGGTGGAGGTGAGCAAACGTTTCGGCGGCGTCACTGCCAGCCTGGGGTATACCGCCTCGGCCTGGCTCGGTGGCGCCCGGACCATCGCCGTGGCCGGCAGGGACGACGAAATGCTAGAAACCACGCCCTACACCATCCGCAGCGATGACCTCATCACCCATGGTGTGTTTGCCCGTGTTGGATACAAATTCGGTGACACCGAGACTGACGAAGACCCGTCCGGGGCAGCGTTTGACGCCACCGGCTTCACTCTTGCCGTGACGGGCTATTACCTGATGACCGATTTTGGCGGCGATCCGGCATTCGGCGCCATCACGCGGATCACCGGCGCGAATATTGACGATAGTTTTTCAGTTGAAGAGAAATTGCCGGATATGGCAGGCGGCGGCCTCCGGGTTTCGGCCCGGCGCCTCATGGGGCCATCGTGGTTTGCTGGAGCCGAATATACCGGCTTCTTTACCGATGAGAGTACATCGATTGGAAGCACCGCCGCCGACACTGATCTGGTGCACGCCAACCTGCTGGACGGCTCCCTGTCAAATGCCGCAGTTTTGAACGGCAACTTTGATAGCGGCGAGGTGGACTTTGCCTCCGAGCGCATCGAGATGGATCAGAATTTCGGTGATGTGGTTCTGGGCCGGCGCTTTTATGGCGGGCCGGTGAGCGGGTTCTGGCAGGCTGGCGCGCGCCTCGCCAATACCCGGCTTGATCGTAGCGTGGTCTATCAGAACCTGGAACCAGCCGCCGGTATCGACACAGCAAGGATCGATCTGCGCTCCGATATGTGGGGTGTCGGCCCGACGGTCGGCGGCGGGGTCACTTTTGGCCTGATGCCCGGCCTGGCTCTGGCGGCCTCGGCCTCGGCCTCGGCGCTTTATGCCAATTTCGACCTCTCCCGCCGCGATGCCTATTTCAACCAGAGCGTCCCTGACACCGAAATCCGCGATGTGTCGCTGGATACCCAGGCTATCGTGCCGGTGTTCGATGCCTCGGTGGAGGTGACGCAACGTTTTGGCGGCGTTTATGCCAGCCTGGGGTACACCGCCTCGGCCTGGCTTGGCGGTTCCCGTACCATCCCGTACCATCACCACAATCCAAAGGGACGACGTTTACCGGCAAGCTTCGCCCTACACCATCCGCAGCGATAACCTCATCACCCATGGCATATTCGCCAAGATCGGCTTCAAGTTTGGGGGCCCGGAAGAGTAGCAAAATCCCGCTATTCGATGGTGGTCACACCAAAAGGGCTTTGTCGATCGAATGACAAACGCCCGCCCGATCCTACCATTGCGGATGATCGTCCTTCATGCGGATCGCCAATTGGGGATCGAACATCGGCGCCGAACCCATCATCACCGCGCAGGCGCCGGCATCGAAATAGTGGCCCGCATCCCGGGGCGTCGAAACCCCGCCAACCGCGACGACCTTCAGCGCCAGCCGGTGCTCCTCGATGATACCGAGTGCCCGCCGCACATTGTCCAGGCTGAATTCGTGGATACCGCGCCCCAGAAGGCCGGCCTTTTCCCGCCCGACGCCAAAGGCGGCGGTTCCGTCGGCCTCGATGATATTCCGCGAGATGCCATTGACAAGAACGACCCCGGCGGCATAGCCGTCGACAGCTTTTAACACCGCCTCCAGCCGCGCCGGATCGGCAAAATACCCCAGCTTGAGCAGCACCGGCCTGCCGCCGGCATTTTTGTGCATGGCCTGGGCGATCAGCCCCGACAATTGTGCGTCCAGAAAAACATCGCCCTCGGCGGTACACACATTGGGGCAACTCAGATTGGCCTCGACCAGCTGCGCGCCCGCATCCCCCGCCATGGCGGCAAGGCTGCCGTAGTCATCGA
>QIGO01000050.1 GCA_003230015.1 Alphaproteobacteria bacterium | reverse complement strand
AGCAGAGAAATGAGAGGCTTTTGATCTCGGCCGGGCGCGGGCGCGGACGTCTCGTGTCGGATCATTGGTGATACCGTGACGAGTCGATCCACTTGCCTAGGATCGGCTGCTTCCAATATAACTAACGTTAGCAATAACTTACCGCATGGCAGTGAACTAAGTGCTAACAGCCAGAAGATCGGAGTGACCGGAAGCCGGGTAAATGCGGCCACCAGCGCAAACGCTTAGCCGATGCCCAATCCTACTGAAGCCGTTGAAGTGCGCCAAGACCCGGCAACGTCTGGCATAAATATAGCCGTTCCGGGACGTGGCCTTGGCGCAGCGCGGCAGGCCCTGCCGTGCTATTCGCGGCGCTTACGACAACCATATATTTGTTGTGGTCACAATCGGTTACCGATCGAAGCCACGATTGGCAGATGCCCCTATTGGGGCTATACTTAGGCAATGAAAAGGCTGCCACAAAGCCGATAGGGCTGTCGGCCCCCAAACGGAGGAACGTTCAAGATGAAGCTATCCATGTCGAAGAATTTTTTGAGTATGTTCGCGGTCGCTGCCGGAGCGGCTGCCTTGCTGGCCGGGCCGATCTGGTTCGCCGGCAGCGCCAATGCCGAAACCGCGATCGCGGAACCGGCGACGAAACCGGACCGGCTGATCGTGCGGACATGGGGTGGCCCATGGCGGACGACCTACGCCGAAGGGCCGGCGGCGAGCTTTACTGCAAAGACCGGGATCCCGGTGGAGTTCGACGGAACAGACTTTAACGAGATTCAGGTCAAGGTTCGACAGGCGGTAAGTGCCGGTCAACGCCCGCCCGTGGATGTCGTGTTGACGACCCAGCCGTTGGCCTTCACCGCCCAGGTTCAGGAAATCGCCGCACCGCTGGACCCGCATCTGCTGACCAATCTGAGTGAGTTGAGCAACATCGCCGTGCCGGAGGGCGCCACCAGTTACATCAATGTTTCCACTTATTCGCAGCCGATCATCTACGACCCGGAACAGGTCGACCTGCCGGATAATATTTCCTGGGAAGAGCTGTTCGACAGCAAATATGCGGGCAAGTTATTCGTCACCGATACTTTCCCCTCGTTGCTCTACCCGGTTGCCAAAATGCTCGATCTCGACGTCATGTCCGATGACCTGACCCCGGCATTCGATAAAATCTCCGGGCTGAGGGGCAGCATCGCGGCGATTGGCGACGAAGAGGAATTCATCGCGGCGGTGGAAGCCGGCGAGGTGTCGATCGGCGTCACGTTGGCCGCGACCGCGCTCGAAGTCGAAGGTCTGAAATGGATCGTCCCCGACGAAGGTGTCGTTGTTCAGGCCGAATCCTTCTGGGTACCCGTGGGTCTGCCCGAGGACGTGGCATACTGGGCGCAGATCTTCGTCAACGAAACCCTGAGTGCCGCCAATCAGTCGAGAATTGCGGCGGGCATCGGGGAAGCACCCGTCAACCTTAATGCCGACATTCCGGAATTCATGCTCGGCGACCCGGCCTTCCCAGTCTCCGAGGAAGACATTGCCGAGTTCGGGATCGTTGTGCCGGTGGAGTTCCAGGCACGCAACGTAGACAAGTGGCAGTCGGCCTATACAGCCGCGATTCAACAGTAAGTAAAAGCAGCATGGGCGGCGAAAGCCTGGTATCGGACGGGCGGCCGGAAACGGCCGCCCGTGCGGTGTCGTCCGGACTCGATGAGCAAAACCGCCCGGTGGTCAGGCTATCGGGTGCGACAAAGACCTACGGACAGGTGAAGGCGATCGACCAGGTCGATCTGGCGATCCGGCCAAGGGAGCTGTTTACGCTGCTCGGCCCGTCGGGCTCGGGCAAGAGTACTGTTTTGCGTGCCATTGCCGGGCTGATCTCCATCGACGGGGGCAGTATCTTCATCGAGGGCGAAGACGTCCGCAACGTGCCGACCTACCGGCGCAATATCGGTATGGTCTTTCAGTCGTTGGCGCTGTTCCCGCATATGACGGTGTTCGACAATATCGCGTTTCCGTTGCGGATGCGGCGTCAGGGTCGACAAACGCGTCAAAGACGTGCTCGACATGGTCCGTCTGCCCGATATCGCGCGGCGCCGTGTGCATGAGCTGTCGGGCGGTCAGCAGCAGCGCGTGGCACTGGCGCGGGCGCTGGTCTACAACCCGAGCCTGCTGCTGCTCGATGAGCCGTTCGGGGCGCTCGACAAGCGGCTGCGCGAAGAGATGCAGCTGGAGGTCGTTCGCCTGCATAAGGAAATCGACGTCACGATCATCAATGTCACGCATGACCAAGTCGAAGCGATGATGCTGAGCGATCGAATCGCGGTGATGAATGAGGGGCAAATCGTCCAGGTCGAGGACGGCGAAGAACTCTACCGGCGCCCGCGAACGCGGTTCGTGGCAGAGTTCCTGGGCCGGGCAAATTGCATCGACGGAACCCTGCGGCGCAACGGCGGCGAGCCGTCGATCGTGACGCCGGGGGGAGCCAGCCTGGCCGTGGACAGAAGTTGCGCGGAGGCGGAAGGCAGTGCGTGCCTGGCCGTGGTGCGGGCCGAGGATATCGTGCTTTGCGGCGAGCGGCCCCGTGACGACACAATGACGGGGATCGCCGGCCAGGTTGGGTTGCGGCTGTTCGAGGGCGAAGCCGTGTACTATGAAATCGCGGTCGCGGGCATCGAGCGGCCGCTGAAGGTGGCATCCAAATCCGGCGCGTTCGCGCACGGCAATGAAGTGTGGCTCGCCTGGCGCCGCGATCATGTCTGGGTGATCGGGGAGCGGGGGCATGACGAGCACTGACGGCCACGTGCGCGGCGCCGACGTGGCGCTGCACTGGCGGCTCATCGATTTGGTTATCGCGGCGCGTACCGGCCTGCGGATCGAGCGGCTCGGCCGGCTACGCCCCTATCTTATGATGGCGCCGGCCCTGGCGCTGATCTTGCTGCTGGCCGTCGGGCTGGTTTATCTGGGCTGGCTCAGCATCCACTCCTTCGATACCTTCCGGCTCGAGCAGGGCCCGATTTCGCTGGAGCAGTATCGGCGCCTGGTGGAACCGCCGTCCGGCGAATTCTATATGCGCACGCTGACGCGGACTCTGACCCTGTCGTTCTTGGTGACGGCCAGCGCCATCGCGCTGGGCCTGCCGGTCGCTTATTTCATCGTCCGCACAAAAAGCCGCGCCCTGCGGGTGCTGACCCTGGTGGTGCTGCTGGTGCCCTTCCTGATGGGCGAGATCGTGCGCACATTCGCCTGGTTTCTGATCCTTGCCAATCGCGGCGCTTTGGGGTGGTTCATGTCGCTGTTCGGGGTTGAATCCGGCGGCATATTGGGGACGCCGCTGGC
>QIGO01000036.1 GCA_003230015.1 Alphaproteobacteria bacterium | reverse complement strand
CTTCGTGCGAGGGGACCAGGATAAGGTGCACATGGTTGGGCATCAGGCAGTACGCCCAGACCTTGGTGCCCGCCTTGGCACACCACTCGCCCAGCAGGGCCTTGTAGGCGCGATAGTCGTTGTCACCGAAAAACACTGGCAAGCGGCGATTGCCCCGCTGCGTCACGTGATGCGGAATATTGGGAACGACTAAGCGAGCGATGCGTGCCATGACCACAGCATACGCTTGCTATGAAAAATGGCAATTAATTATATACTGTCACTAATTGTTGCCAACAGCATTTGCATTGTTGTCTACTGAGGCATCAGCTACCATTTTTCGGAGTTCTTCAATATGAGATAACCGCTCGACGTCAATCGTCGACGGTACATCAGGCATACCCGCAAACTTCGGCCGAATATCGGTAAGCAGGCGGCCAAGACGGTCCAAGGGCACGAGAAGGTCCTTCACTGTAGCGGGACCACCCCATCCGAAGTGTGGCCTAGGTTTGAGGCCCAACTCCTCGTCAACGAGGCCAAAAGTTTGAGCGAGTTTTCCGTATGCAAAGAAACTTGAACGTTCAAAGTCTTGAAGTGCTTTAATTAATTCTGGTTCCATGAAGGCCGCGTATCGCTGTAGACATCTGTCGATGAGCTGTTCCAGATCTTCGACCTGCTGCTTCAAGTGAACCTTCCAGGTCCTCTTTGGACTGACCGGTGCATCACTCTCAAGTCTCAGAATCGCGATGATTTCTCCGAATCGATTATCAAGTAGCTTAATGTCCTTATTCGCAAGTATTTTTCCGTGGCGTTCGGGATCGAATGTCGTGCGCACAATATCATACCAAAGAGAGCAGAACCGGTTGAAAATGAGAAGGGCGTCCATGAATGCGGCGTACCGCGCGGGCTTAGTGCGCCGAAGGTCGTCGATCCTAATTAGTTTTTCGACAATGAGAACGGTGAACGCTACACCTAAGGCTTCAGCAAACAAGTTGAGCCAAAGATCGCTTTGATCCGTCCAGTATTGCGCCGCTGCGAAGGTCGCAATGGCGACAAGAACAATGCCTGTGTAGATAGCAATTCTTAGCATGAGACGTTTCTAATATTGTCCTACCCGCACTGCCCCCGATGACGCAGCACCCCGATGACGCAGCACATGGTCGGCCAGTACGATCGCCATCATCGCTTCGCCGACGGGTACGGCGCGGATGCCGACGCAGGGGTCGTGGCGGCCTTTGGTGACGATTTCTGTCTCGTCGCCGTGGATGTCGGCGGTGCGGCGGGGGGTGAGGATAGAACTGGTGGGCTTGACGGCGAAGCGGGCGACGATGTCTTGGCCGGTGGAGAGGCCGCCCAAAATGCCACCGGCTTTGTTGGAGAGGAAGCGCACGCTGTCGCCGTCCATGCGCATCTCGTCGGCGTTCTCTTCGCCGGTGAGGGCGGCGGCTTCGATGCCGGCGCCGATCTCTACCGCCTTGACGGCGTTGATGCTCATGAGCGCCTTAGCGAGATCGGCGTCGAGCTTGTCGTAGACCGGCTCGCCCAGGCCGACGGGAATGCCGGTGGCCACCACCTCGATCATGGCGCCGAGGGAGGAGCCGGCCTTGCGCACCGCGTCCAGATGCTTTTCCCATGCCTTCGCGGCCGTTGCATCGGGGCACCAGAACGGGTTGGCCTCCACGGTCGCCCAATCCCAATTGTCGCGGTCGATTTTGTGCGGCCCCATCTGGATCAGGGCGCCGCGAACGGTCACGCCGTCGCCCAGCACATGGTGCAGCACCTTGCGCGCCACGGCGCCGGCGGCGACACGCATGGCGGTCTCGCGGGCGCTGGACCGACCGCCGCCCCGGTGGTCGCGGATGCCGTATTTTTGCCAATAGGTGTAGTCGGCGTGGCCGGGGCGGAATTTCTCCCGGTTCTCCTCGTAATCCTTGGAGCGCGAATCGGTATTCTCGATTTCCAGGGCCAGGGGCGTGCCCGTGGTCTGGCCGTCGAAGACACCGGAGAGGATGCGTACCTGGTCGGCCTCGCGCCGCTGGCTGGTAAAGCGCGAGCCGCCCGGCCGCCGTTTGTCGAGATAGACCTGAATCTCAGACTCTGTGAGCGGGATGCGCGGCGGCACGCCGTCGATCACACAGCCGATGGCCGGCCCGTGGCTCTCGCCCCAGGTGGTGTAACGAAAAGCGATACCGAAGCTATTACCGGGCATGGCTCACGATTGCGGCGTGAAGTCGCGCAGCAGCTCGGCTAGTTGCGGGGCGGCCTCGGTCGACATCATGCCGACCACGTGATAGCCGCTGTCAACGTGGTGAATTTCGCCGGTCACGCCGCTGGACAAGTCGGAGAGCAGATAGAGGGCGGCACCGCCCACCTGCTCGATGCTGACGTTGCGGTGCAGGGGCGAGTTGTATTCGTTCCACTTCAGGATATAGCGGAAATCGCCGATGCCGGAGGCCGCCAGGGTCTTGATGGGGCCGGCCGAGATGGCATTTACACGAATATTCGCCTCGCCCAGATCGGCGGCCAGATAGCGCACGCTCGCCTCCAACGCCGCCTTGGCGACACCCATGACGTTGTAGTGCGGCATGACCCGCTCGGCGCCGTAGTAGGTGAGGGTCAGCAGACTCCCGCCGTCCTTCATCAACGGCACCGCGCGCTGCGAGACGGCAGTGAAAGAGTAGCAGGAGATATCCAGACTGCGCACAAAGTTGTCGCGCGAGGTGTTCAGGTATTTGCCCTTCAATTCTTCCTTGTCGGCGTAGGCGATGGCGTGCACCAGGAAATCAAGTTTGCCCCATTGCTTTTCAACCGTAGTGAAGACCGCGTCGATGCTGGCATCGTCGGTCACATCGCAGGGCAGCACGATCTCCGAGCCTACCGATTCGGCCAACGGCCGCACCCGTTTTTCCAGCACCTCGCCTTGATAGGTGAAGGCCAGGGCCGCGCCATGCTTGTGAGCGGCCGAGGCGATGCCCCAGGCGATGGAACGCTCGTTGGCGACGCCCATGATCAAGCCACGCTTGCCCGCCATAAGCGGTTGGGTCTCGGTCATCCGATTCCTCGCAATTTCGGTCGCCCCGGAAAGGTCCGCGGCATCCTACACCAACGGCGAGAACGGTCAAATGAGCGGTAGTTGGCCGAATCTTACCCAGACTCGGCCAGCAATCTGGCATAAGGGCAATCTGGCATAAGGGATAGGTTATGGCCGAATCTTCCATCCAACGTGTCTTGCGCCGCGCCGAGACCTGGCTGCGGCTGTTGTTCCGGGTCGGGCAGGCGGGCCGGTTCCTG
>QIGO01000167.1 GCA_003230015.1 Alphaproteobacteria bacterium | reverse complement strand
CGACTTCTGCGGCAAGCGTGTTCAGGCGGACGGTTTGTTCTCGACCAACCGGGGCTACACGTTTTTCGCCCTGAAATTCGTGCGCGAGTTTCCGGACGGCGAGTGGCGGGGGGCCAACCGTTTCGTGCCCAAGTGGGCGGCGGCGAACGGTATCGACCCGAAGAGCAAGGCGGCGGCACAGTGGTTCCGCAACGACCCACGGGTCAAGAAGCTGATCAAGGAAAACGGTAAGCTCGGTATCGGCCTGGAAGCCGAAAAGAAGTACCTGGAGTCGCAGTGAACGTGACTCGCACTCTTGGCCTAGTCACCGTCTTGGCAGCCGGCTTGGCACTCGCCGGGCCGGCAGTCTGGGCGAACCCCGTTGGAAACGGGGCAGGGGCGGCGCTAACGCAGCAAGTCGGCGGGCCGTTCGATCTTATCGATCAAACTGGCCGGGCCGTGACCGACCGCGATTTTCTCGGCCGGTACATGCTCGTCTATTTCGGGTACGCTAAATGCCCGGGCATTTGCCCAACGGCGCTACGCTCCATCGCCGATGCCATCGATATACTTGGCGACGAAGGCAACCAGGTCGCGCCGATCCTGATCACCGTCGATGCGAAGAACGACCAGCCGGAAAACCTGGCCGTAGCCGTGGCGAAAATCCATCCGCGATTGACCGGCCTCACGGGCACGCCCGAGAAACTGGCGGCGGCGGCAGCGGCTTATGGCGTGACGGCCAAGCAAGTGACCCGGTCGTGGGACGGCATCGACATTTATGAGCACGGTGTGTTCATCTACCTGATGGGCCCCGATGGTAAGCTGTTGACCCTGTTCCCACCGATCATTGGCGCCGATGCCATGGCGGAGGCTATTCGCGGATATTTGAGCTAACCCGCAAACGTCGGATACAGGCCCAGCGACCGGCCGCGCTGTTGGATGAGGCCGAGCACCGCGTCGATGTAGGGCGTCTCGATCTCGACCAGGCGGCCCATCTCCTGTACGGCGCTGACCAGGGCATCGATCTCCATCGGCCGGCCCCGCTCCAAATCTTGCAGCATGGAGGTCTTGTGCGCGCCGACGCCGGCGGCACCGTCGATGCGCCGGTCTATGTCGACACGAAAATGCACGCCCAGGGCCTCGCCGATGGCCTGCCCCTCGATCATCATGTGGCGGGCCAGCGCGCGGGTCGCCGAATCGGTGGCGACCACGTCCAAGGTGGCGCCGGTCAGCGCGCTGATTGGGTTAAAGCACAGGTTGCCCCACAACTTGATCCAAATGTCGTCGCGGATGTTGTCACGCACCGGCGCCCGCAGGCCCGCCTGCTCCATGGCGGTGCTCAGCCGTTGCGAGCGTTCCGATAGCGCCCCGTCCGGCTCGCCAAGAGTGAACTTCTCGCCGTAGGTGTGCACGATGACACCGGGCTCGGCGATCTCGGTGGCCGCGTATACGACACAGCCGATGGCCCGTTCGGGCCCCAGCGCTTGCCATTGCCGCCCGCCCGGGTCGACGCTATTCAAGCGGTGATCCTCGAAACGCCCCGGCATTTTATAGAAGTACCACCAAGGCACGCCGTTCATGGCGGTCACCACCGGCGTTTCCGGCCCTAGCATGGGCCGCATGTCCTCGGCGGCCTCATAGGCCTGATGTGCCTTTAGGGCGACGATCAAATAGTCCTGCGGCCCGGCCTCCGCTGGACTGTCGGTGCAGGCGCACCGAGCCACGCGCTCTTCATCGCCCGTGCGCAACTTAAGTCCGTTCTTTTGCATGGCCGCCAAATGCGCGCCACGGGCGATGCACGTTACTTCTTGCCCGGCAAGTGTTAGTTGCACCGCCAAATAGCCGCCGATCGCGCCCGCGCCATAGATACCGATTTTCATAGGGTATGTCCTGTCATGGCAGCGGGCCAAAGGTAAGCACCAGCGGCAGAGTTAGCAATGACAGCGCCGTCTGCACCGTGATAATGCCGGCCATCAGGCGCGCATCGCCGCCGAGCAAGCGGGCGAGGATGTAGGAGGAGGGCGAGGCCGGTGTGCCGTTGAACAGAATGGCGACGAAGGTGGCGATGGGGCCGACGTCCAGCGCCTGGCAGGCCAGCGCCGTAAGCGCAGGCAGGACGATCAGCCGAAGCCCGACCGCCAATGCTACCGGCGGCCCGGCGGCCCGCGCCGCGGCCAGGTCCAGTGAACCCAGGGGTAGCGCGGCGCTCCCGAGGATTTGCAGCAACGGACCGATGACCGGCGGCAAGCCGATCCCAGTCAGGTTCAGGGCAATGCCAATAGCGCAGGCGATGATCAGTGGGTTGCGTAGAACCTGCCGCACTGCGCCGGTCCAACTCGGCTGTCCATTTGCGCCGAAGCGGGCCAACACCGTGACCGAAAGCAGATTGACCAGGGGCACGATGACCGCCACGGCAACGGCCGCTGCCGCAAGCCCTCGCTCTCCGACTACGGCCAACGCCACGGCCAATCCGATATAGGTGTTTTGCCGCACCACTCCCTGGAAGACGCTGGTATAGGCAGGCCCAGGCAGTTTCAACATCGGCCGGAGCACCAGCAGGACGGCCACCAGCGCCGCGATCGCAGCGACCAAGGCACCGGCCATGGGGGCGATATCCAGATCGTCCAGCTTGGCGCTGGCCAGTGTGGCGACCAACAAGGCAGGGAACAGCACGTAGTAGATTAAACGCTCCGCCGGCTCCCAGAACCCGTCCGCCAGCAGGCGCCGGGCGCGAATCCCATATCCCAGGAAAATCAGCAGAAAGACCGGCGCGATCGCCAGGACGATGGGCAGCACGGCGC
>QIGO01000022.1 GCA_003230015.1 Alphaproteobacteria bacterium | reverse complement strand
TTCGACACCGGCCGTTCAAGCTTCAATGCGAGCCGGTTGGACTTCTCCACCATCGCCGGCGGCCGTGATATGCACACGCAAATTTTCGGCAATCCTTTTGCGATGCCAGACGATGCCTTCGCCGATAGCGTCACCGCCATTTTCAACCAGCGCAACAGCCGCGCGCCCAGCAATTTCACCACCCGTCCCGGACCCTCTGCACGGGACAATTTCCGCCTCGTACTGGTTTTCAATCCCGCTTAGCCTCACGCCTCTGCGAAGACCCAAATGCGATCCAGCTTGATCCGCCATCAAGCCGGCCCATTCGCCTGCAAATCGCCTTTTGCCAAGGCGACCGGGACATTACGGCCCGCCGTGGCAGCCTGCCCGCCGCCACTGGCCTGCGGGATCCCGCTTTTCAAAATTTCATGGCCCAGGCTCTTCTGCTCACCCAGCCAAACGCCGATAGCCCAAGACCGAACGACTAACCATGCAGCAACCAGGTTCGCAGCAGCGCGGTGACCGCATGGGGCCGTTCCAGGGGCGACAGATGCCCGCACTGCTCGATCACTGCCAGCCGTGCCCCTTCGACGCCGGCGGCCAGTTCTTCATGGCAGTGTAGCGGTGTCAGCAGGTCTTCCCGGCCGCAGATCACCAATGTCGGCACATCGATCTGCGTCAATATGTCCCGGCTATCGATCCTATTGAGGACTGCCGTCTGCTGGCGCACGAAGACCTCCGCCCCCATCCGCTCTGTCATCGCACGCACTATTTCAACCAAGTCCGGCTCCGAGGCACGCGGCAGGAACACCAATTCCGCCATCAGCTTCGCACTCACCCCACGAAATTTGCCCTTGCTCGACAAGGCGATCAGGCCCCGCCTCTTGCGCGCTTTGTCAGCATCATCGGGTTGTGCGGAGGTATTCAGCAGGGCCAGCCGCGTCACCCTTTCCGGCGCCTGGCGCATGATTTCCAGGCTTACATAACCACCTGTGGAGAACCCAGCTAACGCGAATTGCTCTGGCGCCGCTGCCAACACTTGCGCGGCCATGCCCTGTATGCTCGACGCCTCGGTCAAATCGCCAACGCCGACTTTGGCGATATCGGCCAGGTGATTGGTCTGATGCGCCCACAACGCCTCATCGCAGATCAGCCCGGGCAGCAACAGTAACGGCTCCACGGATTTCACGATTTTCTCATTCTTTCGAGTTAGATCCACCGCCGTTCGCCCCGAAACAAATGGCCGGCCGAAGCAAGATCGGCCAATCGGCGGGCGCTGGTATCACATTGGGTGTATAGCCACTATACTATCCCCTTAAGACCAAAGCGTAATTTGACATCGATCTTATAACACTTATGATGCTTGAATACTTTCTCCGACAAATGCGATTGCATTGTTATCCGGCGGACCGGACTTGATCATACGAAGATGAGTTTTGATGACCTCGGGCTAGGGCCCGACCTGCTGCGCGCCGTTGCGGATGCCGGCTACGAGCAGCCTACACCCATCCAGGAACAAGCGATCCCGAAGATTCTTCAGGGTCGCGATATTATTGGCGTGGCCCAAACCGGCACTGGTAAAACGGCCGGTTTCACCCTGCCGATGATCGAAATGTTGGGCAAGGGCCGCGCCCGCGCGCGCATGCCTCGTTCCCTCATACTGGAGCCGACCCGCGAACTTGCCGCCCAGGTTTCGGAGAATTTCACCGTTTACGGCAAATACCACAAATTGAGCATGGCATTGCTGATCGGCGGCGTCAGCTTTTCCGAACAGGATCAAGCTCTCACCCGCGGTGTTGACGTCCTTATCGCCACCCCGGGCCGCCTTATTGACCAGTTCGAGCGCGGCAAGATCCTGCTGGCCGATATCAAGATTCTCGTCGTCGATGAGGCCGACCGTATGCTCGATATGGGCTTCATCCCCGATGTCGAGCGCATTATCAAGCTGCTGCCTCGCACCCGCCAGACTCTAATGTTCTCGGCCACCATGCCGGCCGAGATCCGCCGCCTTGCCGACACCTACTTGACCCTGCCCAGCCAGATCGCCGTGGCGCCATCGGCGACACCGGCCGAAAATGTCATCCAAAGGCTTGTGCCCGTTCCCGGCGATTTTCGCCGCAAGCGCGAGGCGCTGCGCAAGTTGCTGGCGTTGGAAGACGTCAACAACGCCATCATATTCTGCAATCGCAAGCGCGACGTCTCCACGCTGGCCCGCTCCCTCGAGCGCCACGGCTTCGATTGCGCGGCCCTCCATGGCGATATGGCGCAGAGTTTGCGCACGGAGACGTTGGAGCGTTTCAAGAACAACGAGATCAAACTACTTGTCGCCAGCGATGTCGCGGCCCGTGGTTTGGATGTGGTCGGCATGAGCCACGTCTTCAATTTTGACGTGCCCATGACCGCGGATGATTATGTACATCGCATCGGCCGCACTGGCAGAGCCGGCCGTGAAGGCCGTTCCTTCACGCTGGCGACCCCGGCCGACACGAAATATGTCGCCGCTATTGAGCGGCTCATCGGTTCGCCCATAGAGCGGCTCGAGATCGAAGGCCGAAGGCATAGCCCCGTCTCCTGATGAAACGGGAGCCGCTGCGCCGGCCGCGACGGCGCGACGGCGCACCCAGCGCAATTCTGGACGGACCAGGGCGGTTCAAGCCGCGGAACCCGAAATTGAGAGCACCGAAAAAGACCAGGTGGCACCCGCCGCCACACCCAAGGTCAAACGCACTCGAAGAACCAAAACTGTTCAGGCTGCGGCGCCGGCAACCAAAGCTGCCGACCCGACCTCGAAAGGCGGGTCCATCGGAACGGTGGTTGATATAAATCGCGCCGCCACGCGGCGCCATGGCGGCAGGCAGGAATCGGACGACAAAATCGTCGGCATGGGCGACCACACGCCGGCCTTCCTGTTGCGCTAGGACGCCTTCCCGGTTAGCGTTTGCCCATGCAAACGATCTTCATCCAAATCAAATGTGAGCTGGGCCAGTCCTATCAGGTCGCCGATCAGGCCGTCATGCAAGTGGAACAGGTTTCCGAGGTCCACTCCA
>QIGO01000080.1 GCA_003230015.1 Alphaproteobacteria bacterium | reverse complement strand
ATTCACTGTCCCACGCCATGATGACAATGATCCCCGAGGCCTGGACCGGCAATCCGCTCATGGACGACAAGCGCCGGGCGTTTTACGAGCATCACGCCGCCCTGATGGAGCCGTGGGACGGCCCCGCCGCCATTGCTTTTACCGATGGCCGGCAGATCGGCGCCACCCTGGACCGCAATGGCTTGCGCCCCGCCCGCTATCTGGTCACCACCGACGATATCGTCGTGTTGTCGTCGGAAATGGGCGTGCTACCGATCGAGGAATCCCGCATCACTCAAAAATGGCGGCTGCAGCCGGGCAAAATGCTGCTGATCGACCTTGAAGAGGGCCGTATTGTCTCCGACGACGAGCTCAAGACCTCGCTGGCCCAGGCCCACCCCTATCAGGACTGGCTCGATGCCAGCCAGATCAAGCTTGAGGGCCTGCCCCCGGTCGAGGGGCCGGCGCGGCGCACCAATGTCGGGTTGCTCGATCTGCAGCAGGCCTTCGGTTACACCCAGGAGGATTTGAAATTTCTCCTCTCGCCGATGGCCACCACCGGCCAGGAGGCGGTGGGCTCCATGGGCACCGATACGCCAATTTCCGCCCTCTCGACACGGCCCAAACTGCTGCATTCGTATTTCCAGCAGCTTTTCGCCCAGGTCACCAACCCGCCCATCGACCCGATCCGCGAGGAACTGGTGATGTCGCTGGTGTCGTTCATCGGCCCAAGGCCAAACCTGCTCGACCCCGAAATGACCGCCGTTGCCAAACGCCTGGAGGTGCGCCAGCCGATTCTCAGCAATGGCGATCTGGAGAAAATCCGCCAGATCGGCGAAATCTCCGACAACCACTTCCAGACCATCACCCTGGATATCACTTTTAGCGCCGACAAAGGCGCCGCCCGGCTTGAAGGGGCTTTGGAGAACGTTTGCGACCGGGCCGAAAAGGCGGTGGCCGAGGGGTACAACATCATCATCCTTTCGGACCGGCTGACCAGCGCAACACGGGTGCCGATCCCGTCACTTTTGGCGGTCTCGGCGGTCCATCATCATCTGATCCGCGCCGGCCTCAGAACCTCGGTCGGGCTGGTCGCCGAAACCGGCGAAGCGCGGGAAATCCATCAGTTCGCCACCCTTGCCGGGTATGGCGCCGAGGCGATCAACCCCTATCTTGCTTTTGAAACCGTCGATGAGCTGCGCCACAGCCTGGGTGAGGAAATCAGCCGCAAAGACGCCATCAAGCGTTACACCAAGGCGGTCGACAAGGGCCTCCTGAAAGTCATGTCCAAGATGGGCATTTCGACGTATCAGTCCTATTGCGGGGCGCAGATATTCGATGCCGTGGGGCTGAATTCGGAATTTATCGCCAAATACTTCACCGGCACCCCCTCCCAGATCGAAGGCGTTGGCATGGCGGAAATCGCCGAGGAAACCATGCGCCGCCATGAAGCGGCCTTTGGCCAGTCGCCGGTTCTGGAGCATGCTCTTGATGTTGGCGGCGAATATGCTTTCCGGGTGCGCGGCGAGGAACATGGCTGGACGGCGGACGCGGTGCGTGATCTGCAACACGCGGTGCGTGGCAATTCGGCGGAAAGTTACAAGGAATTTGCCCGAAGGATCAACGATCAAAAAGACCGGCTGCTAACCATTCGCGGGCTGTTCGATATCTGCAAAGCCGAAGACGATGGGCGTAAAGCGGTAGCGCTGGACGAGGTGGAACCGGCCAAGGACATCGTCAAGCGTTTTGCCACCGGCGCCATGTCCTATGGCTCGATCAGCCGCGAGGCCCACACCACCATCGCCATCGCCATGAACCGCATGGGCGGGCGGTCAAATACCGGCGAAGGCGGCGAGGAAGTCGACCGTTATACCCCGCTGCCCAATGGCGACACCATGCGCTCGTCGATCAAGCAGGTGGCCTCGGGGCGTTTTGGCGTTACCGGGGAATATCTGGTCAATTCCGACATGATCCAGATTAAAATGGCCCAAGGGGCAAAACCGGGCGAGGGCGGCCAGCTCCCCGGCCACAAAGTCGATGCGATCATCGCCAAGGTGCGCCATTCGACCCCTGGTGTCGGCCTGATTTCACCGCCCCCCCACCATGATATCTATTCGATCGAGGACCTGGCCCAACTCATCTTCGATCTAAAAAACGCCAATCGTGACGCGCTGATTTCGGTCAAGCTGGTGTCCGAGGTCGGTGTCGGCACCGTTGCAGCGGGGGTCTCCAAGGCGCGCGCCGATCATGTCACGATATCGGGTTATGACGGCGGCACCGGCGCAAGCCCCCTCACCTCGATCAAACATGCCGGCAGCCCCTGGGAGATTGGCCTCGCCGAGACCCATCAGACTTTGGTTCTGAACAAGCTTCGCGGCCGCATCAGCGTCCAGGTCGATGGGGGTTTGCGCACCGGGCGCGGCGCGCTGCTCGGAGCGGACGAATTTGGCGTCGCGACGGCGCCGCTGATCGCGGCGGGCTGCCTGATGATGCGCAAATGCCACCTGAACACCTGCCCGGTCGGCATCGCCACCCAGGACCCCGAATTGCGCAAGCGATTTGTCGGCAAGCCCGAGCACATCATCAACTACTTTTTCTTCGTTGCCGAAGAAGTGCGCGAGCTGATGGCGCAAA
>QIGO01000145.1 GCA_003230015.1 Alphaproteobacteria bacterium | reverse complement strand
GCGCCATAGAGATTTATCGGGTTGGCGGCCTTGTCCGTGGAGAGCGCGATGACACGCTGAACGTCATTGCCAATCGCCGCGGCAATCACATTCTCGGCGCCGAGGACGTTGGTGGCGATGCATTCCATGGGGTTGCGCTCGGCGGCGACGATTTGCTTGAGGGCGGCGGCATGGATGATGGTGTCAACACCGGCGCAGGCCTGGATCAGCCGGTTTCTATCGCGAACGTCGCCGAGAAAATAGCGTAGACAGGGGTGATCCTCTTCGGAAAAACGCTGCTGCATGTGGAATTGTTTAAGCTCGTCGCGGCTGAAGACGACGAGGCGCCGGGGCGCGCACCGTTGGAGAATTTCGGCCACGAACTGCTGCCCGAAAGACCCGGTTCCACCGGTGATGAGCACGGATTTCCCGTCCAAAAGATCAAATGTTGGCATAGCTGCCTGTTGGCTGGGGTTAGGCGATGCGAAGACGCGTTTCGCGGAGAAACCGCCGTGAGGCGGCGCGCGCATATTCGCGCATGTCTACCGGCCGATGAGTGCCGACACCACTGAAGACGTCCAGGTGATCCATACTGTAGATTTGCAATGGATCTGCCATGTGGTGGCGCAGATCGTAGGTCAGAACACGGTTGGTGGCGCCAACCATGTAGGTTGCCCATGCCTGGTCATCGAGGATCGGTTCGAGAGCAACGACGACAGCCGTCCGCGCGGCGACACGCGCCTGGCAACGCCGTCCGGTAGACGCGACGATGCGGGCGAGCAAGGTCTTTTCATAGGGGTTGATGAGCAAGAGGCTGGTGGCGAGTTGGGCTTGGCGGTCCATGAAGCCGGAAGTATGCACCATGCAAAACTCGCCGGTGGCGCGGATTTGATCGATGATCCTGGGGTTGGCGTATTTCTGGTCGGAAGTGACGATGATGCTGCCGAAATTCTCCCGGTTCAGGATCGCGTAACCAGGGGGGGAAAGCAGCTTGTGGAAAACGGGCGCGGTGGCCTCGATATGAAGCTCCAGGTAGCCGAATGCGTCGGCGGCAATCTCGCGGCGGTATAAGGGGTCGCTCACTTGGCCGTGCTCTACGGTTTTTTCGGCGATGTCCTCGGCGAGCAGGGTGCCGTCGGAAAAATGGCGGCTGGTGATGCGAAGTTGGCCTGTGAACTGGGTGTTGCCACGGACGTGGAGCACATGCTGGAGGTCGTAGTCGATGGACAGCGTGCCGGCTTGGCGCGGGAACAGCGGCAGTATGATCGGTGGCAAATAATGAAAAACCGGCTGGGTCATTTTATGTTGGGGAAGTGATTTTGGCTCCAAGAGCCGTCGCGATGGCGCAGCACCAGGTGCTTGCATACCGGCGCGTCGCTGCGCACCGATAGGGTGAGAAGGGCCTCGTTGGCGACGTCTGGAAAAATTTCATCGAGGTCGGCAAGATGCGATCCCAAGGGTGGCAGTATGACCGTCGCCTTGAGGTCCCCTTGGCCATCATAGAGGGTCAAATCGAGCTTGGTCTGCCGCCGTCCGGTGTTGATCAGTGACACAAGTGCGTTGAGCTTGTGGTCCTCGGTTCGAAGCAAGGCTGTTTTGTGGTGACATGCCATGGAGACGAGTTGGGTGTGTACCGAACTGCACCAATGTTTGCCGCGAATGTTCAACTGCGGCCGCACCGTGCCCGATAGTCCCTCTTCCTGGGGGTAGAGGCTGACGAGAAACCAACCCAGCGGCGGACAGGCCGCGATGGTGGAGAAATCGACCTCGAGGGTGTCTCCCCTGCCCAAGGATCCGCGTTGAGTGTGGGTGATGCGGCCATCGCTGGCGAGAACGCGAATCGTATAGCTGTAAGGCACGATCCAACGATGATCGCGAAACAAGAGGCCCTGGTTGTCGATACGCAGGAGGGTTGTAATTTCGCCATTGTTAACAAGGAAACCGGCATCGGTCAGATCGTAGGCGCGGCGAAGCGCCTTGGCGGTTTGCCGGTCGGCCGGGGTGGGGGCGGGGGATGACGAAGAAGAGCGGTGCAGGCTGTCGAGAATAAGATCGAGATCGAGGCGGCAGGCGGTGCATTTGGTCGTCACCTGGGTTTCGCTGACCAGGGTTTCGTAGGTCGCTCCCGGTTTTGAGAAATGGGCGCGGACCGCCGCCTCCGTTACATTGAAACAATAACATATTGGACGCTGCGCGGCGGTCGTTGCGGGATCCTGGGGGGCGGGCTGCATGTTCGCCCGGCCTATTTCCGCTTTGTCAATTTGACGACGCGGACGTCGGGATCCCGGTTCGCGGGATCGAGGTCGTCGTGCCAACCGTGCAGCCTCTCAGCGACAAAACCACATTCGGCGAACAGGGCCGTCACATCGGCCTGGGGATAATAATAATCCTTCAAGTCGCTGACCCTGGGGGCCGTCTGCGATATGTGATAATTGAGGATGAAGGCGCCGTCTTGACGCAGGACGCGATGGGCCGCCGACAGCACTTCTTTCCAGGCGTCGAAGGGCATGTGAGAGAACACCGATGTGGCGAAGGCAACGCATTGTCGCGGTTGGCCAAAAATGTGGGCCGGCGATCCGCCAAGTCGAGATGTTTGATGTAGTCGTGGCAGATGCGGATGCGTTCGGCGGAGAGATCGACGCCGATGTAGTTACCGGCGTCAAGATATTCGAGGATGGTGGCCGCCGTGCGGCCGTAGCCGCAGCCAAAATCCAGAAAGCGGTGGTTGGGCCGCAGGCCATTGGCCTTGAGGAACGCGGCGTGGACAGGTCCACGGGAAACGTCGTACAGGCCTTTATCCTTGCCAGGCACATGAGTGTCTCTGCCCAGGATTTTGCCAATCGAGTTATTGCGCTCTTGGCGGTCCAGCATCCACGCATAGAATTTGTGCCAGCCCCGGCCGGTCAGAGAAAAGGCGAGTTTGATGGCGGGTAACATTCGCCATTTGAGGCCGCGCCGCCCCGACAATTGCAGCATCATGTGTTCCTCGTCATTTCAAGGATGTGGTTTTGCGCGTCTTCGCCGCGTGCCGAATCCCTGTTCGGACCAGGCGTTTTACGCTGAATGCGGTAGCAGTCGATCAAATGATCGACGGCCTTTTCCGCTTCGCTATCGGCAATGGTTGTCTTGCTGCCGCGGAAGGGCCTGGTATCCGGGGCGTCGAAAGAAACAAGTTCGATCGCGCGGCGGTAGCGTGCGGCGTGACGGCGGGTTCTTTCTTGTTCCTCCGCCGATCTGTTGGCTGTCAATTGCCGTAACATGGCCGGCAACTGCGCGAAGGAGCCGACAATGTGGATGTCCGGCAGGAAGCTGAATTCGGTGCCCTGGGCGAAAATGAAAGCGGGCTTGCCGAACAGATTGGCTTCCAGGGCGCCGGTACTGCTGACGGTGGCGACGGCTTGGGCATGGGCCATGAGCTCGGTTGCCGGAATGGCATGGTCGGCCAGGATCACGTTGGGCAAACCCAACAGGGCGCGATAGAAAGAAGTGGCTCTGTTGCCGATGGAGTTGATGTTCTCTTTCAAAACCAGGCGGTAGCCCGCCGGCATCGACAAGGAGAGCTGCTGGATCAGGGCGCGGGTGTCACAGGGCGCGGGTGTCATTGAATTGCCGGGACAGGGACAGGGTTGTGTATTCGGGCTCGAACTGGAGCAGGAACAGGATGAATGGCCGGGATCGGATCTCCGTCCTGTCCGTGACGACGAGGCGCGCCAGGGCGCGATGGGCGGACCAGACCGAGACGTAATAGCGGATGACCGCGCGAAAAGTCAGTCTGGGCAGGTTATCGCCAAACACTATGTTGCGCGCCCGCCAAATCGTGTGGTCGCGCGCGGTCGCGAATAGCTGGCGTGCCAAGGTCGAGAAGGATCGGAGTTTTTGTAATTTTTCGAAGTTGGGCCTTGAGTCGTCCGGCGGCCGAATGTCGTCGAGAGGGA
>QIGO01000171.1 GCA_003230015.1 Alphaproteobacteria bacterium | reverse complement strand
TCATGCCCAGGCGTTTTGCGATGCCATCCCCGTAGGCCGGGTTGGCTTGGCGGAAATAACCGAGTTGCCGTTCGACGATGGGGGAAGGCACGCCGGACATGGCGCCGGCTATTGTGTCCATGAGACGATCCTGCTCGTCCTTGGGCATGATGGCGAACAAGTTGCCGGCCTGGGTAAAGTCATCGTTGCCTTGGCGATGGTCATAACGGTCCGCGTCGCCGGTGATGGCCAGCGGCGGCTCCTTGGCGGATGGGTCCTCGGTTGGGCCGTCAAAGCTGTTGGGCTCGTAATTTACCGTGCCGCCGCCGTTGTCATTGAACCGCATGGCCCCGTCGCGCTGATAGTTGCGCACGGGACAGCGGGCGGCGTTCACCGGCAGATGCTGGTGGTTGGCGCCGATCCGATAACGTTGGGCGTCACCGTAGGACAGAATACGCATCTGCAACATCTTGTCGGGGCTGTGGCCGATGCCCGGTACGATGTTGGCCGGCGTAAACGCCGCCTGTTCGACCTCGGCGAAGTAGTTTTCCGGGTTGCGGTTGAGTTCTAGAGTGCCGACTTCGATCAGGGGAAAATCGCTGTGGGGCCAGACTTTTGTCAGGTCGAAGGGGTTGTATGAAAACGCTTCGGCCTGGGCCTCGGTCATGATTTGGACCTTGAATTTCCACCTTGGGAAATCGCCTTTTTCGATAGTTCGGTAGAGGTCGGCCTGGTGGCTTTCGCGGTCACCGCCGATGATATTCGCGACTTGATCGTTGGTATTGGTCTTGTGGCCCTGCTCGGTTTTGAAGTGGAATTTTACCCAGACGCGTTCGCCCTGGGCGTTGATCAGGCTGTAGGTGTGTGAGCCGTAGCCGTTCATGTGGCGGTACGAGGCCGGCTGGCCGCGGTCGGACATGAGGATGGTGATCTGGTGTAACGCCTCCGGCGCATGGGACCAGAAATCCCATTGCATGGTGCTGGAACGCAGGTTGGTTCTGGGGTCGCGCTTCTGGCTGTGGATGAAGTCCATGAATTTATATGGATCGCGGACGAAAAAAACCGGCGTGTTGTTGCCGACTATGTCCCAGTTGCCTTCCTCGGTATAAAATTTCATGGCGAAACCGCGGACGTCGCGCTCGGCATCGGCGGCGCCCTTTTCACCGGCGACGGTGGAGAAGCGCAGGAAACACTCGGTTTGCTTGCCGACTTCGAAAATTTTCGCCTTGGTGTATTTGGTGATGTCGCCAGTGATCGTCAGCTTGCCGTAGGCGCCGGAGCCCTTGGCATGGACAATCCGCTCGGGAATGCGCTCGCGGTTGAAATGAGCGTGTTTTTCAAACAACTGCCAGTCCTGCGCCAGCAACGGACCCCTCGGCCCAGCGGTCAGGCTGTTCTGGTTGTCGGAAATCGGACTCCCATTGGTGGCGGTCATAACGGGGCATTTGGTCATGGTCTGGGATCCCTTCTCGTGTTGGTGGTGGTCTCGACAACAAAGAAAATAGTGAAGGGCGTTCGATTTGTACAATCGATTATTCTTGTTGAATCGATAGGCATTACCTATATTCAGGCCAAGCCAGTCAGAGGGCGCCATGAATATTCGTGACCTGCAATATGTCGTTGCCGTCGCCGAAGAAAGACATTTCGGCCGCGCCGCGAGCAAATGCCACGTTAGCCAGCCGGCCCTTAGCGGCCAAATTCGCAAATTGGAGGATTTTTTGGGCGTGGCCCTGTTCGAGCGCACGAACCGCGCCGTGCAGGTAACGCCTATCGGTGCGCAGATTGCCGCTCAGGCAAGACGGTTGATTACAGTGTCGGATGAGATTGTCGCCACCGCGCAAGCAGCCAAGGACCCGTTTTCGGGAGTGTTTCGCTTGGGCATGATCGCCACCATCGGGCCCTATTTGTCACCGCTGATCTTGGCGACGATCCGTCAGGAAATGCCGGATCTGTCGCTGACATTGGTCGAGGGATTTACCGCCGATCTGGAGCAGCGCCTTGCCGGTGGCGAACTGGACGGCGTGATCCTGGCCACGGCACCGGATGACCCATCGTTGCGAGAGACGGCTCTTTACGACGAACCATTCTGGGTTGCTCTCGGCGAAGGGCACGCGCTGGCGGCGCAGGAGAGCATCGAGTTGGAGGCACTGGCGCAGGAGGCGCTTTTGCTGCTAGCCGACGGACACTGCCTGCGCGATCAAGTCTTGGATTTATGCCACGCCAGTACGGGCATCGCCAATGCCAACACGCGGGAAACAGGGTTGGAAACTCTGCTGGCGCTGGTAGCGGCGGGAGACGGCGTTACACTCGTACCGGCACTGACAAGGGCACGGGAAGAAAGGGGGCGCCGCGACATCGTCCTGCGGCGCGAAACATCGGGCAAGGCGGGAAGAATCGTGCGTCTTGTCTGCAGGGCCTCGTTTCCTCGGCGGGAATTGGTGGACAGACTGGCCTCGATCATCCGGACGTGCGTGCCGGAGACATTGGTGACAATTCTGAATTGAGTTAGGCGAGAAAGGTTGTCGGCGGAAGGCGCCGCGGCGTTGACGGAGTGCCGCGCGCGCCTTGCCTGTCCGGTTAGCTGGCGCCGGAGAGTATGCGGTAGGCGCCTTCGATATTTTCACCAAGCCAGGCGTCGTACTGGGTCCAGTCTTTGTATTTGTCGAGGGTGATGGCGGCCTTGGCTTCGTCTACGGTCTTGCCGGCGTCGATTTGTGCCTGCACGGCGGCCGTCAGATCCTCCAGATACTGGCGGTGATCGACGACATCCTGAAGGGTTCCCAGGGGGCCGTGGCCGGGGGCCACTATGTCAAAATCCATGGCCTCGACGGCTTTGATGGAGTCAATCCAGTCGGGGAAAAAGGAATCTCTAAGAGTCCGAAAAGGCAGCCGTTTGACGGAGATGAAATCGACCGTGTAGACCGTCTTTTCGGCGGGAAAACGAACGACCGTCATGTTGTCGGTGTGGTTCTTGCCAACATATTGCAACTCAACCGTCTTGCCGCCCAAAGTTATGGTCATAGAATCCGAATAGACGATATCCAGGGCGCGCACGGCCTCCGCCCCTTGCGCGGCAGCGGCCGCGACCATGTTCTCCTGGCCAACGAAGGTGGCCGTGTCGGCAAAGACGTCGCCGCCCGACGCGTGGTCGGCGTGATGGTGGCTGTTGATGACATATTTGACCGGCTGGTCGAAGCGGGTGGCAATCTCGTCCTTTAGCCATTGAGCGGCTTCCGCGTTGATGGGGTCGGTGACGATGACACCTTCCGGGGTGACCAGGAAAACAGAAAAATGAAAGTTGTTTTGGAAGCGGTAAAGGTCGCCGGCGATGTTGGTGATCTCGCGCGTCGGATCTCCCTGTGCCAAGGCCGGACCTGAAAACAGCCCCGCCAGAACGGCAAGGGCAGCGAGTTGAACGGGTTTTCCCCAGCGCCTCATGTCAATCCTCCCAACTGTTATTTGCGCCAAAAAAGGCAGAATAGGGATGTTACCCGGTCAAAGTGGGTCGTGCCAGCGATGACAGGATGTTGACCGGGGATGGAAGGCGCCAATCGCGCAAGGACACGGCCGAGTTCACGGCCGACGACACACAACCCCCCCGGCCCCCAGACGGCTCTCCACGGACGCCACAGGACGTTGTCGAGACGCTTTGTTAAGAAACCCCCGATAGGCTCATGGGACCTGTTCAGCTACCTTTCTGGGAACCCGGTCTGGCCGGGGCCCCCGGCCCCGGAGGCTGCCATGAAGTCCAGCATGGATATCACGATGTCCGCGCTGGACGAGGCGATCAGGTACGCTGAAAGGCATCTAACCGGTCCCGCCATTGTCATCGACGGTGACACAATTGTTGTCGCAGGAGAGCGTGTGAGGCTACACGGTATCGATGCACCTGAAATGGACCAGATGTTCTGGTGCCAGGGCAAGCAACTACCGTGTGGTGCAATGGCTCTAGCCGCTCTCGAGGCCCTCACGGCCGGTGTCAAGCTTCGATACGAAATAATCGGGCGCGACCGATACGGCCGCCTCGTCGCCAAGTGCTTCTCCCCGAACGGTATTGATATCGGTCGCAGGCTGGTGTCGGCGGGGTGGGCTTTGGCCT
>QIGO01000208.1 GCA_003230015.1 Alphaproteobacteria bacterium | reverse complement strand
GATTGGGGTATGTGGCGGCGGCCTGCGAGACACTGGCGCAGCTTGGCGCGCTTGGGCAGGATCCGCGATTTGTGGTCTTGCCGTCGGGCAGCGGCCTTACTCAGGCCGGCTTTTTGGTGGGGGCCCGGGCACTGGGCTGGCCGGTGGAGATCCTCGGCGTGTGCGTGCGCCGGGACGCGGCGCAACAGCATGAGCGGGTGCTGCGGCGGGCGTGGGAAATCGTTGAGCTGCTAGGGCTCGACGTGGCCATAACCAAATCGGACGTGTGCGTTGACGATAGCGTGCTGGCGCCCGGTTATGGCCTGATCAACGAAAAGGTCCGGGAAGCCATTGGGCTGGCAGCGGAACATGAGGCGCTGCTAACCGACCCGGTCTATAGCGGGCGCTGCATGGCCGGGCTGGTGAATTTTATCGAGCAGGGGCGCATTGCTGCCGGGAGCGAAGTGCTGTTCCTGCATACGGGCGGGGCGCCGGCGCTGTTCGCCTATCAAAACGATCTTTGAAGGCTCGTTGGTGGCCCGTCAGACGACCGCTTTGACTTCGGCGAAGAAGTCATCGACGCCGCTCTGTAGTTCGCCGGCCTGGGCGGACAAAGTGCTTGCCGCATTGAGGACTTCGGACGCCGCCGCCCCGGTGTCCTTCGAAGCCTCGCTGACGCCTTGAATGGTCTGGGTGATTTGCTGTGTCCCCGCGGAGGCTTGTTCCACGCTGTTGGCTATCTCCTGTGTGGCGGCGGCCTGTTCCTCGACGGCGGCGGCGATGGCCGAGGAGATGTCGTTGACCTCGCGAATGACTTTGCCGACTTCTCCGACACTTTTCACGGCCGCTTCAGTCGTCACTTGGATGGCGCGGATCTGAACCGCGATATCGTCGGTTGCCTTCGCGGTCTGGCTTGCCAGGGTCTTGACCTCCTCGGCAACAACGGCAAATCCCTTGCCCGCTTCGCCGGCGCGCGCAGCCTCGATTGTCGCGTTGAGCGCCAGGAGGTTGGTCTGCGCCGCAATCTCGGCGATCATCTCAAGCACGGTGCCGATCTTGTCCGCCGAACTGGCGAGGTCGGCGACGTTGCCACTCATGGTGTCGGTCACCGCAACGGCATTGCCGGTAATTTCACTGGACCGGGTTACCTGGGACCCGATCTCGCCGATAGCACTGGTCAACTCCTCGGCGGCGGAGGCCACGGTCTGCACATTGGCCGCGGCGACCTCGGCCGCGGCAGCGACATCGTTGGCCTGCTCGCTGGTCCGGGTGGCCGTCGTATCCATGGTATTGGCGGTGCTATCGAGTTGCGCCGACGAGGCGCTGACATTTTGTACGGTGCCGCGCACATTGACCTCGAACCGATCGGCGACGGCGCGAAAGTTCGTTACCCGCGCGGCAATGGCGTCCGTCGCGGCGTTGATGGTGTTGGCGCCGTTGAGGTAGGCGCCCATCAAACCACGGCCGATGATACGGCGGAAATACTGGTTGCGGCTGACATACTGCATGGAGGCGGTCGCCTCGCGCACGAATGCGTCCGTTCTGTCCATGAGGTTGTTGGCGGCGTGGAGCAGCGCGCCTAACTCGCCGCCCTCGCCGGCCTTGATGATCCGCGCTTCCAGATCGCCACGGGCGACGGCCTCAATAACCTTGCGTCCCAGGCGGGCCGCTCTGTCCGCACGGGCAATGAACGATATCGCAGCCACACTGCTAGCCGTCGCGATCAAACCCGTTACGACCGCCAACGCAGATGCCGGAAAACCGACAATGCTGCTCAACAAAGGGACCATACCCAGCAAGGCCGCAACAATCGCGGCGGCCCGTGCTTTAGAGAGAGAACACGAACTCGTCATAGCCAAGCCCCTTATCTTCAAGAATTTTGGTGATCATCGCCGTCGATGCCTCGAGCCCGCGCTTGCGGTCGGAATGGGCGGCTTCCTGGGCCAGTAACGCCTCATAAAGCGGGATAATCGCGGCGTCCAGAATGGCGCGCTCGGGGACACGGCGGTTGGAGTGGTAGCCGATTATCTCGCCGCCGCCCGAGAGGCTCGGCGTCACGTGGGCGAATACCCAATAGTGGTCGCCATTGCGCGCGAGGTTCACCACATAGGCGAAAATCTCGCGCTTGTCCTGGACCGTATCCCACAGCAGCTTGAAAACGCAGCGGGGCATGCTCGGATGCCTGATAATGCTGTGGGGCGCCCCTATCATCTCGGCTTCAGTGAAGGACGAAACCTCAAGAAACGTCTTGTTGACGTAGGTTATGCGGCCCTTGAGGTCGGTCTTACTGACGATAATGTCGTCACGGGAGAACTGTCGTTCGACACCGGTTGGCGTGACATTGCGATTGATTTTGCCCTTGACCGCCGTGCCTGGCGACCGGGACCACCTGCCCATGATGCTCATGCCTGTCATCTCTATCTTGTCGAATTACTCTCTTTTACCTACGCTTTCTTAATTATCTCCGAACATGAAGTGCTGCGACAATTTGTTGCAGTCGGTGCGGCGGCACGGGGCCGAGTTCCGCCTAAATGCCAGGATTGGGCCGGCTCAGACCAAAAGGCGGATCGGGTCTTCCAGGGATGATTTCACCGCCGCCAAAAGCGCGGCGGCCAGGGCGCCATCGACGGCCCGGTG
>QIGO01000104.1 GCA_003230015.1 Alphaproteobacteria bacterium | reverse complement strand
TCGATATCAATGTCAAAGGCGTCTACTACGGCCTGCACGCGGCCTACCCCGCGCTCAAAGCAAACGGCGGCGGGCTCATCGTCAACATATCCTCCGGCGCCGCCACCGGCGCACTGGAAGGCTGGAGCCACTATTGCGCCACCAAGGCCGCCGTCCTGTCCCTAACCCGGTGCGCGCACAAAGAATGGGCCGACGAGGGCATTCGCGTGGTCGGCCTATCCCCCGGCACCGTCGCAACCGGTATGCAGACCGCCATCAAAGATTCCGGCATCAACCCCGTCAGCCAAATGGACTGGTCCGCCCACATCCCCGCCGACTGGGTCGGCAAGGCCATAGCCTGGCTAACAACCGACGCCGCCCGCGAATACGACGGCACCGACTTCTCCCTAAAAACCGAAGAAGCCCGCCGCGCCGTCGGATTGGGAATCTAGCGCCCTCTTTTCCTTTGTGAAGTAAGGAGACAAGAGAATATCTTAGACGGCTAGCAGCTCGTCAAGATTTTGCCCCTCCTTGAGCCAGTTTCCAAACGAACGCGCAAAAGGGTCAACTATTTGCCGAACTGCTATATCGATCCAGTTTCGATATTCGTCCGCGGGAAGGCACGAAGCTCCGATTAGAAGGGCAGACTTGTTCGATTCGCCAATTTGACCAAGTTTCCCCCTGTGCGCCCTAAAATAGGCTCGATCATTTAGACGTGCTCGTATAAAAATGAGTTGACGCTCTTCAAGTATTGATGATTGCCCGATGCGATTCGCTACTAGCTTTCTGTCTACGGGAAGTGTGCCGGTTACATATAGATTTAGGAGCCAGAGACGCGCATATGAAAGCTCGCTAGTAGGCGGTGTTTGCAGCAGGTTCCAAATTTTTTCTTCGATCTCAACCGCATCAGGCCCTCCATCTCTACACGCTGCTTGAATCGCTCGGCAGAAGTCTCGCGGAAGATGGTACGCTAAATCCGCATGGTCACGTAGGAGGCGATGGGCATCGAATCTGGGTGTATTGCGCAGGACCCTTAGTACAGCCTTGTATGAGGAATGTTCGGCGCCTTCTCGCAGCTTGAGTTCATCAAGCCGTTCCAACAAGTTATCGCCATCTACAAATGGATTGTCCGGTGCGCCATCATCTTCGTCATCTATTTCTTCGTCACCATAGATCGCACTAAGATATCGACTTAACGCACGCATCTCGGCACTGGAAAATACATCCTGCAGCCGTTGCTGCGCTGAAGTTCTTAGCGAGTCGGTGTCCACGACCCTCGTTTTTGCCACATTGAGCGACAGTCCTTCGGTCACCATAAGGTGTTCGGCCAAACGACAAAGGATGGTGTGGGTGTTGTGTTCGCCATTCGCAATGATTCGATAATCATCGACATATCGAGTCGCTTGAAGCCCCATATTGAGGAGAAGCCGGTCTGTGTCGCAGAGCACCGCTTCCGCTAGTAGGCGGGAGGCTGATGAGCCTACAGGTAGGCCAAAAGACTGCTTGGAACGACATACCTGTATTATTTTCTTGATCGCTCCCGCGCTTCCGCGCGAAGCGCCCGCGTCGTCTAGTATGTTCTCAATACGATGGAAATAGATGCGTTGATAAAAGTCAGCGATATCTGTTTCCAAGACAGGCTTGGCATCGGCAAACGGCCCGGTCGCACCAAGGGAAACGAGATGACCAAGCCAATCATGGAAACCCCGATTAGCTTTGAACAGGCGTGGGCCGCCTTGCGAATCATATCGGTAGGAGAACGCGACTTCGCCCGAAGTATTCTCACGGAGTTTCTCGATGCCCTCTGCGCTCTCAATCACAGCGGCTGTGTAAATCAAGGCGTCCGGAGCCGTTAGTTGATGGCCAATACGGAAGCCCAAATTTGACTTCGGAGTGAGGACTTCGACCGAACTAACCGGATTGTAATTACCGGTGCTCATCTTGCCGACGAGATTTGCTACTTCTTCTGAGCAGGCAACAAAAAAGGCCGCTTCAGGTAGGCGCGGGTAAAGGTCAGTGTCGCCGACTGCATCCATGTGTTCGATAGCGCGAAGCACACTCTCTTTTGAGAGCATTGGTCGACCTCAACTGGGACTGCTACAGTAGCCTATGGTATAGCGTATAATCTCCAAATTGTCTGTTGTTACAAGAGTTGAGGCAGATGGGCGCAATGATCAGTGCAAGCTCCGGCTCATTTTGAAAAGGGGACGCTACCTTTTCCCGCCCTGCCAACCCGCCGCTGCTGTACGCCGCGACCCGTCCATCTTACTCGGAGTTCTGGCCGCCCCTAATCCGACTCAGCAACGTGCTCAAGTTGCGCCAGGCGCTTGTTGAGAAAGACGAGGGACAATCCCAGCGTAACGATCATCAAGAGCATCGCCACGGGATAAACCCAGCGCGGCGCAATGCCGCCTACCGACACCCATATGGCGACAAACAGGACGGCGCCCACGGTTCCGGTGGCCCAGAAGACGCGGCGATAAATCTTTCTTTGGGCCTCGTTTACCGCTGATTTGTACGATGCGCGGGCGCCGAAATAGATTGCCGCGGCACCCAGCGCCATGCCAACCAGGCCGCCCAATAGTCCGCCGATCTCGCCTGCCATCATTCGCGCCCATCCCAACTTATGTCTCGCCACGAACCGAGGATGGATGTGCTCACCAAACCGTTAAGGTCCGTTAAGATATTCCGATTGCTGGCACGCTTTAAGTATAGGAAATAACAGCGATTTCTCGATTTTTGCCCGATAGTCAGATACACACCCTCGGCCGTTTCCTGCCCTTCCTCTGGCCGCGCGACCGGGTGGATCTGCGCGTGCGGGTGGTTATTGCCCTCATCATGCTGGTCGCCGCCAAGGTCACCAGCGTGATGGTGCCCCTGGCACTGCGCGAGGCGGTGGATGCACTGAGCGTGCCGGCATCGGAGCTTCTGGCCATACCCCTGGCGCTGTTGCTCGCCTATGGCGCCGCCCGGGTGTTGGCGCTTGGTTTTGGCGAGATACGCGATGCCATCTTCGTCAAGGTGGCGCAGCACGCCATTCGCCAGGTGGGCTTGCGGACCTTTCGCCATCTGCACGCACTGTCGTTGCGTTTTCATTTGGAGCGGCGCACCGGCGGCCTGACCCGGGCCATCGACCGGGGCGCGAAAGGCATCGAGTTCCTGCTGTTCTTCGCCCTGTTCAACATACTGCCGACGATCCTCGAGATCGGACTCGTCTGCGGCATCCTTTGGTATCTGTTCGACTGGCAGTTCGCGGCGATCACCTTGGTCACCGTTACCGGTTTTGTCGCCGTGACCTTCTCCATTACCGAGTGGCGCATTCGCCTGCGCCGGCTGATGAACGAGGCCGACAACGACGCCAACACCAAGGCCGTCGACAGCTTGCTCAATTACGAGACGGTCAAATATTTCGGTAACGAGGGGCACGAGGCGCGGCGCTACGATTCCGCCCTGCACAAATACGAACACGCGGCGGTGCGCAGCCGGGTGAGCATGTCCATCCTCAATGTCGGTCAGGCGGTCGTGGTCGCCGTGGGCATGACCGCCATGCTGGTTCTGGCCGCCAACGGGTTGCTCGCCGGGCGCATGACCATCGGCGATTTCGTTCTGGTGAACGCCTATCTGATTCAGATCGCCACGCCGCTTAATTTCCTCGGCACCGTCTACCGCGAGATCAAGCAGGCGCTGGTCGATCTGGAGGCTATCTTCGGTCTGTTGGGGACAAAGGAAGAAGTAACCGACAATCCGGGGGCGCCGCCTTTGGCGGTCGGCGAGGGCCGCATCGTCTTCGAGAACGTCAGCTTCGGCTACGACGCGCGCCGGCCGATCCTCAAGGACGTCAGCTTCGATGTGCCGGCGGGCAAGACCATCGCCATCGTCGGGCCCAGCGGGGCGGGAAAATCCACCATCAGCCGCCTGCTCTTCCGCTTCTACGATACCACCGGCGGCCGCATCCTTGTCGACGGCCAGGATGTCCGCGCGGTCACGCAAGATAGCTTACGCGCGGCCATCGGCATCGTCCCGCAGGATACGGTGCTCTTCAACGACACCATTTTCTACAACATCGCCTACGGCCACCCGGATGCCGACCGGGCGGCGGTGGAGCGTGCCGCGACCCTGGCGCGCATCGACGAATTTATTCTGTCCCTGCCGGATGGCTACGAGACCACGGTGGGCGAGCGTGGCCTGAAGCTCTCCGGCGGCGAGAAGCAGCGCGTGGCCATCGCCCGCTCGATCCTCAAGGGCCCGGCCATCATGATGTTCGACGAGGCCACCTCGGCCCTCGATACCAAGACCGAGCGGGAAATCCAGGCCAGCCTGGACGACGTCGCCAAGGGCCGCACCACCCTGATCATCGCCCACCGCCTGTCCACCGTGGTCAAGGCCGACGAGATTCTGGTGCTCGAGGAAGGGCGGATCGTCGAACGGGGCCGCCACGCCGACCTTTTGGCCAAGGCCGGGGCCTACGCCGTCATGTGGGCCCGCCAGCAAACCGCAGCAGAGGTATCGGAACCTGAAGAGGCGGCGGAATAGGGGGCGTGACAGGGCCCGCGGGTAACCGAGTGGAAAGGATTTTCCTGTCAAATCAGAGGGGTTACGAGATAAGTCCCGAAAAACCAGGAGCCGGCAATGCTCAGCGCCCTGATAAAGGCGATCTTCCTGCCCAAGGACACCCGCGAGCGCCTGGCGGCGCGCGGCCGCGTCGATCCGCGTTTGGGGTCCCGCAAGGGCGAGCCCTATCTCGGCCCACGCCGCACCGCGGCGGCCCGCACCGGCGGGCGCGACAAGGTTTTGAACAACGCCCTGGCCGTCTATCGCCAACAGCGCGAGGTCTACGAATCTCTCGACGAGGAAACCCGCCGGGAGATCGAAGCCGATGCCGCCAAGTTATTCGGCGATCTGGGCAAACGGCAGCGGTGATACCGAAGCGAACTTCTCCCATCGGCGCGCGACCCTCACCCCCCTCCCAACCTCCCCCCATCAAGGGGGGAGGAGTATTCCATAGCGGTACGCCCTTTTTCCCCCTCCCCCTTGATGGGGGAGGGTCGGGGTGGGGGTGACTCGCACATGAGATCTGGTGCGCTCCCATGACACCGCCGGCACAACAGCTGGCAGAGGGCGTGTTGGCCGGCGACCGGCGGGTGCTGGCGCAGGCTATAACCCTGGTCGAATCGACCCGCGCCGATCACCG
>QIGO01000119.1 GCA_003230015.1 Alphaproteobacteria bacterium | reverse complement strand
AAAAGCGCTTCTCGCGCGCTATCGCGGCAGCGGCCGTGGCGCTCGTTCTCGCCATCGTGGCGGCGCCGCGGACAGAGGCCGCGGAGCGCCAGGTCCTGGTGGAACTCTATACGGCGCAAGGTTGCCCGGTTTGCCCGACCGCGGATGCCTTCCTGGCGGAGCTGGCAGATCGGCCAGGCGTCCTGGCCTTGTCCTTTCACGTGGATTATTGGGATTATATCGGCTGGAAAGACCCCTTCGCCGATCCGGCAAATACCCGGCGCCAGCGAAATTACGCGGACCCGCTACGGGCTGCCCTATGTGTTCACACCGCAGATGATCGTCAATGGGGTGTTTCAGGGCTCGGGCAGCGATCGCAGCCGGATCGCCGGCTTTATCGACAGTGCCGCGCTGGTCCGCAAGCCTTGGGTCGAGGTGAGCTTAAGCCGCCTGGAAGCCGGCAAAGTGCAAGTACAACTTCCCGACACCGCCTATGGCGGCGAGGCGGAAGTGGTTCTGGTGCGGTTCGACAAAAGCCTGCGGACAGAAGTTTCCAAGGGCGAGAATGTTGGCCGGGCGCTGAAGAATGTCCATGTGGTACGTCAATTCAGACCAATCGCTATATGGCGTGGCGACAAGCTGACGCTGACCGTGCCGCTGGAAGACCTCGGTGGGGTCGGGTTGGATTTCGCCGCCGTCATCGTCCAGGAAGTCGGCCAAGGTCAAGTCTTGGGCGTGGCGGTCTTGGCTCTTAGATAGGATCCGCCTTTAGGCGGATCCTATCTAAGAGAGTCTTGTCGCTCACGGCAGTGGGCCTTTGGCCCACGCCTACGCGGGTGCGCCGGAGGGCCGGCGGGCCGCCTTCGCGGCCGTCTCGTGGATCCTGGTCGGATCCACTCGGGGTGTTTTATTCCTGTAAGATTTGGGGGGAGTTTTTGTCGTTCGGGGCCAAGCCTTTGGCGAGGGCGGTGGTGAGGCGGTGGGCGAAGGCCGTGGGGTCGGGGACGGTCTCGCCTTCGAGAATGCGGGCCTGGTCGAGCAGCAGGTGGGCGATGTCGCCGACTGTCTCCTGATCAAAGCCGTCGGCACCCTGTTGGGAGATGGTGTCCGCGAGTTGGCGGATCAGGGGGTGGCGCGGATTTAACTCGAGGATGCGGCGGGCGGCGCCGGCTTTTTCGGCATCGGGACGGTGCAGGCGCATCAGCCGTTCCATATGCATGTCAAGATCGCCTTCATCGGCAATCAGACAGACCGCACTGTCGGTCAGGCGGTGACTGGCGCGGACGTCCTTGACGGTGTCCTCGAGGGTCAGTTTGAACAAGGCGGTCAAGCCGGAAATGTCGGGGGCCTCGGTGTCGTCTTTTTCCTCATCAGACTCTTGCGTCGGGGCGATGGCGTCGAGATCGACATCGCCGCGGGTGACCGAGCGCAACGGCTTGCCGTCGAAATCGCCGACCATGGGAATCCAGAATTCGTCGATGGGGTCGGAAAGCAAGAGCACCGAGACGCCGCGCTTGCGGAAAGCCTCCAACTGGGGCGATTTGGCCATGGCGTCGGCGTCGTCGCCGGTGAGGTAGAAAATTTCGCTCTGGCCGGCCGGCATGGCGGCGACATAGTCGGCCAGGGAGGTCAATTGCTCGCTGGTGGTGATGCGGAAACGGGCCAGGGCGAGAAGGTCGTCGCTGTAGCCGCCATCCTCATACAGCCCCTCCTTGAGGACGGCGCCGAAATTCTGCCAGAAAGTCTCGTAATCCTCGCCGCCGGTCTTGGCCTTCTGCTTAAGCGCGGCGAGTACACGCTTGATCAGGCCGGTGCGAATCTTGGCTAGCACCGGGTTGTGCTGGAGCATTTCGCGGCTGATGTTGAGGGGCAAATCCTCCGAGTCGACAATACCGCGCAAAAAACGCAGCCATGGCGGCAACAGCTCCTCCGTTTCGTCGCTGACAAAAACACGGCGGACATAGAGCTTGACGCGATGGCGCCGGGACGGATCGAACAGATCCATGGGTCGTGCGGACGGAATGAAAAGCAGGTTGGTGTATTCGATAACACCTTCCTGGCGGTTGTGGATGGTCAGCCAGGGATCGTCGAAGCCGTGTCCCACATGGTGGTAAAACTCCTTGTACTGCTCCGGGGTAATGTCGTTCTTGGGCCGGGTCCATAGGGCAGAGGCTTCGTTGAGGCGATCGTCGCCGGCCTCGCCGACCTGGTGCAGCAGGATGGGCACGGCGATGTGGTCGGAATAGGTCTTGACGATCTGACGCAGACGCTGGTCTTCGAGGAATTCGTCATATTCCTTGCTCAGGGTGACGACAACCCTGGTGCCGCGTGCCGGGGCGTCCTCGGTATCGTCGATCTCGGCGACGGTAAAGCTGCCCTTGCCGTCGCTGTGCCAGCGCCAGGCGGCGGTCTCGCCGGCCTTGCGGCTGAGCACTTCGATCTCATCGGCGACCATGAAAGCGGAATAGAATCCGACACCGAACTGGCCGATGAGGTTGGCGTTGTCGCGGTCGTCCTCGCCGAGCTGGCCAACGAAAGCGGCAGTGCCCGAATGGGCAATGGTGCCTAAATTTTGCACCAGATCGTCATGGTTCATGCCGATACCGTTATCGGCGACGGTGAGGGTGCGGGCTGCCTTGTCAGTGCTCAGGGTGATGGTTAAGTCGGCCGCCTCGCCCATGAGGTCGGGCTGGGTGATGGCGGCGTAACGGAGCCTGTCGCAGGCGTCGGAGGCGTTGGATATGAGCTCGCGCAGAAATACCTCCTTATTGGAGTAAAGCGAATGGGCGACAATATCCAAAAGGCGCGCTACCTCGGCTTGAAAAGCATGTTGCTCCTGGCTCATGAAGATCCTCGACTCCGTGTAAATTCAGTGGTTGCGGCGCTTTGGTGGCAGATATGTGGCGCCTGGGCGTCTTACGCAAGCCCCGCCCGTGGCGAGCGCAGGACCGACTAGCCGATTGGTGACTTGCATTGGCGTTGCCGAGCACCGATCTTTGGCGCCATGGACCGCTCGTTCTCCCGGCCCAAAGTCACCGCTATT
>QIGO01000012.1 GCA_003230015.1 Alphaproteobacteria bacterium | reverse complement strand
GCTCCAATCGAGGCTTGAGACCTTGATGTAGAAGGTCCTGACCAACCGTGACAGAATAATTGGCACTGCGTCTCCCAACCTTGGACCGAGGGGCCGATTTGCTTTTACCCTGGAGGCGATTATGGCGTAGACCGCCAGCCTGTCCAGGCCCATTGGGGTTGAAAAAATTACTTGAAAAACACGTTACACGTAATATCTTACATGTAAAGGAGAATATGGCAGCCGCGGGGACCTTCGCGGTGGTACCGGTGCTCTTAAAAAGGACGAGCGAATGGCTTCAAAGACCTCATCCTATTATCAAAAACGCTATCGGGAGCGGCTGAGGCAACAAGGTTTCGTGAAGCGGGAGATTTGGATCCCGCCGGAGAGTACAAAGGCGATCAAGGATTGTGAAATGGCCCTGCGTGAGGGCATTACGCCAATCATTCCGAAAGTCGAAAGGAAGAAGAGGATGAGTCAACAGGATAACTGGACGACGCTGAGCCTGTTCGAGGCGCTGAAAGAAGCCGAGCCAGTCAAAGAAAGTGAGATCGAGGTCGAGCTGGTCGAGGGGGCGGATCCAACGCTGCTGCTGACCATGAACGAATATGGCGACTTGCCGATCTATGTGAGCGTCAGCGGCAGCCAGATTATTGTCGATTCGCTGCTGTGGCCGGTCGCGGCCGTCAAGGATACGGCGGAATTCAACATGATGCTGCTGCGGACACACAAGCTGTTCCCGCTCTCGACCTTCGGGATTTCCACCGGGCCAGACGGCAAAGAATATTACGAGATCTTCGGCTCGCTAAGCTCGGGATCCATCTTCGAGAGCGTGTTGTTCGAGATCGAGACGCTGGCGGACATGGCGATTCAGGCGGTGGAAGCCTATCACGGCGACCTAAACTTGGCCGCTTAAAGCGCTGCGAACAGAAAGGAGTTCTAAAATGGGCATTTGGGGAAAAGTGGTGACAGCCGTTCGCGGCGGCGTTAGCGAAGCCGGCGAGGCCATCATAGACAACCAGGCATTGCGTATCCTGGACCAGGAGATCCGCGACGCCGATAATGAACTGACAAAATCGAAATCGGCCTTGGTGGGGATTATCGCCAAGCGGAAGATGGCGCAGAAGAAGGTGGATAGTGTGAAAGCGTCGATGGCGGAATATGAAGGTTACGCCATGAAGGCCCTGGACCAGGGCGACGAGACTCTGGCGAACGAGATCGCGCAGAAGATCGCCGATCTGGAGGTCCAATTCGCCGATGAAGATGCCATGGCGAAAGCCTATGGCAACAGCGAAGCGCAGTTACGCAAGTCGGTATCGGGCGCGGAAGCCAACCTCAAACGACTAAAACACCAGGTCGATACGGTAAAGGCCACCGAAAGCGTGCAGCGGGCACAGGCCTCCGTCGCGGCACGGTTTTCAGGCGCCGATTCCAGTATGCGCAGTGCCCTGGATTCGCTGGAACGCCTGAAGGGCAAGCAGGCCGAACGGTCGGCGCGTTTCGAGGCGGCAACCGAATTGGCCGAGTCGACAGACGACACGGATCTCGAATCCCGCCTCAAGTCGGCCGGTATCGTTTCGAGCAAGTCCAGCGGCGACGATGTGTTGGCGCGTTTGCGGGCCAAGCAGGCAAAGTAGCTTTTTGTCCGAGGGGGTGTCGGCGGCGGTGTTCGTTATGCCGGCGCCCCAGAAGGCGGGAATCGCGATGAAAGACAGAGCGCTGAAGAAATTCTCGCCGATCCTGGGGATCGTGGCGGTAATCTGGATCGTCGTGCTGGTCAATCTGGTTACCGGGAACGCCTTGGTGCAATTCGGCATCGTGCCACGGACATTGTCGGGACTCATCGGTGTGCCGTTGGCGCCGTTCCTTCATTTCGGTCTCGTACACGCATTCTCCAACACCCTGCCCCTGCTGGTGCTGGGCGGGCTCCTGCTGATGACCAACGGGTCGCGATTCTGGCATGTGACCATCGTGGCGATCCTGGGCGGAGGCCTGCTGACATGGGCGCTGGCCCGGGGGGCGCCGAATGTGCATTTGGGCGCCAGCGGTCTGGTGTTCGCCTATTTCGGGTACCTGGTCACGCGCGGGATCGTGGAGCGCAGCGTCAGCGCGTTGGCCGTGACCGGTGTCGTGGTGCTGCTCTATGGCGGCATGATCTGGGGCATTTTGCCGACGCGGCCTTTTGTTTCGTTCGAATCCCATCTGTTCGGTTTTATCGTGGGCATCGCGACTGCCTGGTTCGGGGCGCGCGACCGCGACGAAGAGAAAGAGGAAGAGGAAGCTCTATAACATCCCAACGGCGGCGACGAGATTCCGTAGTTTTGCTCTGGCAACATCACGGGGGAGCATGATGAGCCCGCAATCGGGCCCGACGATGAGCCGCTCGGCGTCGATATGACGCAGCGCGGCCGTTAAGCGCCGGGCGATCTCCGCGGGCGTTTCGAGCCGCGTTTGGGCGATGTCGACAACCCCAAGGATGACACTGGTATCGCTGAATTGGTCGAGCAGCGAGAGGTCATTGTGGCGGTGGGCGTCCTCGATGGAGACCGCGTCCACCGGTGCTGCGTCCAAGGCTGCCGCCAGATCGAAATAGGCGCGCGCATCGGCCTTCGGAAAATCCTCGAGGTCAATGCCGCCAGGATAACCGCAGCAGATGTGGACGGCGCGACGCCCTGGAAACACCGTGAGAGGGCGGCGACCCCATAATCCAGGGCATTTCGCGGGTGACGGGCAAATATCGGCTCGTCAATCTGGATCCACGTACAGCCGGCGTCGGCCAGGACGCGAACCTCGGTATTGATGACGTCGGCCAATGCCATCGCCAGGGTTTCATTGTCGCCGTAGTGGGCATCGGCCGTGGAATCGATGATGGTCAGCGGACCAGGAATGGTGATCTTGACGGGATGAGCGGTCACCGCCTGGGCAGTCCGCCAATCCTGGGGGAGAAATGGCTCGCCGGGGGTGAGAGCGGCAACGACAGTCGGTACCTGGGCCTGCCAGCTGCCGTCGCGCATGGTCTTGACGGTTAGCTTGTCAAAATCAAAGCCGCCGATGTGGCGGAGGTGATAGTAGATATAATGTTCGCGCCGCACCTCCCCGTCGGTGGGTATGTCGATGCCGATCTGGACCTGTTCGCGGACGACGGCCCGGGTCGCCTCGTCGAGTTTTTTGGCTGTATCCTCGGACTGGGCCCGGATGAAATCGGTGTAGGTTTTCGTCGGGTCGTTGGGATTGACCTTGCGGTCTTGAAACCACCCGGGTACCGGCGTTCCCGGCGGTTTCGGATAGGACCCGATTACCGTGGTTCTTAGCGACATTGAGGATACCCCCGTTTTGCTGGCAGGCTAAGGTCAGATCCGTTATAGGCGAGAGTGCATTCTTCCTGCTCGGCTCATCTTACGGATTGGACATAATGTCGAAGCATATGAGCCGGCGTGAGTTGAATAAATAGGTGGATATCGTGCTCTCCAGTCTAATCCGGCATGGGTCTGCGCACGCCAAGTTGTAAAGCGCAGAGAGGTTAGGTAACAGCATGGTTCGGCCGGGCAAACCAGACATCGTTATACCGGAATTCATGGACGAAGCCGCGGTTGACGGGCTGCGGGCGGATTTTGGTGTTCTGCATGAGGCGACTTTGGTCGACCGGCCGGAGGCGCTGCAGGCAGCGCTTGCCGACGCGCGGGCGCTTATTGTCAGGAACAGGACGCAGGTTACCGAGGCGTTGCTGAGCCGGGCGCCGAGGCTGCGGGTGGTCGGGCGCCTGGGTGTGGGCCTGGACAATATCGATATGGCCGCCTGCAAGGCTCGGGGCGTGGCGGTTTGTCCGGCGACGGGGGCTAATGCGATTGCGGTTGCCGAGTATGTCATCGGCATGGTGCTGCGGTTGTTGCGTGGGGAGGCGCATATGGCGTCGAGTGCTGTTTTGGCCGGCGATTGGCCTCGCAACGCTTGTATCGGCGGCGATGCGCATGGCCGGACATTGGGATTGCTGGGGCTCGGCGCCATCGCGCAGGCGGTGGCCGCGCGGGCGCGGGCGCTGGGTATGGCGGTGGCGGCCCACGACCCTTATGTGGCGCCTGAGAATAGCGCCTGGGAGGGTGTGACCCGATTGGATCTGGCGGATCTATTGGCGCGGTCGGATGTGTTGAGCGTGCATGTGCCGCTGAATGAAGGGACCCGCCACATAATCGACAAGGCGGCAATCGAGCGGATGAAAGATAGCGCGCTGCTGATCAATACCGCGCGGGGTGGGGTTGTCGATGAACAGGCGCTGGCCGAGGCGTTGTCCGCCGGGCGCCTTGGCGGCGCGGCATTGGATGTGTTCGAGAGCGAACCGGTAACCGGAGAAAGTTCGGCGCATTTGCGCGCTGTGCCGCGCCTGATTCTGACGCCGCATATCGCTGGCGTTACCGATGAATCGAATATTTTGGTGAGCCAGGTTACGGCCGAGAATGTGCGGCGTGTTTTGAGTTCGGCGGCGGTTTGATTCTTGAAGGGCGAGGTTGTGGCTTGTGTAATTCGTTACGGCATTATCGGCGGCGGTACGATGGGCCGGGAGCATATTCAGAATATCCGGCTGCTGCCCGATGGCGAGCTGGCCGCCGTCGCCGATCCACACGGTCCCTCGCTTGACGCGGTACGGACGCTGGTCGACGGGCCGGTGGATATCTACGACGATTACCGCCTGATGCTTGAAAAAACGGACGTGGACGCGGTGATCATCGCGACGCCAAACCATACGCATATGGATATCCTGGGCGACGTGCTGAGGACCGACAAAGCAATCCTGGTGGAAAAACCGCTGTGTACGACGATCGAAGACTGCCGGC
>QIGO01000184.1 GCA_003230015.1 Alphaproteobacteria bacterium | reverse complement strand
GCGCCGGGTTGGTCGCAAAGCGATCGTCGGATGCAAGTTCGGGTTTGCCGATAACCTCGTGGCACAACGCTTTGAATTGCCGGTCATTGCCGACGGTAACAACAAAATCCCCGTCTGCCGCGTGGAAGGCTTCATAGGGAACAACCGTGGCGTGGGCGTTGCCATAGCGTTTTGGCCGCGCCCCTGTGATGAGTGCGCTGGCGGCGACATTCGCCAACGCCGCCACGCCCACGTCATGCAGCGAACAATCCACCAATTGCCCCCGCCCGGTCTGCGCCCGCGCGGCCAATGCGGCCAGCACACCTTGAGTTGCGGTCATGCCGCACATCAGATCGACGATGGCCACACCGACCTTCATTGGCCTGCCATTAGACTCACCCGTAATCGACATCAGACCGCATTCGGCCTGGGCCAGAAAGTCGTAACCGGGATGATTGGCTCTTGGCCCGGTTCGGCCATAGCCCGAGATGGAGCAATAGATCAAACGCGGATTTTTCGTACGCAAGCTTTGCCAGTCGAGGCCGTAGGCCGCCAGGGCACCGGTACGGAAATTCTCCACCAGAACATCTGCCTTCAAGGCCATTTCCACGACCAGTTTCCGGCCTTCGGCGTGTTTTAGGTCCACCGCCACACTGCGTTTGTTGCGGTTGAGAAACAGATAATAGGCCGCCTCGCCCTCGAAAAAGGGCGGTCCCCAGGCACGCGTGTCGTCACCGTGGCGCGGATGTTCCACCTTCCACACATCCGCGCCCATGTCCCCGAGTGTCATCGCACACCAGGGTCCGGCCAGAACTCGCGAGAGATCGAGCACTTTTAAGCCATCTAGGGGGCGCACCGAGTTTTCGCCCGCACTCATCGCTGTACTGCCCAACGCTGGGTTTCTGGTCTCCCGGTCATATTTTCTCCTAATTCATTTCCCTGTGGAGTCTGAGCGCCATCGGCCCAGACCTCAATGCCGGCAAAACGGTGCGGCCGCCACTATTGCCGCGATTCCGGTGATCCCAGCACACCCGTTATTTTGTTGAGTGCCGACATAGCACATAATACTTCGGACAAGCGGCCAACGCGGCGGTGGAGATTAATACAACCGGCATGAAAGAGGCGCAGACCAATTGCCGCGCCGAAAGATCGGCCCCAGGGAACCTCGCGGCCACGGCCGGCACCCAGCCGATCTATCGCAAGACCTACGAAATCATCGCCCATAACATACGTCATTCGGTGATCCCTGCCGGCGCCATTCTTCTTGTTGCCCACGTCGCTGAGAAATTCAGCATTAGCCGCGCCCCCGTTTATCAAGCCCTGCACCTTCTTGAAGCCGAAGGCCTTGTTCACAAGGCGGCGGGACATGGCTACGTCGTCAGCAATGGGCGCACCACTCCTTCGAGCGCTATCAAGCTCGATCTTGGGGCGACCACCCTGGCCATCCCCGGGTCCGTCGAAAATCGGCGGGATGGTGAGCCTCTCCGCAGCATACCCATATGGCGCACGATTTATGACGAGGTGGAAAAGCAGATTGTCGAGCACGCCGTTCATGGCCGGTTTCGGCTTCTTGAGGCAAGGCTGGCCAGTCACTACGGCGTTAGCCGCACCGTGGCGAGGGACGTATTTGCCCATCTCCAGATGAATGGCCTGGTGGAACACAACGCGAACTCCCAGTGGTATGGCGTTCCCATGACGAAAAAGGCGGTTACCAACCGCTATGAAATGCGGCTCTTGCTGGAGCCCTACGCGCTCCGTATTGCCGCACCCCACCTGACGCGCGAGATACTGATCCCGAAATTAGAGCGCGTCGCCCTGGAAGTCAGTCGTTTTCCCGATGCCCCCAGCAGCGAAAGCATGCGGTTGGAATGGGACCTGCACGTGGATTGCCTCGCACCATGCGGCAATGACGAGCTGATACGAGTGCTGCAACGCAGTCAGAACTATCCCATCGTCAACCACACCCGGTTTGCCCGGACTTTTCAGGGTGAGGTGCCGCACAATTTTCCTCGCGAGCATCAGGCCGTCCTCGAGCATCTCGCGGCAAATTGCGTCGACGCGGCAGTGGACAGCCTTGAGGTTCACCTCAAATCGGCCTGTGAGAAGACCCTCCGCCGGCTCGAAATCATGGCCGGCCAGAACGCCGCCGGCCCCATGCCCTATATTGTCTCGACCGCCTGAACGCTGGCTCCGAGCCAGGTCTTGTGTCTCCTGTCGGCATTAAGCATACTCGCCTTTGGTCGGGCTCAAGAGGCCCCCACGCTTCCATACCCACCTAATTTTGACAAAAGACCTTTAGGGAGGAAAACAAAATGAAACGACAATTCGCATTGTCCGCCATCATTGGTGTGGCGGTGCTTGCGGGGGCAACCGCCCTGACGCCGGCAGCGCAGGCTCAAAAAATGTTTGACGGCGTCGAGATCAATCTCCTGACCCGGCCGGGTCCGGTCATTGCCGGGCGCCTTGCCGAACGTGGCCTCGAATATGAGGAAATGACCGGCGCCAAAGTCAACGTCGCTACGGTTCCCTTTGCCGATCTGTTCCAGAAGTTGCTGACGGACTGGGCGACCGGGACAAATTCCATCGATGTCGGCGTCTTTGCGTCAGGTTGGGCAGTAGAGCTTGAGGCTGCGGGCTTGCTGGCCGATCTCTCGGACTTTGTCGCCAACGACGACAAGATCAATGTCGACGACATTGCACCTTTTTTCCGCGAATTCAATCAGAAGATCAACGGCAAGACGCGTCTCATCACCATCGATGGCGACTTCCAGATGGTCTATTACCGCACTGACGTTCTTGCTGATT
>QIGO01000088.1 GCA_003230015.1 Alphaproteobacteria bacterium | reverse complement strand
TACGCGGTCCCGCCTTGGTCTTCTGGGTCTTCCACGTCATCCGTGACTACGCCCACACCCTCAACGAGCTTGGCACCCCCCACATCGAGCAATTGCCGCGGTTCCTCGCGGCGGCCACCGCCTTGGAACGGGCAGTGGGTCCGGTCGATCTAGCCTTCTGTCATAACGACCTGTTAGCCGCCAACTTGATCGACGATGGCCGGCGTTTATGGCTCATCGATTGGGACTATGGCGGTTTCAACAGTCCCCTCTTCGATCTCGCCAACCTCGCCGCCAACAATTGCCTCCCCCTAGACCAGGAACGTTGGCTGCTGGAAGCCTATTTTGACGGCACCCCGACCGACGCACTCTGGCGCGCCTACGGGGCGATGAAATGCGCCTCGCTGCTTCGTGAGACCATGTGGAGCATGGTCTCTGAAATCCACTCAAAGCTCGATTTCGACTACCGAACCTATACGGCCGAGAATTTGGCCCGCTTCGAACGGGCCTATCGAGATTTCCAGACCGAATTGGCTTGAGATGAACCCGGACCTGCCACTACACGCCGAGATCATTGTTATTGGCGGCGGTATCATCGGCTGTTCGACGGCCTATCACCTGGCCAAGGACCATGGGGCCGAGGTTATTCTGCTGGAGCGCGGCCAGCTCACCTGCGGTTCTACCTTTCACGCCGCCGGCCTCGTCGGCCAATTGCGTTCGAGCGCCAGCATCACCCAGTTGCTCAAATACAGTGTCGAGCTCTACGACACCCTGGAGGCCGAAACCGGCCTGGCGACCGGCTGGAAACGCAACGGCGGCCTCCGCCTCGCCAACAACCAGGCACGCTGGACCGAGATCAGGCGCCAGGCCACCACCGCCCACAGCTTCGGCCTGGAGATGCACTTGCTGACGCCGCGCGAGGCGAGTGACCTCTGGCCGCTGATGGACGCGGCTGACTTGGTCGGTGCTGCATTCCTGCCCACCGACGGTCAGGCCAACCCCTCCGATATCACCCAGTCTCTGGCCAAGGGCGCCCGTTTGCATGGCGCCCGGATATTCCAGAACGTCACCGTCACAGGCATCACCGTGCAAGCGGGACGCGTCGTCGCCATAGTCACCGATCACGGCACCATAGGGTGCGAAAGGCTGGTCAATTGTGCGGGCCAATGGGCGGGCGAAATTGGCGCCCTGGCCGGCGTCACCGTGCCTCTGCAATCGGTCCAGCACCAGTATATCGTCACCGAGCCCATCCCCGGCATCACCAGCACCCTGCCGACCCTGCGCGATCCCGACAGGTTGATATATTTCAAGGAGGAAGTGGGCGGTCTTGTCATGGGAGGTTACGAGTCCAATCCAAAATCCTGGGCCGACCAGGGGCTGCCCGAGGGTTTCGCATTCTCGCTGCTCGAATCCGACTGGGACCATTTCGAGCCGCTTATGGAGCAAGCCCTGATCCGCGTGCCGGCTCTTCGAATCGCCGGCGTAAGAACCCTGACTAACGGCCCGGAATCATTCACACCTGACGGCAACTTCATCCTTGGTGAGGCGCCCGAAGTCGATAAATATTTCGTCGGCGCTGGCTTCAACGCCTTCGGCATCGCCGCCGCCGGCGGAGCCGGAAGGGCCTTGGCTGCCTGGGTCGTCGATGGCACGCCGCCCATGGATCTATGGGTTGCCGACATCCGGCGCTTTTCCCGACTTCATCGCGACAAGAAATGGGTTCGCGAGCGCACTCTCGAAGCCTATGGCAAGCACTACACAATCGCCTGGCCCCACGAGGAGCATGCGAGCGCCCGCCCGCGCCTGACTTCCCCCCTATATTCGCGCCTCGCAAAGCAAAATGCCTGTTTTGGCTCAAAGCTCGGCTGGGAGCGCCCCAACTGGTTCGCCCCCGACGGGGTGGCACCCAAAGACGACTATTCCTTCGGCCGCCCAAATTGGTTTGCCGCCGTTGGCGAAGAGCACCGGGCCTGCCGTCGGCACGTAGCACTGTTCGATCAAAGCAGCTTTGCCAAGTTCGAGCTGCGCGGCAAAGACGCCGAGGCCGCCTTGTCATGGATCTGCGCCAACGACGTCGCCAAACCCGTCGGCAGCCTCATCTACACCCAGCTGCTCAACCGCCACGGCGGTATCCAGTGCGACCTCACCCTCTCGCGCTTGGCCGAGGACATCTACTACATCGTCACCGGAACCGGCGCCCGCACCCACGACTTCGCCTGGATCCGACGGAATATTCCCCCGGATGCCCATGCCGAACTCACCGACGTGACCGAGCAATGGGCCGCTCTGGCACTCATGGGCCCCAACGCGCGCGCAGTCCTCAGTGCCGTGTGCGACGGTGAACTTTCCAACGCCGCCTTCCCATTTGCCACCGCGCGGGAGTTGACCGTGGCTGGCCACGGGCTGCGCGCCTTGCGGATCACCTATGTCGGCGAGTTGGGCTGGGAACTGCATATGCCCATCGCCGCCGCCGGTGACGTATACGACGCCCTTTTCGCCGCCGGCGCTAAGTTCGGCATCGTCAATGCCGGCTACCGCGCTATCGAAAGCCTGCGGCTGGAAAAGGGCTATCTGGCCTGGGGATCGGAGATCACCCCCACGGATTCGCCTTTTGAGGCCGGCCTCGGTTGGGCCGTAAAGCACCGCGCCGGCGTGCCCTTCCTCGGTCGCGAGGCCGCTGCCCAGGCAGCGGCGGGGGCACGCCAGAAACAACTCGCCTGTTTTACCGTCGCAGATCCTGCGGTCACCCTGCACGGCCGTGAAACCATATTGCGCAATGGTCAACCGGTCGGCTGGCTCGCCAGCGGCGGCTGGGGTTACACGAT
>QIGO01000175.1 GCA_003230015.1 Alphaproteobacteria bacterium | reverse complement strand
TCCAGTCCACGCGCGCGCAGGCGGGCGGCGGCGATCTGGTTAACATGGTGTGACGCCCCCATGCCAAGCAGCAAGGCGCGCCTGGTCACACTTAACGACTCTATAACCTGCGGCAGAACTGGATGCCCATTGTCCAGCGTCGCCACCGCATCTTCATGCTGCCGCCGGCACTCGTTGAGAATTGCGGTCAGTCCCTCACCGGCAGGCAACGCTGCGCCACCGACCGGCGGCACATAGCCCCCTCCGAAACATCGTCTCTCGTCCGGCGCTGCCATTCTATCGCTCACATTTGGTCGCCCGGGCATAGCGGTCATGACCCCGAACGGTCAAGGCGGCGAACCTCTTGGCAAGCGGGCGCGATAGTTCGCCCGCCGGAGGTTCATTTGTCTCGAAATTGTAGTCAGGCCGGTAGAATTTTAGGCAAATTAGGCTTCCATTCACGATTTTTCCGAACAATAGGTTGTATTCGCTCCCCAAGCGTGCAACCGGAGATTTCCTGACAATGACATTGGCGTTACGAAAGAACCGCCCCAGCCGGGCGGCAAACACGATGCAGTTCCAACGGATGGTCGAAGACATGCCCATCAGCGTTATGACCTGCAACCTTGAAACTCTGTGCATAGACTACGTCAATAAGTCGTCGGTGGCCGCCCTCAAGACCATTGAGCATGTCTTGCCGGTGCCCGTGGAAAAGATGCTCGGCCAATGCATTGACATCTTCCACAAGAATCCGGCCCATCAGCGCAAGCTGCTCGCCGATCCCAGCAACTTGCCCCACCAGGCCCGTATTTGCATCGGTGGTGAGTGGCTCGATCTCACGGTGACGGCGATCATCGACGACCGCGGCCGTTATGTAGCACCCATGGTTACCTGGAGCGTGATCACCGAGGAGGTAAAGCGCGAACGCGAAACCGCCCGGTTGCTTCAGTTGATCGACAAGATGCCGGTAAACGTCATGCTGGCGGACAAGGACACCGCCGAGATCAGCTATCTCAACCAAACCAGCGTCGATACGCTGAGATCCATTGAGCATCTTCTTCCTGTAAAGGCGGATGCCATGCTTGGCCAATGTATTGATATATTCCACAAGAACCCCGCGCATCAGCGCGCCATCCTCGCCGATCCGAAGAATCTGCCCCACAAGGCATTGATCCAGGTCGGTGAAGAGCGCCTCGATTTGCTCGTCTCGCCGTTATACGACGCCGATGGGACCTACACCGGTCCCATGCTCAGCTGGTCTGTGGTCACTGACAATATTAACATGGCCAACAGTGTCTCGTCGGTCGTCAACAGCGTCTCGGCTGCGGCGACGGAGATGCAGGCGAGCGCCAATTCGATGACTGAAACCGCCAGGATATCGAACGAACAGGCGGCGACAGTCGCCTCGGCGTCCGAGGAACTCAGCAGCTCCATCGCCGAGATTTCGCGCCAGGTTACCCAGTCCACCGAAGTGACAAAGGCTGCCACGGCGGCGGCGGCACAATCAACCGACGCCATCAACGGTCTCGAAAAGGTCGCCGATAATATCGGTGAGGTTGTCAGCATGATCTCGGACATCGCCGATCAAACCAACCTGCTCGCCCTCAACGCCACCATTGAGGCCGCCCGGGCTGGGGACGCTGGCAAAGGTTTTGCCGTTGTCGCCTCCGAGGTCAAGACCTTGGCCAGCCAGACCGCCAAGGCGACCGAGGAGATTGGCCAGCAGATCAAGGAGGTCCAGCGCGCCACCAACACGGCCGTTGAAGCCAACGTTCTGATCAGCAAGTCCGTCGAGGAAATCGGCGAAGTCTCCGCTGCAATCGCTTCAGCCGTTGAGGAGCAGGGTGCAGCGACCCAGGAAGTCGCCCAGAGTATCGGTGCTGTTTCGGAGGCCTCCGCGCAGGCCGGTGACTCCGCCGGTGCTGTCCTGGAAGCTTCGGGGGAATTGGCAAGTCAGGCCGAAACCCTCCGCGGCAGCATTGATGATTTCCTCCATAAGCTGGGCGCCTCCTAAAGTATTTCCAGGAAAAGCGGACGCCGCTTTTCCGCCAGCAAACACGCCAAAACAAGACTCTTTGGTCTGGTTTTGAGTCCATCAAAACCAGACCAAAGGCGCCCAACAGCGCCTCGCCCCTGCGGCGGCCCCGCCCGCCCATTAAACCTCAGTCGCCAGTCGCCGCCGCGTTCCTCCGCGCCATATCGAGACTCAGCGCGCCCGGGCCGAATGCGACGACAAACATCATGCCGCCGGCGATCGAGAAATTCTTTAGGAAAGTGGACATCTGTGCCTGCTGCTCCAGGCCGGTGAAGGTCCAGAAATTATGGAAAATCAGAGCCGTAACAATTGAGAAAGCGGCCAGCGCCGTTGCCGCGAGACGCGCTCGATACCCCGCCATCAATGCCAGGCCGCCGGCGATCTCCAGGACAATAGCCGCCAGCAGGAACAAGGCCGCAAGCGGCACACCCGTGGAGACCATGAAACCAAGCGTCGGCTCCCAGCCCGGGATTTTGAAAATTCCGCTGAGCAAGAACACCAGCCCCAGAAGAATACGCCCCGGCAACGGCAGATATTGTCTCAACGCTTGCATTCCATCGCTCTCCTTTGGGTCCGCCTCAATACGCGGCTCAGGGTCTTGTATGACTGCCGTCGCAATACGGCCTGTTGCTTGAGCGCTGGCATCCGCAGGCGTAGATCGTCTTATCGGCATCGAACGTCACCACATAGGGCAACGTCCCGCTGTCCTTGTGGGATCCATCGCAAAACGGGCCGTTTTTGGATTTATTGCAGGCGCAAAAGGCTTTCGTTTCGCCGGCCTTTACCTCGATCGCAAAGGG
>QIGO01000129.1 GCA_003230015.1 Alphaproteobacteria bacterium | reverse complement strand
CTGACCATCGGTTGCGGCGAGTTCAGCGGCACTTCTATGATTGAAAAACCCGCATCCACCAATGCCCGCCCGATCGACACGACGTCAATGGGTTTCACCCCGCGCAGGATCGCCACCAACGGCAGCCGCGCCATCGCCTGCTGCAAGCTGAGCGCCATCAGAATTTCACCCCTAATAGTCCCGCCCGCTGGGCGATCCGCCACAGCCCAACGGTGACAGCACTGCCGCCATCGAAGATTGTCACCCCACATCCGCTTAGTTCGAGGGCCTTGGCATAGGCATCGCGAACACCCGCCGCACCGACCAGGGTGACATGTCCAACATCGCCGATGACAGTCTCGATACCGGCGATCTCGTGGCCAATCAGCAAGCCCGAAAGATAGGATCGCAGACCGGTGACAGGTTCCGCTTCAAACAGCCCCTGCGCGCGCACCCCAAAGAGATGGTGCAACAATCCCCCATCGTCTTTCGCCCGCGCCACGCCGCGCGCGAACGCCTCGTCATCCTGGCAATCCTGTTCCACCATCAACCGCCCGAGTATGCTGTGCTGGCATAACAGTGCAAAAACTTCGCCACTCATCGCGGTTGAAAAACTAACAATCCTCTCGCCTTCCACGATGGCCCATTTTGCATGGGTCCCCGGCAGGCAAACCACCCGCCGCTCCGGCGCAGGGTCCAGGCCCACAAGCTGCGTCTCTTCGCCCCGGATAACATCATGGACCCCACTCTTATCCCGCCAGCTCAAGCCCGGCACGATCATGACTTTCCGGCCAAGGTCCCCCGGCACGACATGCAAGGCCGAGGCGAGATCCTCAAGCCCGGCGGGGCAGGCGACGTAGGGCGCCTCGCTCCAGCCCTGGCGGCTGCCAATCATTCCGGCCATCAGCACCGACAGCCCCGGCGCCAACCATGACCCCAGTTGCGCGCGAAACGCGGCAGGAAATCCGCCATCGGACACCTTCAGAATACCTTGTTCCGCTGCGCGCTCCGCCATCACTTCGCCGTCTCTGTCCAGCAGATAGGCGCGAAAATTACTGGTGCCCCAATCAACGGCAATCAAGGCGGCCTGTTGGCTATCGTCTGTCATCGGCATATCCGCGCGGGTATACGTTTTGTCTGTCGAAGGAGCAAGCCGCAGCCACTATGCTGCCCCAATGAACAATCTTGAAAAAGAGGCAGCCCGGCACCTCAGCGCCGGCCGATTGCGGCACGCACCCATCCCTCATCTGTCCGACCATTTGCGTCCGGCCGATTTGACAGCGGCATACACCGTTCAGGACGCTCTGCACGGCCTCTACCGCGACGGCGGTCACGGCGACCAGGCCGGTTACAAGATCGGCTGTACGACACCGGTGATGCAGCGCTATCTCGGCATCGGCCACCCCTGTGCCGGCGGCCTGTTGGCGCCCACCCTCCACCGCCAGGCCGTCAGCCTGCCCATGGGTGATTTCTGCCGCCCCGGCGTCGAGTGCGAGATCGCCGTCCGGCTCGGCGCCGACTTGCCGCCCGGTGCCCGGCCCCATGATCTCGAAAGCGTCACCCCCGCCGTTGCCGCCGTTGCCGCCGCCATTGAGATCGTCGACGACCGCTACCAGGACTACACCACTTTCGACACGCCGACCCTGATCGCCGACGACTTCTTCGGTGCCGGCTGTGTCCTCGGCCCCTGGCGGTCCCATTGGCAAAGCCTCGATCTGGCGGCTCTGGGCGGCCGCATGGCGATTAACGGCGAGCCTGTCGGCACCGGCATCGGATCCGATATTATGGGCCACCCCTTCGCGGCGCTCGCCTGGCTCGCCAATCACGCCGCCGCCCGTGGCCGGCCTCTTGTTTCGGGCACGGTGATCCTCCTCGGCAGCCTCGTTCAAACCAACTGGGTCTCTGCCGGCGACGTCGTCGACATTGAAGTTGACGCCCTTGGATCGGCCCAGGCACGCTTTAGCTAGACAGCAAGAGGATTCGACAATATGGCGACCGCCGCCGAAATCTACGCCGGTGCGATTATCTGGGACGATCACGCCGGCTTCGAATGCCGCCCGGATGCCAACTTAAGACAGCTTGCCCAATGGCGTGATGCCGGCGTTACCTATCTCTCGGTCAATGTCGGCTATGATGTCCGGCCCTGGGTTAACACGGTAAAAACCTTGGCTTCATTCCGGCGCCAGTTGGCGCAATCCGATGATTGCGTCCTCGTTGCCGGCGTCGATGACATTCACGAGGCAAAACGCCAAGGCAAGCTCGCGGTTACGTTCGACATCGAAGGCATGGAATCCCTGGATGGCGACGCCGACATGGTCGCCGTCTATTATCATCTCGGCGTCCGCCACATGCTCTTTGCTTATAACCTCAACAACCGTGCCGGCGGTGGCTGCCATGACGAGGATATCGGCCTGACCGATTTTGGCCGCGAGGTTATCATGCGCATGAACCAGGCCGGCATGGTCGTCGATTGCTCCCACAGTGCCTACCGTACCACCATGGAGGCCATGGAGGCCTCGACCCAGCCGGTGATCTTCTCCCATTCCAACCCCCGCGCCCTGGTCGATCACCCCCGCAATATCACCGACGATCAGATCAAGGCTTGCGCCGCCGGCGGCGGTGTCATCGGTATCAACGGCGTCAGCCTCTTCTTGGACGACGACGGCGTTACGCCCGAAACTTTTGCCGACCATGTGATCTACATCGCCGAGCTTGTCGGCAGTGATTATGTCGGCATGGGATACCGGTTTAGAGGCGCTATTATCGCAAAACCGGGACTATTGGCCTTCGGGCAACGGTTACGAACGCAATCTCGCCTTCATGGCGCCCGATACCTTGCCCCGCATAACCGAATTGCTGCTGTCTCGGGGTTTGTCCGAAGCCGAAGTCAAGGGCGTTCTCGGCGAGAATTTCCTTTCGGTTGCCCGGCGCGTGTGGAAATAGGCAGCAACATGGAGCCCCCAAACTGGGTAAGGTTATTTTCGCGGTAACGAGGCATCGACGTGATCCCAGGGCTGCTTGAAATCGGAATAGACAACCATTGCCGGTTCATATTTGCTCGTATCATCAAGTGTCGCCGCATGAAACATGACTAACTGCGGATAGCCGGATGTCTTTTTTAGGACCGGATTGCCACAGTTA
>QIGO01000108.1 GCA_003230015.1 Alphaproteobacteria bacterium | reverse complement strand
ACCAGGAGGCGGACTTCAACGGAAACATTTTGGCACAATAATGTTTCAATTCTTGTGTGACGGGAAGTTTTCTCTCCGACAGGCTCCTAGGGCTGCCCTTTACCCGTAATTTAAGACTGGACAAATAAAGTCGCGCCGTGTATTCTTGCGGCATGGACACGCAGAATCAGATCAAGCGGGTGTTGTCGGAGCCCGCGGGCATACACTGTGTTTGCCGGCTGCTTGAGCACAAGGAAATCGCTCACCGCAGCGCACTGGCCGCGCTGGTGTGCGAACAGTTTGGGTTCTATGACGCCCGGGGCCGGCCACAACGGGCCGGGTGCCTGAAGGCGCTGCGGGAGCTGGAAGCGGCCGGTCATTTTACTTTGCCGGCGGCTCGGAGAAGCCCCGGGCGCAGTGCTCCCCGGCGGTTGCCGGAGCCGGTTCCATTGCCCGCGGAGGTTCCCGATCAAGCCGGTTTGGTGCGCGGACTGGAGCTGGTATTGGTGCGCACGTCCGCGCAGATGCGGATCTGGAATGAGCTGATGATCGACGAGCATCCGCAAGGCGCGGGGCCGCTGGTGGGCCGGCAGGTGCGTTACCTGATCGGTTCCCAACACGGTTGGCTGGGCGGATTTGGATTTGCCGCGCCGGCCCTGCAACTGGCCGGCCGTGACGAGTGGATCGGCTGGGATGGAGAGCAGCGCCGGGAGTATCTGCACGCGGTGGTGGGGATGAGCCGTTTTCTGCTTCGTCGGAGCGTCGAATGCCGCAACCTGGCCTCGAAGCTGCTGAGCCTGGCGATCGCTGCGTTGCCCGATGATTTTGCGCGGCGGTTCGGCTACCGGCCCTGGCTGGTGGAGAGTTTTGTGGACACCAGCCGCTATGCCGGGACCTGCTATCGGGCGGCGAACTGGATCGCGGTGGGGAGGACCAAGGGCCGGGGCCGGCAAGATCGTTTCAAGCAGTCGGCGTTGAGCGTCAAAGCGATCTATGTGTACCCGATCGAGCGCGACTTTCGAAAGCGAATGGGGTTGAGTCCGGATGCCGGGCTGGGCGCGTTGCGCCCGGCGGATGGTCTGGCGGCGGACCAGTGGGCGGAAAACGAGTTCGGCGGCGCGCCACTGGGTGATGCGCGGCTGAGCAAGCGGCTGGTGAACGTGGCCGCGGCCAAAGCGGAAGTGCCGGATCGCGCTTTCAGCGGGGTGGCCAAAGGAGACTGGCCGGCGGTCAAGGGCTATTACCGCATGATCGACCAGCCGGAGGAATCGGCCGTCAGCATGCCCCACATTCTGGCGCCGCACCGGCGGCGCACCGTGCGGCGGATGAAGGGGCAGCAGACCGTGCTGTGCGTGCAGGACGGCAGCGACCTGGAATACACCAACCTGCACCAGTGCGCTGGTCTCGGTGAGATGGGAACCAACCAGACCGGCGCCCGGAGCCGCGGACTCCATTTGCACTCCACCTTGGCGGTGGCCCCGAACGGACTCCCCTTGGGGGTGCTGCGCGCTCAGTGCACGGCGCCGCAAGCGAAATCGCCGGAGCAGGACCGGCCCAGTTTCGCCATTCCGATCGAGGAGAAGAAGACCTTTGTCTGGATTGAGCATCACCGCGATCTGGTGGAGTTGGCCGCCGAAATGCCCCAGACGCGGCTGATCGACATCTGCGACCGGGAAGCGGACTTCTTCGAGCTGTTCGAGGAACAACGCCAAAATCCTCGCGTCAATCTGCTGGTGCGCGCCAAGCATGATCGCAACATAACCGAAGACCCCCGCAAGCTGTTCGCCGCCGTTCGCCAGGCGCCCGTGCAGCGCCGGATGCGCGTGCCCCTCCCCCGGCAGAGCGCCCGGCCGAAGCGAAGCAAACAACAGGCCCGGCCCCAGCGGCCCGGGCGCACGGCGGATATGGCGGTACGCTACCTGCGCGTTCAGCTTCGTCCGGCACACTACCACGCCGACAAGGAGCCGATTGATATCTGGGTGGTTCATGCGCGGGAGGAAAATCCTCCGCCGAACACCACGGCGGTCGAGTGGTTCCTGCTGACCACGATCAACATCACCGCGCCCGAAGATGCCGCCCAGTGCCTGCGCTGGTACTGTCTGCGCTGGCGCATCGAAGACTGGCACCGCGTGCTCAAATCCGGGTGCCGCATTGAGGCGATCGCTCACGAAACCGCGGAACGGTTGCGCCGCGCGATCGCCATCAACTTGGTCATTGCCTGGCGGATAATGCTGATGACCCTGCTGGGGCGAGAGACCCCGGAACTCCCCGCCGCGGTGCTGTTCTCGGACATCGAATTACGAACCTTGCGCGCTTACGCTAAAAAAAACGATTGAAGCCTCCCGCGCTGCTCGGTGAAGCGGTCACGCTGGTGGCGAGAATCGGAGGATATCTCGGACGCAACAACGACCCGCCCCCAGGCCATCAACTCCTCTGGCAGGGATATGCGGCGTTTCAGCTCATCTGCCTGGGCTTCGCGTTGACGGAGAATGGATGATGAACGAGATTGTTCGGCCTCACTTATGGGTAAAGGGCAGGACTAGCCCGACTTTCGCGATTCGAAGGTTGAAAACTGGTAAGGTGCCGTGTTTGCAATACCGACCTTGATTAGGTCGGCACTACACCGCGACTTTTCCCGAGGCGAGGACCTTGGGCGGGGGCTGGGCAGGCAGGGTCAGGCCGAGGTGCGTCAGGAGCAATTCGACATCTTGCTCCGGTTGGGTGTAACGGCTGAGGACGATCTGTTTTCCATCGGTGGTGGGCAGATGCACGTCAATCATTTGGATGGCGGCAAGTTTCTCCAGCACGGCACGCGGGGTGAGGCCGGCGGCGTGACGGCGGGCGATGTTG
>QIGO01000200.1 GCA_003230015.1 Alphaproteobacteria bacterium | reverse complement strand
TTCTGAAGATCGAGCACATCGCCAAGAGCTTCGGCCCGGTAAAGGCGTTGATTGATGTCAGTTTTGACGTCAAACCCGGCGAGGTCGTCGCCTTGCTTGGTGACAACGGCGCCGGCAAATCGACCCTGGTCAAGATGATTGCCGGCAGCCTCCAGCCCGATCGCGGACGCATAGTTTTCGACGGCAAACCCGTCCGCATCGACAGCCCGGCGGCCGCTAAGAAGCTCGGCATTGAGACTGTCTACCAGGATCTTTCTCTGTGCCTCGACGTCGTCGGTAACTTCTTCATGGGACGCGAGATTTGCCACAAAATTCTCGGCTTCAGGATCATGCGCGAGCGCGAAATGCAGGCCGAGACCGAACAAGCCCTGCGCGACATTGGCTCGGTTATTCCCTCGGTTAGAACAAATGTCGAGCATCTTTCCGGCGGCCAGCGCCAAGCCATTGAAATCTGCCGTTTTGTCCATTGGGGCGGCAAGCTCGTTATTCTCGACGAACCCTTTGCCGCCCTGGGTGTCGAACAAACACGGCGCGGTCTGGAGCTGATAAAACGTGTCAAGGAACTTGGCATCGCGCTGATTGTCATTACCCACAACATGCTGCATGCCTTCCAGGTCGCCGATCGGGTCGTTGTACTACGCCACGGGACCGTCGCCGGCGATCACCAAACGGCCACGACGACGCCCGAGGCCGTTATCGCCATGATTACGGGAGATTTCATGCTTCAGGCCACCGCTTGAAGCCAACACCAGCGCAAAGCAACAACGACAAACAGGAGGAAGAAACAATGCGCAGATCACTGAAAGGCCTCATCGGCATCGCCGCAGGTATCGGCATGATGGCAACCGCACTAACGGCCATGGCCCAGGAGAAGGGGACGATCTTCTACCTGGTTCCCACTTTGCTTGACGAGTTCCAAACCGAATCCGTCAGTTCCATGGAGAAGTCCATCGAGTCACTCGGCTACGAAGTAAAGACCCTCGACGGGCAAAACCGCTCCGATGTCCAACTCAACCAGCTTGATGACGTTATCCTGCTCAATCCAAAAGCCATTATCATGGCTGCCGTCGATTTCGATTCGGTCACACCGGGCATCGAAAAGGCGCGCGCTGCTGGCATCCCGGTCATTCAGTTTGACCGTTTGATCACCAGCACCGTGAGTGACTTCACCTCGGTCGCCGGCACCATCGAAATCGGCGAAGTCGCCGCCGCCGAGATTTCACGTCTGCTCTCCGAGCGTTATGGCTCCGTCAAGGGCAAGGTTCTCCAGATTCTTGGCGACCCGGGTGATTCCTACACGCTCGATATCCAAAAGGGTTTCGAGGACAAGATGGCCGCCTTCGGCGACGTCGAGATTATTACCAAGGCCGCCATGCAGTGGGAGGCCTCCAACGCCGGCGATATTGCCGAAAACCAACTGCTCGTGAACAAGGATATCGATCTGATCTTTGTCCACGCCGCGCATTTGGCCGTACCCGTGGTTGCCGTGCTGGAAGCCAACGGCAAGAAGCCGGGCGAGGTCATGCTGGTAAGCTCCAACGGCGCGCCGGTCGGTCTCGATCTCATCCGCAACGGCTGGGAACAGGTCGAGGTTGAGCAGCCGCTCTACGCCCAGGTTTACGCCGTGGCGATGTTCATCGATAAGATTGTCAACGGCGAGGAACTAACCGCCGGCACCTACGACGTACTCGGCCTGGAAGGCGTTCTCTCCAACGAGGCATGGGGCTGGAACCTGAAAGTTCCCGGTGCCGCCATCACCTTGGAAAATGTTGATGAGTCCCGCTTTTGGGGCAACCTGAAGGCCCCGACCGATCCTATTCCGGTCGTCAAGTAACAAGGGCTTTGGCAGGCACGGCAGGCTGATAGCCACCCATATGTGGCTGTTGGTCTGCCGCTAGTCCAGGCGACCGAACCTACGAGAGTTCGTCACCATGACCACGCAATCCGCCACGGCAGCCGAAGCCACGCCGGACATCCAGCGTGCAATTATCAGTTTCGTCTTGGATCATTTGGTCTGGTTCATCCTGTTATTCGTCTTGGCGGTGTTTTCCCTCGCCATCGATCAATTTTTCCAAATCGGTATCTTCATCAACATTCTGCGTCAAGCGACCTTCGTCGGCATCATCTCGCTTGGCCTTGCCATGGCCATCATGACCGGCCATATGGATCTCTCGGTCGAATCTGTTATGGCGTTTTCGGCCATGCTGGCGGCACTCCTGGTCGGCGCCAATGGTGCCGGCCTCGGCCTCGACATCGCCACCCCCTTGACCCTATTGCTGTCCCTTTCTTTCGGCGCCGCCATTGGCCTCGGCAATGGCTATCTGGTGGTCAAGCTGAAGATCAGCGCCTTTATCGTCACCCTGGCCGCCTTCATCGGTGTGCGCGGCCTTGGCCTGGTCCTTTCCGGCGGCCGCTCCGTCTACGGCCTGCCTGACAATTTTCGCGGCATAGCCAGCGCCGAACCCCTCGGCATACCGGTTCTGGTGATCCTTCTTGTCACCACTTATGTAGTCTTCAGTTTCCTTTTGCGGCGCACCACATTCGGCCGCTATATCTACATGATAGGCGGCAACATCACCGCTCCATACCGCGCCGGCATCCCCGTCGAACGGATCGTAATCACGGTTTTCGTCCTGTCGGGTTTATTGGCTGCCTTCGCCGGCTGGCTACTGGCGGCACGAACCAACGGCGCCACCGCCAATCTCGGCACCGGCATGCTGTTCGAGGCCTTTGCAGCGGTGGTTATCGGCGGCGTTAGTCTCACCGGCGGTACCGGCAGGCTAAGCGGTGTCTTCGCCGGCGTGCTTCTGCTCAGCAGTATCGACACGGCGATCAATGTCATGGGCCTGCCCGCACACTATATGCAGGTAATCCGCGGCGGCCTCGTCCTCGCCGCCGTCCTATTGGACTCGTTCAAGAACGTAATCCGCGCCCGCTATCTCTAACAAACTCCCCGCCAGAAAAGCCCCCCGAGTAGATCCGACCAGGATCCACGAGACGGCCCACAATTGCGGCCCTCCCGCGTAGACGTAAACCAAAGGTTCACTGCCGCGAGTGGCAACAACATGGTCTCCCGAACCAAAATACCCCGAGTAACGGCCGCGAATTGCGGCCCGCCGCCCCTGCGGCGCACCCGCGTAGGCGTGAACCAAAGGTTCACTGCCGTGAGCGCAACAGACTCACAAGTGGACCGGCCTATGGCCGGTCCACTTGTGGCAAGACTGCTGTCGCCATCTCCGGCAAAATCTGCCCGCCGTCGACAACAATCGACTGCCCGGTGATATACGTCGCCTCATCCGAGGCCAGAAACAACACGGCCCTGGCGATATCCAGCGGCGTCCCCAACCGGCCCAGGGGGACGGCGGCTTCTTGACTGTCGATAAACGCCTGATCGCGATGCAGTTTCATGCCCTCGGTCAGAATATTGCCCGGCTCCACCGCATTGACGGTGATCTGATAGGGCGCCCATTCCAGCGCCGCGGTCCTCACAAACCCCATCAGGCCTGCTTTGGTGGCGGCATAGTGGCCATGACCAGGCGAGCTAACCCGCGGACCGGTAATTGACGAGGTGACGATAATACGCCCGCCGCCCTGTTTTTTCATTTGCGCCAGACAGGCTTTTGAGACCAGGAACGGCCCCTTCAGATTAACCGCGCAGACCGCGTCCCACTCTTCCTCCGACGTGTCTTCGAGGCGGGTTTCCGGATAGATCGCGGCATTGGGACACAGCACATCGATGCGGCCATGGCGCGCAATCGCCGCTTCGGCCATGGCCTCGGCACAATCTTGGCGGCTGGTATCCGATTGCAGAAAACTGACATCCAGGCCATCCCGGCGTAAGTCGCTCTCCGCCGCCTCACCGCGCTCCTGGTTTACATCCGTGAACACGACTTTCCCGCCCTCCTGCGCCAGCAGCAAGGTAATCCCAAAGCCGATACCACGCGACCCGCCGGTAACGATGGCTACTTTTCCGGCCATCCTGTCGGCCATAACTGCCTCCCTCAACCAATCAAAGTCGGTAAGTTCGGATCGCGGTATCGCGATACAATTTTGTCAACTCATCCTCACTGCAACCGGCGACGATCTCATCCAGGATCTCGACCCAGGTTGGATAACGATGGGTCAACTCACCCACCGTCCAATCGCTGCCATACATGACCCTGTCAAAACCGAAACTTTCGATAACATGGCTCACATAGGGTTTCATCTGCTCTCGTTTCCAATTTTCGTGATCGGCTTCGGTAATCACGCCGGAAATTTTGCAAACAACATTGGGCATCGCCGCAAGTTCGCGAATCTGGCTCTTCCAGGGCTCCCAGAACTCATGCTTGATGCCGGGTTTACCCATATGATCGAGAATAAACGTCACTTCCGGGCACCGGCGTACCAGTTCCACCCCGAAAATCAACGCAAAATGCCTGACACAAAGATC
>QIGO01000014.1 GCA_003230015.1 Alphaproteobacteria bacterium | reverse complement strand
GCCTCGCCAAGGACGCTAAAACGGGCACCGGCCGCCGCCAGCCTGCGCTCCATTTCCGGCTGCCCGAATTGCGGCCCCAGAAAGGCACCCTTCATCCCATCCCTGCCATTGACAATGCGCTGATTGCCCAACTCCTTGTACCAAACCGCATAGGCCGCCCCAAGGGCGCCGCCGGCATCCCCGGCTGCCGGTTGAACCCACAATGCCTTGAACGCGCCATCGCGCAGTATCTTGCCGTTGGCGACGCAGTTCAGCGCCACCCCGCCGGCCATACAGAGGTTGCCGATGCCATATTCCTGGGCCGCACCCCGGGTCAGGCGCAGCACGATCTCCTCGGTCACCGCTTGAATGGAGGCCGCCACATCCATGTGGAATGGTGTCAGGCGCTCGCTCTCGGACCGGCGCACCGGTTCGCCGAACAGATCCTCGAACCTTTTGTTCACCATCGTTAAGCCGGTGCAATAGTTGAAATAACGCATATCGAGACGAAAGGATCCATCCGGCTGCACATCCACCAGCTTCTCTAGAATCAGATCCCTGAAACGGGGCTCGCCATAGGGCGCCAAGCCCATCAATTTATACTCGCCGGAATTGACCTTGAATCCGGTGTAATAGGTGAAGGCGGAATAAAGCAGGCCGAGGGAATGCGGGAAATGGATCTCCTTCACGATATCCAGCGCGCTGCCCCGTCCCACGGCAAGGGTCGTCGTCGCCCATTCGCCGACGCCGTCGAGTGTCAGTACCACGGCTTCCTCGAAGGGTGACGGATAGAATGCGCTCGCCGCGTGACTGAAATGATGCTCATTGAAAAGCAGCCGGTTTTGCTGGGGAAATCCGCCATCATGCTTGCCTAATTCCTTCAGCAGCATCGATTTCTGAAACAGTTTCTCTTTCACCCATACCGGCATGGCCATGCTGAAGGACCGCAGCCCGCGCGGTGCGAAGGCGACATATGTTTCCAGCAGCCGCTCGAATTTCAGGAACGGCTTGTCGTAGAACGCCACGCAATCCATGTCGCCGATCTGACAGCCCGCCTCCGCCAGGCAATAGTCGATGGCATGGCGTGGATAGGCAGCGTCATGCTTCTTGCGGGTGAAGCGCTCTTCCTGCGCTGCCGCGACGATTTCGCCGTCCTCGATCAGCGCGGCGGCACTATCGTGATAGAAAGCCGAGACGCCGAGAATGCGAACCACCGCTCTAAAACAGCGTATAGACGAAGGGCGCGACGGCGGATCCTTGGGTCAGCACGACAAGGCCGCCCATGATGACCGACATCAGAATTATTGGCAGCAGCCAAAATTTCTTCCGCGCCCTCATGAACCTCCACAATTCAGCGACAAATGCCATGAACCCTCAGAATTGATCTTTCATCGTGCCTTTTTTCGGCCCGGGTTCGGGCCGCGAAATCCAGTATGTCGCCAAGTCCTGGTGCTTTAGGCGCAAACCGTCTTTTCCCAAGGCGCGCATGACAAGTCCCGTTGGCACGACAGTTGTGATGTAGAGCAGAGCCATGACCAACGGCGTCACGATCCTGCCCAGCAGCAGTCCGAATTTGAACCAGAGAATGTTGAGCCGGCGCAGCCCCTTTGCATGGACAACCGCGAAAACAAAAAATCCACCCGCGATGGCCAGCGCCCACAACCGCACGCCGGCGCTGCCAATAAGCGGCCACAAACCGATGATCACGAAGACGCCGGCTAACACCAGGCCGAAGTTGCGCTCCGACCCCATTTCGACATGTGTATAACCCGTCGTTTCGCCTGACATCCCGACCTGGCGTGAGTCTAGTCCGAAGCCCCCTACCTAGCACCTCGAGTCGGTCTAAACCAACCCACGGTCTCCACCGCAACAGTGATAGGGTGCAATTCTCGAATCGCAAGCACTGATACCAAATCTCGATGATGATGACCCATAGAGACGGCTTACCAAGGTTTTCGGCAAGGCGCGTGGGCTGTGGCGATGCGGGGCATCGCGAAGCCCGCGCAACGCCGTCCGAAAGCCTTGGTAAGCCGCCGGTTCGGTCGCGCACGCGATCTCTATGGGTCATCATCATCGAGACTTGGTATAAGGGGGCGTGACCATGCGCGTAAAAGTCGGGACGTTTAATCTCAACAACCTGTTCTCTCGATACAATTTCCGCGGTGAACTCGACGCGCTCGCCGCCGATGACTTGGCCGTCAACGCCACCATCACCTTCAACCTGACCGATCCCGAGCGTTTTCGCATCCGCGAGTTTCAGGGCCGCCTCGTCACCGCCAAGCCGGCGCCGGACCGCGAGACCATGGCCCAACGGATCGCCGCCATGGATGTCGACGTCCTGGCGGTCCAGGAGGTCGAGGATATCGACACCCTGAACCGTTTCGCCCGCGACAATCTCCAGGGCCTTTATCCCTACCGGGCCTTGATAGAAGGCAATGATCCCCGCCTCATCGATGTCGGCATATTGTCGAAGTTACCCCTCGGCGGCGTCACCTCCTGGCGCCACGCCGTGCACGAGGAGACAGGTAACCAGACGATCTTCGGGCGCGATCTGTTGCAGGCGGATATTCTCAATGCCGGCCGCACCAAAAAACTCTTCACTATTTTCAACAACCACCTGAAAAGCCATTTTATCCCCTTCGGCCAGGACGCCGCGGCGGGCGCACAGCGGGCCAACACCCGCCGCCGGCGCCAGGCCGAGGTGGTGCGCGATATCGTCCTCACCCAGACCAGGCCGAACAGCCGTTTTCTCGTGCTCGGCGACATGAACGACCCGCCGGATTCCGAATTCCTCGAACCCTTCACGGCCTCGCCCGAACTGGGCCTCGTCGACGCCCTGACCCAACCCACCGAAACCAGACAACCCGCCGCCGCCGGGCCCCGCCTGGACCCATCGCTTCAAAGCCAGCGGCCAACCGGCCCGCTACACGCTCATCGATCAGATCTGGCTCAGCCCCTCGTTATCCGGCAAGCTCGATGGATCTTTCATCGATCGCCGCAAGAAACATGGCGGCGACGGCAGCGACCACGACCCGGCCTGGGTCGAACTCATACTGTAACGCCAGTCTTGCAAGGCAGCGCCCGAGCCCAATAGGGTAGCTGCCAACGGTTTCAACGTGGGAGGAACAGAGAATGATAAAAAACATAGCAGCCGTGGCGGCGGTAGCCACCGGCGCCTTGCTCACCCAAAACTGGGCCGAGGCCGCCGAGTTGACCTTCTGGAGCTGGCGCCAGGAAGACAAAGCGGCATACGAGGAACTGATTGCCGATTTCAACAAGCTCAATCCCGATACCACGGTCAAGTTCGAGACTTTCGAGCCGCAGAACTACCAGACCGTGTTGTCCACCGCTCTGGCCGCCGGCAAGGGACCGGACATCATTCATGTCCGCGCCTATGGCAATCTCGAGACCGTGGCCTCTCCCGGCTACCTCCGGCCTCTCGGCATGGACGAGATCCCTGACCTCAAAGCGTTCCCGGCATTGTCCATTGCCGCCGAAACCATGCGTTCGGACGGCAACCTCTACGCCGTGCCCTTCGCTTCGCAGACACTGGTCATTTTCTACAACACCGACATCTTCGCCGAAAACGGCCTCAGCGCTCCCGAGACCTGGGCTGAGTTCATCGACACATCCAAGGCCCTCAAGGACGCCGGTGTCATTCCCATCGCCAACGGCACGGCCACGGCCTGGCAGAACGAGATCCTCGTCGGCACGCTGGTACCGAGCTTCTACGGCGCCCAGTTCGAAGCCGATATCGTCGCCGGCGACGCCACTTTCGAGGACCCTCGTTTCGTTGGCGCCTTGGAAAAACTAACCGAAATCAAGGATTACCTTCCCGACGGTTTCACCGGCATCGATTACCCCACGGCCCAGCAGCTTTTCCTCACTGGCCGCGCCGCCATGTTCGCCGGCGGATCATGGGAAATCGCCAATTTCCGCAAGCAGAATGCCGATCTGAATTTCGACATCATGCCCAGCCCGGCCCCCAATGCCGGTGACCCCCGGCTGGTCTCGACATTCTTCGACGGCGGTTACGCCATCAATGCCAACAGCGAGAATGAAGCAGAAGCCTTGGAATTCCTGCGTTTCACCGCCACCAAGGGCTTCGGCCAGAAACTCGTTTCTCTGCTCGGCAATATTTCACCCGTACCGGGCGTCAGCTTCGACGATCCACTGCTCAGCAAAGTCGCGAAATTTAACGACACGGCGGCCTCTTACCTCATGCTGGTCCATTTCCGCTATGAGGAGCCCAGCGGTTCGGTCCTGTTGCAGCAGACCGTTCAGCGCATGATGGCCGGCCAGGCCACGCCGGCCGAAGTCGGCAAGGAAGTGACCGAGGGCATCGCCACCTACTACAAGCCCTTCCAGTAAAAACAAGCGCTGGTTTCGCCCACGGCCGCCCCATCTAGGGACGGCGTGGGCGGCACTGGCCCATCTGGCGTCACCATGCCGTCACGACACCGCCTTTCCCGCGCCGCTTGGATCCTGTTCCTCATCGCGCCGGCCGTTGTCGTGATGGTGTCCTTTGTGCTGGTTCCCATCGCCTCGGCACTTGCCTACAGCTTGTATGATTGGAATGGCCTGGCGCGCGGCGATTTCATCTGGTTTGACAACTTCCGCAAAGTGCTGTTTCAGCCGCCTTTCAATCGCTGGACCCTCAACGCCTTCACCCACAATGTGATCGTTTTTGTCGCCATCATGGTGGTGCAGAACGTCACCGGTTTCCTGCTCGGATACCTGATTTTTAAGGAGCCGTTCGGCTACCGCTTCTACCGCATCGCTGTCTTCCTGCCGGTGGTCCTCTCGACGGTAATTGTCGGATTTCTGTGGAAATTGTTTTTTCATCCGCTGTTTGGCATCGTCAATCAGGCCCTCAACAAGGTTGGGCTCGAGGCCCTTGCTTTGCCATGGCTCGGCGATAGCCGCACGGCTCTGGGCGCGCTGATTTTCGCCAACGCCTGGCATTTTGTCGGTTTTCCCACCTTGATCTACCTCGCCGGCATGCAGCGTATTCCCCAGGACTTGATCGAGGCCGCCCGCCTCGACACCTCCAGCGAACTCAAGGTGATCAGAAACGTCA
>QIGO01000148.1 GCA_003230015.1 Alphaproteobacteria bacterium | reverse complement strand
GGGTCAAGCGCGCCGTTGACCTGGGTGTCGGCGAGATTCTTTTGACCGCGATCGACCGCGACGGCACGGCCCAGGGCTACGACATCCCAACGATTCAGTCCGTCTGCGACGCGGCGGAGGTACCGATAATCGCCTGCGGCGGCGCCGGGCACCAGAGCCACTTCGCCGCCTGCTTAGACAACACCAACGTCAGCGCCGTCGCCGCCGGCAACATCTTTCACTTCACCGAAAATGCCTATCCCCGGGCCAAGGCATTTTTGCGGCGCAGCCGAGACGACATCCGGTAACACGATGAGTGACCACTCCCCTCCCCGGGTCAAATGGTGTCAGCGCTGCGTCTACCCGTCCAGCTCGGCCATCACCCTACGCTTCGACGAGCATGGCATCTGCAGCGGTTGCCGGGTTCACGAGCAGAAAAAGTCAATCGACTGGGACCAACGCCTGTCATGGCTGCTCGACGACATCGAGCAGTACCGCCGCCCCAGCGGTTATGAATGTGTCATCGGCGTGTCGGGCGGCAAGGACAGTTATTATCAAGTCCATCTGGTCAAGGAGAAGCTGGGTCTTAATCCCCTACTCGTCACCTACAATGGCAACAATTACCTCGACGCGGGCTGGCAAAATCTGCTGCGCATGAAGGAGGTATTTTCCGTCGACCACCACATATTCTCCCCCAGCGTCAGCGCTTTGGTTCGCATGAACCGGCAGGCTTTCCGCAAGATGGGCGACATGAACTGGCAGGGTCATGCCGGCATTGCGACGCTACCCATGAAAATGGCGGTCAACTTCAATATCCCTTTGGTATTCTGGGGCGAACATGGTTGGACCGACATTGGCGGCATGCATTCCATGCACGACCTGGTTGAGTACACGGCGCGCTACCGGCGCGATCAGTTCCTGCGCGGCTACGACTGGTTTGACTTCCTCGACGATGAGGAGGATCCCCTATCGGAAGCCGAACTGGAATGGTGCAAATACCCCTCTGACGAGGAAGTTGAAAAAGTCGGCCTGCGCGGAATTTTCCTCGGCAACTACGATCCATGGGACGCCAACGAGCACGCCGCCCTGGTCACCGAGCGTTATGCCTGGCAGCCATCGCCCGTACCCTTCGAGCGCACCTACCGCCGCATGTCGAACATCGATGATCGTTATGAGAATGGCGCCCACGACTATCTCAAATTCGTCAAATTTGGCTACGGGCGAGCCACCGACCATGCCTCCAAGGACATCCGCGCCGGTTACATGAGCCGTGCCCAGGGCATCGAGATGGTTCGCAAATACGATCATGTCAGATCGTCTGATATCGACTATTGGTTGAACTATGTCGATAGGGATGCCCAGTGGTTCGACCGCATCGCCGATTCCTTCCGCGATCCACGAGTCTGGACAAAGCGCAGTGGCCGCTGGACCAAGGATAACATCTGGGATGGTGAGCAAGTTGCCCAACAAGCTTGAGTCGCAAAAAAATGGCCATGTCTGAGCGCGCCGCGTCGATCCGACCGGCGGCGGCCATGTCGGGGCAGCGTGCCGCCATGCAGCAGGACATTCGTTGGCTTGCCGCCCGCCGCGACCAGTTCGTTGCCGTGCCGTGCCCGGCCTGTGACTCAGCCGCGGCGTCGCAACTCTACGACAAATACCACATGACCCACGTGGTCTGCGGCCAGTGCCAGACACAATATGTCACGCCTAGACCCACGGCCGAGCTGCTGCGGCAATTTTATGCCCAGTCCGCCAACTACGACTATTGGGCCGAGCACGTCTTCCCGGCAAGCCAGGAGGCACGCCGCAAGACCCTGTTCCAGCCCCGTGTCGATATCGTCGCAAGCCTCTTGGCCGAAGGCGCGGTCCAAGGCCACAGCCTCGTCGAGGTCGGCGCCGGATACGGCCTGTTCTGCGAGGCTGTGCGGGAACAAGAATTATTCTCCCACGTCACCGCCGTCGAACCGACACCGAGTCTTGCCGAGGTGTGCCGCCAGCGCGGCCTCGAAACCCTCAACGCATCATACGAGGATGTCCGCCTGGATCGGCCCGCCGACGTCATTGCCGCCTTCGAGGTCATCGAGCATCTTTTTGCACCGGCGCATTTCTTGCGCTGGTGTTACGACGCCCTGCGGCCGGGCGGCTGGATCTTCCTGACCTGCCCGAACATTCTCGGCTTTGAGACCCTGACCCTGGGCCAGAAGTCCGACACGGTCGACCATGAGCATCTCAATTTGTTCAACCAGCACTCCATCGCCTTGTTGGCCGAACGACTGGGTTTTACCCATATCGAGGTGCGCACCCCCGGTCAGTTGGATATCGACATCGTCCGCACCGCCGCCCAAGACGGCACCATCGCCCCAGCGGATCTTCCCCCGTTTCTGACCCAACTGCTCGCCGCCAAAGAACAGACACTAGCGGCCTTCCAGAATTTTCTCGCCGAAGCCGGCTTGTCATCCCACATGCGCCTGCTCGCCCGTCGGCCTGCGGACAAGGTTGCCGGGCCATGATCGTCGTTTTCCTCAACAATAAGCTCATCACCTGCGACACAATTTTGCCGCTGCTCATGGCGGCGCACGATCACGGCCCGCGCCAGCGTATTCTCTTCTGCTGCTTCGACGAGATGACCTACGACGCCATCACCCGCAATATCGTCTTGCGCGAGGGCATCGCGCGCATCGGCGATCTGCGGCTCCTCGGCCGGTCACGGCGCCATGGCCCCTGGTCCTGGTTTCTGCATCGAATGCGCATGTTCCCCTTCTCCATTCAGCTTCTGCTGCTCGCCCTGAGCCGGCGTGTAACCTTTATTCACTTCAAGGCACTGAACACTTGGCCTCTTCGCCTGCTTTAAGAACGATTCTCTGTGAGCCCACCGCGGTCGGCTACACCGATCTCGAACTCCAAGTCTCCAAACTGATCAAGCCGCGCCGCCCGACCAGCGGCGTCCCGGCGGCCGGCGCCATCATCCACTTCTCGCGTGATTGGGCCCCCCTTCGATCCAGCGGTCTTGCCCAGGTCCCACGCCTGACGCTGCCGCCGCCGCAAAGTCTTTCCACATGGAAGAACTACGCACGCGAGCGCAGCGACAATGATTTTCAAAGAGAGTTCGACCGCGCCGACTTACCCAATGAGACAAACATCATTGCCTATATTCTAGGTTGGTTCGGTCCCATGGGTTTCCTGCGCGAGCCCGAAATCATGCCGGTGCTCTTGGATGAAACTCTCGCGATCCTCCAGGCCGAGGCACCGTCGACGCCGGTTTTCATCAAACCCCACGTCATCACCGACCGCAAAATCCTCGACCAAATCCTGGAGAAGCATCCCGCTGCCAATGTCGTCCTGACCGACCTCCACCCCTCTGTCCTCGCGACCAGAGCCAGGTTCTTCATCGCCAACTATTAC
>QIGO01000230.1 GCA_003230015.1 Alphaproteobacteria bacterium | reverse complement strand
CTTGGCAAAAGGCGATTTGCAGGCGAATGGGCCGGCTTGATGGCGGATCAAGCTGGATCGCATTTGGGTCTTCGCAGAGGCGTGAGGCTAAGCCACGCCGGGCGGGATTGAAAACCAGGACGAGGCGGAAATTCTCCCGTGCCGAGGGTCCGGGTCGGGTGGTGAAATTGCTGGGCGCGCGGCTATTGCGCTGGTTGAAAATGGCGGTCACGCTATCGGCGAAAGCATCGTCTGGCATCGCAAAAGGATTGCCGAAAATTTGCGTGTGCATATCGCGGCCGCCGGCGATGGTGGAGAAGTCCAACCGGCTCGCATTGAAGCTTGAACGGCCGGTGTCGAAGGTCGTCGTACCGGCGCAGCCGGCAAGAATAACGAGGCTTGTAACAAGCGATATGCGTTTCATCGCGCAACCCCGGCTGTGGCACGGCAACCGCTTGCCGCATACCTTAATTGGTGCGACCTGGCCGGGTTACGCAGTGTCGGCGATCACATGTGCGAGAATGCCCTAATGCGGCTTAGCGGACCTGGCGCTCCGGACCGCGGCCGCGGAAGGCATCGATGAAGGCGAATGCGGCCTGCTCATCGAAGCTGGGGAGGATTAAGAGCTTGGTCCAGGCGGTCAGGGCGATGCCCGGGCCTATGCCCTGGACGCGGACGGCGACGACGCCGTCCAAACCGCCTTGATATTGTTGTGCCCAACCTCGCAGAATCGTGATTGCCTCGTCGCCGGGCCGGTCGTAGTAGATGACGATGTTGCCGTGCTCCAGCGAGTGGACCAGCGGCTCTTGCGGCACGTTGCTGGCATAGAAGCCGGGCGGGACGGGAGAAGAGGCATGGGGACCGGAGGTGGGAAAGGAAGTGCCGTAGTCCACCCGGCCAGGGGCATGTTCCGCTCCCTGGTCGGGAAATGTCTGCACGGCCGCCAGTGGGTCCTGTTGAGCGCGGGCGGGAATGGCGAGAAAAACAACCACCGTTACCGCAACCCAAATTCTGCGACTTGGGCGAAGCGTTTCCATCCAATTCATCGCGCTCATTTCCTAACCAATTCCCGGCAACAGACATGCTGCCCCAACATTAATTTTCCGAGCATTGCGTTTCTCGCATATTCTAAAATCAAGCCGCTGACGCAACCTCACACCGAGGCGGTGTATGGGGCAAATGACCAATAGGCGGCCTGGGCCGTTGTCGGTCGAGATGTCGCTTCCGTCCGGGATTGTCGACGGGCCGGGCGAATCTCGAAGACCTTGACCGCCTCTGTTAGCGCACAATCTGCTCCGGACCGCGGCCGCGGAAGGCATCGATGAAGGCTAACGTGGCTTGTTCATCGAAACCGGGCAGGATCAGCAGCTTGGTCCAAGCCGTCAACGCGACGCCCGGACCAATGCCCCTTATGCGGACAGCTATGAAGCCGTCCAAGCCGCCTTGATATTGCTGCGCCCAGCCGCGCATTGCCGCAGTCGCGGCGTCGCCGGGCTGGTCGTAGTAGATGACTATGTTGCCATGTTCCAGCGAGTGCACCAGGGATTCAGGTGCCACGCGGTTGGCATAAAATCCGGGCGGGACGGGCGAGGGCGACATGGGTCCCGAAGTGGGAAAGGACGTGCCATAGTCCACTTGGCCGTTGGTATGCTCCGCGCCCTGGAACGGGATCGTCTGAACGTCGGCCAGAGGGTCCTGTACGGCCTGAGCCGTGCCGCCGGCAAGCAACATCGCGGCGACAGCGCCGCACATCCATGTCACCCGACGGACCGAGCAAAACGCCCAATTTGTTGCCATGGTAGTCAAACCTTCCATTGCCTCAGATGACCAGCCCGCTGCGGATCCCCTAGGGTCTTGTTTTGGCGTGCTTGCTGGCGGAAAAGCGGTGTCCGCATTTTCCTGGAAACACGCTAGGCGGCGGATGGTATCTTATCGGTGGATCGATCTCAAACAGGTGGCGTCACCGGCGGCCGGGCTAGATATCGACGTCCTCGACGAAGCGTGCATTTTCCTGGATGAAATCGAACCGTGCCTCAGGCTTGCGTCCCATGAGACGCTCGACCAGGCTCTTGGTCTCCCTGGCGTCGTCGGTTTGCTCGGGATCGAGCCCATTGGGCAGGCAGACACGCAAAAGTGTCCGCCGGGCGGGGTCCATGGTGGTTTCCTTGAGCTGTGCCGCCGGCATTTCGCCAAGGCCCTTGAAACGGCTGATCTCGACTTTGCCGCGACCGCTGAATTCCGTCTCCATGAGCCGGTCGCGGTCCTTGTCGTCGATGGCGTAGGCGGTCTTGCCACCCTGGCTTATGCGGTACAGGGGCGGGACGGCGAGAAAGAGATGGCCCTCGCTGACCAGGCTGGGAAGCTGGTGGAAAAAGAACGTCATGAGCAGAGCGGCAATGTGGGCGCCGTCGACGTCGGCGTCGGTCATGATGATGACCCGCTCATAACGCAGATTTTCGGATTTATAGTCCTTGCCGCCGCCGCAGCCGAGGGCTTGCATCAAATCGCGGAGTTCTTGGTTGGCGCGCATCTTTTCGGCCGTGGCGCTGACGACGTTGAGGATCTTGCCGCGCAAGGGGAGGATCGCCTGGGTCTCGCGCCGGCGCGCCTGCTTGGCCGAGCCGCCGGCGGAGTCGCCTTCGACAAGGAATATCTCGGTCCCTTCGGGCGTGTTGCGGCTGCAGTCGGTAAGCTTGCCCGGCAGTTGGGTGCGGCGGGTCGCGGTTTTGCGTTTTAACTCTCGGGCCTGGCGGCGGCGGATGCGCTCGTCGGCGCGTTCGAGGGCGGATTCGAGCAAAGCATCGGCACTCTGGCGGTCGTTGGAGAGCCAGTGGTCGAAATGATCCTTGATCTGGCCTTCGACCAGCCGGGTGGCCTCGGGCATGGAGAGGCGTTCTTTGGTCTGGCCCTGAAATTGCGGTTCGCGAACAAACAGCGACAGGAGAATAGCGCTGCCATCGACGACATCCTCGGTGGTGATGGTGCTGGCGCGGCGATTGCCCACCAT
>QIGO01000026.1 GCA_003230015.1 Alphaproteobacteria bacterium | reverse complement strand
CGAAGCCCCAGATGTAGCGTCGTGAGACCCGGTGTATTTCACGCAGGACATCCGGAAGGTCGGTGGGGGCGATGTGAATGAGGACGCCGGAAGTGAAAACCAGGTCAAAAGACCGGTCCGCATAGGGCAGCTTGAATGCAGTGCCTTGTTTGAGATCAGCGGCGGGCAGCCGGGCACGCGCCTGGGCCAGGGCGTCGCTCTGCAACTCAAGGCCGGACAGTGCGCCAAAACCCATTTCGTGGAGGCACAGGAGCTGATTGCCGGCGTTGCAGCCGACCTCGAGGATGGACAGGGACCGGTCAAGATCGCCGACGAAACGTTCATTCATGGCGCGCCGACCGATGCCGTAGAGTTTTTGGTAGTGCGCTTCAAGGCCGGCGAGGTCGAAGGTATTGCGCCCGGTATAGGCGCTGCCGAATTCACCTGACCAAACGCCTTCCTGGCTCGATTGCGTCGTCATTTTGTGCCGCTCGCTGGAGGCTGGGCTTCGTCCAACATGGTGCATTCGCCGTTCATCAATGCGTCAAAACCAAAATGAGGGTTGTGGCGATAGAGTCGTTCAAACAATGGGCGTAGCCGCTGATATTGTTCGGTCGTGTCGATGGTCACAGAGTCGATCATGAACGGGCTGGAGGCGCGCACGGTAAGACTGGGAAATTGCCGCGGGTGGCGCCGCAGGAAGAGGGTTACGTGCTCACGGTCCTCGGCATCGGGACTTTTCGCGGCTTGCTGAAGCGCTTCGAGGGTTGCGACCTCGACAAAGAGGCCGAATGGAAAACCACTCGAACCGTGGTTGTGGGCATAAACGCAAGGCGGTGAATTTGCCAAGAAATTCGCCAAGACCAGATCAATCAAGTCGCCGCCGACGAACGGGTTGTCACCGGTCAGGCGCACGACCACATCAGCGTCGGCAGTCCGCGCCGCGTCGGTGACGCGCTGGAGGACATCGTCGTGGCTGCCGCGGTGGCACTCAACGGTCAGGCTTTGGCAGAGATCGGCAATGGGATCATCGGCGCGGTCGGTGGTGGTGGCAACGATCAGGCGGTCGATCAATTGCGCGTTTGCTGTTCGTTCGATGAGCCGCTGGAGCAGCGGGGCACCGGCGAGAGGGAGCAGGGCCTTGCCGGGCAACCGTTGCGAGGCCATGCGAACCTGAATGACGGCGGCTGTCGTTGGGGCGTCGGGGGTGGTTGTGGCTCTCACTCTGTTTCGTCGCAGCGTCCGTCGGATACCGTTTAAGCCGCTTGCAGTTTGGCCAATAATATCGAGGCGATGCGGTCAATACCGCGCCCGTCGACGACGGAACGGGCGCGCCGTGACAGTGTTTGCGCGCTCTCCAGGGTTTGTGCGCAGGCGAGGGCGAGTTTGTCGGTGCTGCATTCCCCGGCGCGGCCGGCGGAAATCGCCAAACCCAGTTCCTCGAGCCGATCGGCATAGACCTCTTGAAAGAGTTTCTGGGCCAGGAGGCAGAGCGGGGCACCGGCGGCAAGGGCCTCGTAGCCGAGGTGACCGTAACTGGCAACGACCAGGGTGGCGGCGGACAAGAGTGGCTGCACGGTGGGTACATTGGCGTGCAGCGAGAATGTCTGGCCGGGGCGAAGATGTGCGGGATTGGGCCGGAACGGGGCCACCGGAGACTGCAGAATGTCGATATGGGCGATCTGCTCGATTTGCGCGAGAGCCCCTAACGCCAGATTGAGGCCATGGTCATCCTTGGCGCCGCCGAGGGCGACAAGAGCCCGGTCAGAACTGCGGCGGATGGGCGCAGATGTGAGCGCGGCGCTCGACACCGGCGCATATTCCAGCCCCCAAAAAACGCGCGGCGGATCGGCTACCGCGTCGCCCGGCTGGTATCCGATGCAGGTGATGCCGGCGTCGAGTTTCGGCGCCCTCGTACCATTGGCGATGAAGGCGACCGATCTTGCCTGGGTGCTGACATTATGGACGCGATCGGAGTCCCAGGCGTCGGGATCCTCGGTATCGTCCATGGTATCGATGACCGCCAAGGTGCTGGGCATGGCGCCGCTGTTCCGATGAACCGTTACTCCCGGGGCGCCGCTGGTAATGCGCTGATAGGCACTGTCGGCATAGGTGCCCTGGAAGCCAATGCGAAGACCGGGCCGCTGGCGGCGCATCAGCGTGGCCAACTGCATGCACCGGCCGGCATGGCCAAAGCCGGTGTCGGGGGTGGCGTCGCAGACAAAAAGCACATCCGTCATCTTGCTGGAACGCCCATCACAGTCCGACCATCCGCAATATCCTTGGTGACGACGGCACCGGCGCCGATCATGCATCTGGAGCCAATGGTAACGCCGGTGAGCACAGTAGCGTTAGCACCGATGTAACTCAATTCGCCAATCGATACCTGGCCGAGGACGACGGCCCGGGGCGCCAGGGTGACAAAATCTCCAATATGTCCGTCATGCATAATCGTCGCGCCTATATTGAGCCTGACACCGGTGCCAAGGCTGCAGTCCGTCGATATGTGCGCGTGGCGAAGGATCGAAAGGCCCGGCCCGGCGCGGGTTCCAGGACCGGGCGGGCTGGAATGCAATGGAGCGCAAGGAAAACCCGCATTGGTGTAGATTTTGTAAACCGCCTGCCGGTTTTGCGGGTTATCGATGGCGAGAAGGATCTGGTCAAAGCCGCCATCGCGGATGGCGTCATCGTCGCTTGAATAGATGGGTAGAGATTGCCAGTCTTTATCGACATTGCCTTGGTCAGCGATGGCGACGATATTAAAACCGAGGTCGCAGGCGAGAGAAAAAACTTCGTGACTCTTACCGACCAGCAAGGTTTTCATGGGTAAACCCCGGGCGAATACTTGCGACTCACGGGCTAGGCGGATCGTTTGGTTAGTTTGTCGTCAAAGATATTCTCTCGGTACCATTGCAGGCATTTACGAAGGCCAGCTTCGAGTTCGACCTTGGCGCGGTAGCCGGTTAGCTCGGTGCATCTCGACATGTCGGGCGCGCGTCTTGCCGGTGAGCCCTCGGTGGGCGGGCAGGGTCTGATTTTCGCC
>QIGO01000042.1 GCA_003230015.1 Alphaproteobacteria bacterium | reverse complement strand
CGCCTGTCCGACGGCAAAGTACTCAACATGACCATTCCGCCCGGCACCACCGACCGGCAGACCTTGCGCTTGAGGGGCCAGGGTGTGGCAGTGGCAGGTGGCGGATCACCAGGCGACGCCTACGTGGAAGTGCACATTGCGCCGCACGCCTTTTCACGCGCAAGGACGACAACGTGCACCTGGAGTTGCCTGTGACCCTGCAGGAGGCGGTGCTGGGTGCGACAGTCGACGTGCCCACCGTGCACGGTAAGGTATCGATGAAAATCCCGCCGGGGTCGAACACGGGTACTACCCTGCGCCTAAAGGGCAAGGGCATCGCCAACCGCAAATCCGGCGGCAAGGGCGATCAATACGTGCGCCTGAAAATCACCCTGCCGGAAAAACCGGATACGGAATTGAAGGATTTCGTCGAGCGCTGGTCCGCCAAGCACGGCTACGATCCCCGGCGCAAGGCGGGCATGGGATGAGCGGGAGATGGGAGACAGACCGATGCTGGTAACCTTCGATGAAATCATCACCGAGGTCGGTATCGGCGGCGCCGAGTTGACCCTGTGGATCGAGCAAAACTGGGTTCTACCGGTCGAGGAGGACGGAAACTACCTCTTCGATTCGACGGATGTCGCGCGCGTGCGCCTGATCGCCGAATTGCGCCGCGACATGGGCGTGAACGAAGAAGCCATGCCCGTGGTCTTGCGCCTCCTCGATCAAGTCTACAGCCTACGCCACGCCCTGGCCGGCCTCACCGCCGCCATCAAGGGCCTACCGGAAGACGCCCGCAGCCAACTGGAAGCCGAGTTACGCAAAGCCGGCGAAGCGGCGGGGACGGCGGAAGACGATTGAGACCGCGCTCAGCGCGTTGCCTCTGCTACGCCCCGCCCTATTACCCGACCGAATTACACCGACGCGCTGAATTCGGAAAAACATCGAGTTCGAGCTATTCTAATTTCCAATGAGTCGGTGGCATCGACTCGACCGGCGTTGAATCGTGGTAGAAGGAACGATGCTTACTCACTACACTGATCGTATGGAAAAAATTATAGGCATCCTTACCAACGGTTTCGCATGGCTTCCGAATCGTCGCAACTTGATGCCGCAGCTGGTCCCTGAACACGATTTCTCGCGAAGAGAACCGCAAGAGTTTGGGATGGTCTCGTTTACAGAGCTTGAGCCTAAGGACTCTGGGGATCATACACTAGGCTTTGGACGGTTTGGGATTGTCGTATCCAAAGCATGGGCGCGCGCCAATCATGCGGAGCGTGTCATCTACGTCGAGAACAGCGGCCCTTCTTTTGAAGCGTGGCGGTCTCTTTTCGAAGCCGGGTATCGAGACTTAAAGTCGCGGATCAGGTTTCCCGATGACGGCGCATGGCGCATGTCTTTCGAGAACAAGGCGATGGCTGGAGCAGTTGCCGGAGCCCAACTTTGGCCTTCATTGCTTCAACTCTATGAGTACATGGAGTCAGCAGAATATTCGGGTGAACGCGAGTGGCGAATTGTTCATCCTCATCCCTATTATTCGCTGGCCAAATCGGTAGACGAAGCGATTCAACAGGTCTCTCCTCCACAAGGATGGGCCCAAGAATTGGATGTTCTGACCGTATCGCCCCAAGACGTATCGGCCCTCATCTGCCCACAAAGCGAATGCAGCTCTCTTCGGGACCAATTGCCCCTAGAGTACAAAGAAACTACCGTTTTCCATACTAACGGATAGCCAACGCGAACCTTTGCACGTCATCCCGAACGCGATCCCCTACCCGTCCCCCTCTCCTTCCGCAAACACCTCCGCCAGCGTGCGGGCCATCTGCGGCTGCGTCGCCATGGCAACCGCGGCGGCGGCGGTTTGGGCGGTCGGGGGCCAGCCGTCGCCAGGGGTCGGGTCTAGGCCCAGGAGTTCGGCCAAATCGGCGAGAGTCACCGTGCCCACATCGCGCGCCAGGACCCAGCGGCCGCCCAGGGTGCGCGCGATATAGCCGGCACGGCGTAGGGCGCGCAGGGCGGCATCCACCTCCGCCGGAGTCGCGGGCAGGCCACGGCCGAGTTGCCGTTCGCGCGGGGGCTTGCCGCCGCGGCTAGCCTGCCACAGGCGCAGAAGCAGGCTAAGTCCCAAGGCCAGGCTGGCGCCGGGGCCGGCCTTGTGGCGGCCGCGCGCCCGCGCCGCCCGCCATTCCGGCAAGGCGGCGGCGGTTTCGGCGCCGAATAGGATCACGGCCCACGACAGATACATCCAAACCAGGAAGATGGGGATCGTCGACACCGCGCCGTAGACCAGTTGGTAGGAAGGAAATTGCCGCAGATAGATGCCGAACAATGCCTTCAAGGTTTCCAGCAGGACCGCCGCCATCAAACCGCCCGCCAAGGCATGGCCGGGATGGATCGACCGGTTCGGTACAATGAAATAGATCAAGCCGAATCCCAGCATGGCCAATGCCACGGAGATCAAGGGGGAGGCGATGCGCAACTCGGTCACCTGAGCCACATCGAGCCATTGCACGGCGGCAAACGCATACGACGACACCGTCAACGACGCACCGATCAGCAAAGGCCCCAGGGTCAGCAGCATCCAATAGACCATCATGCGCATGACCAGCGGCCGCGGCTCGGCCACCCGCCAGATGGCGTTCAGCGCCCCGTTGATGTTGGACAAGAGCAAAATCGCGGTGACCCCCAGGCCGATCAGGCCGGGGCCGGTCATATTGCTGGCGTTCTCGACGAAGGCGGTCAGTTGCTCGCTGACCTGCGACTCCAAATCGGGCAACAGGTTGCGCAGGATCAAACCCTGCACATCGGCGCGCAGGTCTGCAAAGGCGGGAAAGCCGGCAAAGATTGCCAGGCCGATGGCCAAAAGCGGCACGATGGCCAAAAGCGAGACATAGCTAAGCCCCGCCGCCTGGCGCGGACAGCCGTCCGCCAGGAAGCGGGATCCCGTGTAACCCAGGAACCGGCCCGCCTGCCCGACCCGGAACAACAGCCGCAGCCAGGTCTCGGCGCGGCGCAAGACACGTTGGATGGAAGATTCGGCCATA
>QIGO01000070.1 GCA_003230015.1 Alphaproteobacteria bacterium | reverse complement strand
ACAGGCTTGTAACAAATGCGATCAAGTGGCCATACTTCAGCATATGCCTAGAGGCGTACAAACCGCGATACGCCGGAGGGGTGATCTGAGCCCCCAGATCTCCTCCGAATCGGCAGGTTTTTCGGCGCGGGAGTGGGATAGTTCTTGGAGTTGCGGTATGGCGCATTTGCTTGGCGAGGAAATCGCTAAATATCGTGAAGATGGTTATGTCATTCCGCGGTTCAGGCTGTCCCCCGAGAGGGTCGCTCATTTGCGTGGCACGCTCGATGAGTTAATCCGGGCCAATCCGGGGGTGCGGCCGGAGAAGTTGGTTAGTGCGCATATCGAGGGGCCGAATGGGGAAGGTGTGCGGGGGAGCGGCGAGTTTCTGCGGTTGGCGCAAGAGCCGGACATTGTCGATCTGGTTGCCGATTTGATTGGCGAGGACATCGTGCTTTGGGGTTGTCATATCTTTTGCAAGCCCGGGCGGACGGGCCTGGAGACGCCGTGGCACCAGGATGGGCATTATTGGCCGATGCGGCCGCTGGCGACTTGTACGGTCTGGGTGGCGCTCGATCCCTCGAGGCGGGAAAATGGGTGCCTGCGCGTTATTCCGGGATCTCACAAAGGGCAGGTGCTGCATAGACACACGCACGAGGACCGTGAAGATCTGGTGCTTGCGGACCGTACATGCGGTGACGCCTTCGACGAGAGCAACGGGGTCGATCTGGAGCTTGAACCGGGGCAAATGTCGATGCATGACGTGCATCTCATCCATGGTGCGGCGGCGAATATCTCACCACTGCGGAGAGCCGGCGTGGCCATTCGCTATATGCCGGCGACCTCGGTGTTCGAGCGCAACCTCAATCCGGCGGACGGCAAGAGTGGGGTTTCGGTGAATTTCGCGGAAAGACCGTTATGGCTGCTGCGGGGGCAGGATCGCACCGGGCGCAACGACTTTACCATCGGTCACAAATAAGCGGTTGTTGGGCGTCCCTCCCCTGCCCGCTCCGCTCTAAATCGGACAGGCCTCAGTAGATGGTCTTTGCCATATGTTCCGGGTAGCCCTCGTCGTAGGCGCGGGCGTCGAAGGGCTCTTGGCTTAAGGCGGCGAGCATCTCGCCGGTGCTGGGCAGTGTGGCGCGGTCGATCTGGGAGTCCTGGGCCCACAGGGCGGATCGGACCAATGCCTTGGAGCATTGGAAATAGATGCGCTCGACCGTGATGGCGATGATCGATCTGGGCTGTTTGCCTTGGGTGACAAAGGACTGCAGCAGGCCGGGATCGGTGAGGATCTCGGCGCGGCCGTTAATGCGCATGGTTTCGCGTATGCCCGGGATCAGGAACAACAGGGAGATTCTTGGGTCGACGACGATGTTGCGCAGGGAATCGACGCGGTTATTGCCGCGCCGGTCCGGGATCAGGACGGTCTTTTCGTCGATTACACGGGCAAAACCGGGCGGATCGCCGCGCGGCGAGCAGTCGAGGCCCTCCGGCCCGCTGGTGGCGATAACGACAAAGGGAGCGGCGTCGATAAAGGCGCGGTAATGGTCGGAGATATGGTCGATTTCCTTGGTCAGGGATCGCGGTGAGGGTTCGCCATAAACCGCTTCCAGCTGTTCGATTGTGGTAATTCTGCCTGACGACGAGATCTCGCCGTGTCGGTTGGTCATACCGCCCTGCCCTTTCTCTCGATTTTGGGGATGTTAAAGGTCGATCACCAGGCCGTCATAGCCTGGTTCTACACCGCGCGGCAATTTGGCGCTGAGGGTAGCGTAGTCGAGATGCTGGTTCATATGCGTGAGGATGGCGCGTTGGGGTTTGACGCGCTCGACCCATTGCAATGTTTGCGCGAGATGGCTGTGGGTGGGGTGCGGGCGTTCGCCCAGGCAATCGACGATCCAGATTTTTGTGCCCTCGAGCGCGGTGAAGGCGGCTTCGGACAAGTCGTTGACATCGGTCGAGTAGGCCAAAGAACCGAAACGGAAGCCCAGAGTGGTGTCGTGTCCGTGGATTTGCTCGAAAGGCGTGATGTGGATGTCGCCGATGGTGAATGGGCCGGCGATGGTGTTGGCATTTAGATTGGGGCGGTAGCCGGCCAAGGTGCGTGGACGAAAGGCGTAGGCGAAGCGGTTTTGCAGGTCGGTCAGTGTTTCCGGCGCGGCGTAAATGTCGAGGCTATCTTGCATGTAATAATTGACGGAGCGCAGGTCGTCGATGCCGTGGGTATGGTCGGCGTGGCCGTGGGTGTAGAGCACAGCGTTGAGGCGATAGATGCCAGCGTCGAGAAGCTGCTCGCGGAGGTCGGGGGATGTGTCGACCAGGATCGTGGTATCGCCCTGCTGGACGAGTATGGAGACCCGGCGGCGGCGGTTTTTGGGTTCGGTGGGATCGCAGGCGCCCCAGCCTTTTGGGCCTAACATGGGAACGCCGCCCGACGTACCGCAGCCCAAAAGCGTTACGCGCATGAAGTCAGCATGAAAGGGTTGCTTGGGTGCGGTCGGCGCGGGTGAAAAGGCGGAAGAAATTATCCGTGGTGGCGTCGGCGATGGCCTCGTTGGACATATCCTTGATTTCGGCGAGGCGGGCGGCGACATGGGCGGTGAAGGCGGGCTCGTTACGCTTGCCGCGATGTGGCATCGGGGCGAGATACGGGGCGTCGGTCTCGACAAGCAGGCGGTCGGTGGGCACGTCGCGGGCGATGGCGCGCAGCTCTTTGGCGTTCTTGAATGTCAAAATACCGGAAAGGCTGATGTAGAAGCCTAAATCGACAGCTTTTTCCGCCAGTTGCCGGCCGCTGCTGAAACAATGCATGACACCGGTCAGACCCCCCTGCCCTACTTCCTCGGTCAGAATCTCGGCGGTTTCGGTATCGGCGTCGCGGGTGTGGACGATCAAGGGCAAGCCGGTTTGGCGGGCGGCGGCGATATGAGTGCGGAAACTGGCGACCTGTGCGGCGCGCGGGCTGTGTTCGTAGAAAAAGTCGAGGCCGGTCTCACCGATGCCGACGACCTTGGGGTGGCGGGCAAGCTCGATGAGGCGGTCGGCGGT
>QIGO01000037.1 GCA_003230015.1 Alphaproteobacteria bacterium | reverse complement strand
CCGCCGAGCACCACTTCGCCGGTATATTCGCCGGCCATGGGCAGCACATCCTTGCCATAAATTCTGGTGTTGAGATCGGCCTTGCGTAACAACGCGTTGATGGCCTGTTCGAGATATTCGGGCTGGCCTTCCTCGACCACCAGGACAGCGCGCTTGCCGGCACAAAATTGGCTGATCTCATGGGGGATCAGGGGGTAGGTGACGTTAAGTATGCTAAGGGGTATGCGGGCATCGCCGAAGGCATCGGCCAAACCGAGCTGCGCCAACGAGCGCAGCACCGAGTTATACATGCCGCCCTGCATGATAATGCCGACATCATCGAGATCGCCGTCGAAGACCTCGTTGAGGCGGTGCCTGGCGATGTAGTCGATGGCCGCGGGCATACGCACGTCAATCTTGTGTTTCTCCTGGGCGTAGGTCGCCGGCGGCAGGCAAATTCGCGACGGATCGAAGCGAGGTTGCTCGATGAGGTGCTTGCGCGACAATGCCGGGGGCCGATTGTCGCTGGCGATAAAGCTGCCGAGGACGTGACAGGCGCGAATACGCAGTTCCAGCATCACGGGAGTATTGCTGGCCTCGGACAATTCGAAACCATGCTGCACAAGATCGACAATAGTGGGCAGGTTGGGGCGCGGGTCGAGCAGCCAGATCTGCGACTTCATAGCGAAGGCGTGGGTGCGCTCCTGGATGATACTCGCACCCTCGCCGTAATCCTCACCCAAGACAATCAAGGTGCCGCCCATGACCCCGGCGGAGGCAAGATTGGAGAGGGCGTCGGAGGCGACGTTGGTGCCGACCGTGGATTTCCAGGTGACCGCGCCGCGCATGGGATAGTTGATAGATGCGCCGAGCATCGCGGCGGCCGCGGCCTCGCTGGCGCCAGGCTCGAAATGGACCCCCAACTCGCCGAGAATATCCTGGGCATCGGTGAGGACGTCCATGAGGTGGGAGATGGGCGCGCCCTGATAGCCGCCGACGTAACTGACGCCGGATTGCAGCAGCGCCTTAGTGACGGCGAGAATACCTTCGCCGGTGAAGACCTCGCCCGCGCCCAGCCTTAGCAGTTCTACTTCCTTGGCAAATGACCGTTCCATGGGTCCCCACGCCGGTCTTCGTGATTATTCGAGAAATATGTAATTTCAATTGAAATGTCAACTAATTGAGCGTCAGAGGGGACCAAGGGTGCGGACGACCCGGCGGTAGGTCTCTATAGCCTTAGAGAAACCGATAAGGGACAGCCGCATTTCGCGATAGCCGGCACTGGTCTCGACGCCGACGACCATGATCTGCCCGGCCAAGCCCTGACGAATTATCAAGGCGGCCTCGTCACCGGCCCAGAACGCACTGCCGGCCGCCAATGACGCCTCGTGGGTGGGGAAATCGTCGATTTTGACCGTTACCTTGGCGCCTTCGGATGCGACCTGGCGCACCTGGACGGCAACGCGGAAGGCATCCGGGGCGGTTTCTTCGATGACCAGCTCGTTGCGCCCGCCAAGGAGGTCAAGAGACGGCGGCGGCGCGCTCAGACTGCATTGGCGCCCAAGCCCAGGCCCTTTCTCGCTGCACAGCACGGTCCAATCGCCAATAACCCGGTAGTAGGTGACAAAACTGGCCGAAACCGGTGCGGCGGCGACGAGATAAAACAAGGCGAGCAGGAAACCGTAGGGCCGTGGGCCGGTCATCATTGTTCACCCTCTTTCCAGCGGCGATGGAGCCATAACCATTGCTCGGGCCGCTCTCTGATCCAGGCCTCGAGACGGGCGTTGACCTGGGTCATGACGGCATGAATGTCGGCCTTGCGGTCACCGGTGTCGGGCAACTCAAATGCCGGCTCAATGGTGACCCGGAAGCCGGCGTCACCAAGACGCTCAACCCTGATGGGGACGATCAAGGCATCGAAACGATAGGCCAGCTTGGCCAGGGCGGGGGCCGTCATCGCTGGGCGGGCGAAAAAAGGCACGGAGATGCCGCTGTTGAGGCGCTGATCGACGAGCATGATGACCTGTCCTCCCTGCGCTAAATTGCCAACGATGCGACGGGTGCCGGCGGCACTTTTGGGGATCAGTTCGGCGCCGGCAGCGGCTTGCGCGCGGCGGGCATGACGCTCGATGATGGGATTATTGAAACGGCGATAGACCACAGCGGGGTGGAGGCCCCGGCGCTGAGCGGCCAGGGTCGCCACCTCCCAGTTCGCCAGATGGGCGGAAAACAACAATATCGGCTGGCCGCGCGCCGCCGCGCTTGCCAGATACTCGCCACCGACGAGTTCGATGGGCTGCCCCTGGCCAATCAATTTAGGCAGATGGACATAGTCGGCGCAGATGCGCCCGATATTGTCCCACATGCCCGCGATGATGGCATCGACGCGGGCCTCTGTCAGGTCGGGCAGAACCAAGGCCAGTTGGCGGCGGGCCCGGCGGGATTGGCTGGAACGCGCGCCCACGGACCGGAACAACCAGGAGGCCAGTCGCGAGGCCCGTTCAAGAGGCAGGACACGAAGGAGCGCATAAAGGGCCAAGGCCAGCAGCCCCTGAAGCAAATAGCCGAGTTTTTTTAGGACCATCAGGTCGCCAATTCCCAATATATATGGCCGCGAATCCCGGCACGGGTGACGTCCCCTTATAACGTCATCCGTGCCGTAGAACAGCCAGGCCGAGACAGCGGCGGATCGCGCCCGAAATTGTGGGTTGGCCCCAGAGCAATGGAAAGTGTCGCTATTTACACAAATTATCTTGGTTTTCTTAAATAAAATCGATCGATACTTGATGCACTTCCTAACAATAACCTAACGCGCGATCTTTAATGTTTCAAAATTGCCACCGGCCTCATTAAAGCCCTTCTCTAAGATATGAGGTCTGAAAGTATGGTTAGACAATTCCGCCAGGCAGGTGGAGGACCAAATGAAGTATTTCAAAGGCCGCCGCGGTCTCAACCCAGGTCGGCAGGGCTTACATGCCGGTTACCTGACTTTTCATCGGATCGACGTGAAGCTGGTGAAGAGCCCGTCGGTGGGCATGCCGACGCGCACCATCGGCTTTTT
>QIGO01000210.1 GCA_003230015.1 Alphaproteobacteria bacterium | reverse complement strand
CGCGATCGCGACCTGATCGCGGGGCACGAAACCGGCCGCCGATCAAACAGGGAGGCTAGACATGAATTTCGATGCAGGACTCAACGGAGTCAGGCGGATCCGCGGCGATCGCCCAGACGCCAAAAGACATGTTGGTGATGGCCAAGAACATCGTTTTTGAATTCACCGGTATTGAGATAGTCGCCAACGTCTATGACCGGGTCATGACCTTCGACCCCGACAATTTAACCAAACTCGTTGGTGGCGTCGTCGAAAGTTGGGAGATCGCCGAAGACGGCAAGACCATCACATTTCAACTGCGTCCCGGCCAGAAATTCCATTCCGGCAATCCCGTTACGACCGAAGATGTTGCCTTCTCGCTGCAGCGGGTTATCAAACTGAACAAGACACCCTCATTCATCTTCACCCAATTTGGCTGGACCGCTGACAATGTCGACGATGACGAGCTTGGCCGCGACATCTATGACCGCATCGTCTGGGGCTCCCGGGTGACCCTGCGCATTGTCGCCCTTGTCGGTATCATCGTCGTGCCCATCGGGCTCGTCATTGGCACGGTCGCCGGTTTCCTCGGCGGCTGGATCGATAACCTGCTGATGCGGATCACCGACATATTCTTGGCTTTCCCCAGATTGATTTTGGCTTTGGCGTTGGTCGCGGCTCTCGGCCCGGGGCTTGAGAATGCCGCCCTTGCCATCGCCATGACCACTTGGGCCCCTTATGCCCGCATCGCGCGCGCCGAAACGCTCACCATCCGCAACTCTGAGTTTGTCCAGGCAGCCAAGGCGCAAGGCGCATCCTCGGCGCGTCTGCTGACCTACCACATCGTGCCCCTTTGCCTGTCGTCGGTCATCATCCGGCTGACCCTGGATATGGCCGGTATCATTCTCACCGCCGCCGGCCTCGGCTTTCTCGGCCTCGGCGCCCAGCCTCCGCTTCCCGAGTGGGGCGCCATGATCGCCACCGGGCGTCAATACATCCTCGACCAATGGTGGGTCCCCACCGTACCGGGCTTGACCATCCTCATCGTCAGCATGGGTTTTAATTTGCTCGGCGACGGCCTGCGCGATGTCCTTGACCCCAAGAGCACGGGCCGATAGTGGCCAGCCCCCGCCTGACCATTCGTAACCTTAGCGTCGAATTCCCCACCCGGGTCGGCCTCATGCAAGCCGTGCGTGGCCTCGATCTGACTGTCGGCCGCGAGAAGGTTGGCATTGTCGGCGAGTCAGGGTCGGGCAAGTCCATGACCGCCCGCGCCATTCTCCGCCTGATCCCGCCGCCGGGGCGTGTCACGGCCGACGAGTTGAGTTTCGACGGCATCGATATCCTCCGCGCCTCGCAACGCCAAATGCGTAGCATCCGTGGCCAGCGCATCTCCATGGTGATGCAGGACCCGAAATTTTCTCTCAACCCCGTTCTCACGGTCGGCCGGCAAATAGCCGAGGCCTACCAGGTCCACCACGAGCGCGCTCTAACCATGTTGGAAGCGGTGCGCATCCGCGACCCCGAACGCGTCTATGCTGCTTACCCTCACGAGGTTTCCGGCGGCATGGGGCAGCGCATCATGATTGCCATGATGCTGGTCCCCGAGCCCGATCTGTTGATCGCCGACGAACCCACATCCGCCCTCGACGTGACGGTCCAGCTTCAGGTTCTGGCCATTCTCGACGACTTGGTGACCCAGCGCGGCATGGGGCTGATTTTCATCAGCCATGACCTCGGCCTCGTCGCCTCTTTTTGCGACCGCGTGGTCATCATGTATGGCGGTCAGGTTATGGAAGTCTGCGACGCCGGGGATCTCCGGTCGGCCAAGCACCCCTACACCCGCGGCCTGCTGCAATGTTTGCCCGACATCGACCGGGGTGGTGTCTAGTTGCCCGTTCTCAAGCGTGATCCCGCGTGGCTGGAGAGTCAGGTGTGATCCGAATTGAGGATTTGAGCATTTCGTTCGGCACCGGCCGCAACGCTGTCCACGCGGTACGCGGAATTTCCGCCAATATTGCGGCCAACGAGAGTTTTGGTCTGGTCGGCGAATCCGGATCCGGAAAATCCACTGTCTTGCGCGCCCTCTGCGGCCTCAACGCCAACTGGACCGGCCGCATCGTCATCGCCGGCCAACCACAGGCACGGCGCCGCCAACGCAGCTTCTACAAGCTCGTACAAATGGTTTTCCAGGACCCCTACGCATCTTTGCACCCCCGGCGAACCATCAATAATATCCTTGCCGAGCCCGTCGCCATCCACAAACTCGGCGATGCCGACCGGCGCATCGAACAAGCCCTGTCGGAGGTCGGGCTCGACAGCCATTTCCGCTTTCGCTACCCCCATCAGCTTTCCGGCGGCCAGCGCCAACGCGTCGCCATCGCCCGCGCCTTGATCCTGGAGCCCAAAATACTGCTGCTCGATGAGCCCACTTCGGCCCTCGACGTATCGATTCAGGCCGAGATTCTCAACCTGCTGCGCCGCCTGAAAATGCAGCGCGACTTGACCTACATCCTGGTCAGCCACGATCTCGCGGTGGTCTCCAACATGTGCGACCGCCTCGCCGTCATGAAATCGACCAGTTGAAATCCGCGACCCCCAACCATCCCTATACCCAACAGCTTCTGCTCGCCAGCAAAGGCTATGACCGCGCGGTCATAGACAAATTTGTCGACTTCGGCGCCTGACCGCCGCCTCACCAAACACCGATCAAGAATCCCCGCTGCTTTGCCGTACCCGCCCGTGCGTCCACGATTTTATCGGCGATCGTCGTGCGTGTGCGCCGCGCGCGCAGCCACGCGAACAGCCGCTCATGCAGCAGCCCGCGCACATCCTCATAGTCCGGATTATCCCCCAAATCCTGGTACTCGTCAGGATCTCCGACCAGGTCGAAGAGTTGCGGTCTAAACCCTTCATAGTGAATATATTTCCAGTCATCGGTGCGGATCATGAACGCCCGCGCCTCATGCGCCGCCAGCCCCAGACCCAGGCGCACCTTACGGAACGAATAATCCGCCTCGGAAAAAACCGCGTCCCGCCAATCTTCGCCGGCACGCCCCCGCGTCAAGGCCAGCAGCGACCGCCCCTCCAACCGCTCGCACGGCACTTCGCCGCCCGCCGCCTCGATCATCGTCGGCACCAGATCGATGGCTTCGACAAAGCGCCGGTCGACGGTCCCCCGGCTCACGTCGGCCGCCGCGTCGGGATCGACGACAATCATCGGGATGCGCACGCTTTGTTCGTGAAACAGTTCTTTCTCCCCCAGCCAATGATCGCCCAGATAGTCGCCATGATCGCTGGTCATGATGATCATGGTGTCATCCAGCCGCCCCTGCTCTGCCAGATAGGCGACAACCCGCCCCACATGGTCGTCGATCTGTTTGACAAGGCCCATATAGGCCGGGATCACCGTCTCCCGCGTCCCCGGTTGCGCGAATGTCTCGGCCTCCTCTTCTAGGGTAAATCCGTGATAGACGGGATGCGGATTCAACCGCTCCTGCGCATGCCGGCGAACCGCCAGGATCTGATTTGGTCCATAGCTTTCGTGATAGGGCGCCGGCGCCATATAGGGCCAGTGGGGCTTGATGTAGCTCAGATGCAGGCACCAGGGATCGTCGCCGGCCTCACCGATAAAATCGAGCGCCCGGTCCGTCGTAAAAGCGGTTTCCGAATGTTCTTCCTTGACCCGCGCCGGCAGCCGCGCATGACGCATATGCCAACCGCTCAAAACCTCACCATCGGCACCGGCGGCGGAGTTGGCATAGTCGTGCCACGGATTCTCCCCGTCATAACCCTTGCTGCGCAGATATTCGTTATAAGGCTGGCTGGGGCCGGCTTTGGGATGCAGCCCGTCATACCGCAGATAAGGCTCGAACCCGCATTGCCGTAGAAAAATACCCCGCTCGCTGCCGGGATCGATCCCAAGCCGCACAAGCCCGGCCTCGTCCGCCGCCATATGGGTCTTGCCCACCAGTGCGGTGCGAACCCCAAGCGGCCGCAAATAGTCCCCCAGAGTAAGCTCGCTCACATTCAGCGGCACATTATTCCAGGTCGCGCCATGGCTGAACATATAGCGCCCGGTATAGAACGACATCCGTGACGGCCCGCACACCGGCGCCTGACAATAGGCCCGGTCGAACAACACCCCCCGCCGTGCCAGCCCGTCGATATGGGGCGTCTCCAATGTCGGATGCCCGGTGCAGGAAAGATAGTCCGCCCGCAACTGGTCGCACATGATGAACAGAAAATTGCGTACCTTGCTCATATTTCGAAATCTCGTACCGGCTTATCCGTCTCATCGTTGCCGGCGGCCCACTTCGCCGCCGGCAACGATGAGCATTCTCTATGGCCGCGCGCTGTCCGGCACGGCCACACCAATCTCTTCGTAGTAACGGATGGCGCCCGGATGCAGCGGCAGGTTCAACTCGTCGAACGCCGTCTCCAGGCTGATCTGGCGCAACCACGGTGCATCGGCTTCCAGTTCTGCCACACCCTCCCAGAAAGCCTTGGTAAAGTCATAGATCACATCGTCCGGAAGACTGGCGTTGGTCGAGATCCCCACCACCGAGGCCAGGGTCGTCACATCCTCCTCATTGACCTGATTATCGCCGTAAAGACCCTTCGTTATCACATCCACCGTACCGCCGGGGCGGTTCAAGAGCGGCTGCATTTCCTCCGACTTGAGCTGCGCCTCCGACAAGCCGAGGAAACGGATCTTGCGCACCAGCGCGATTTGCGAAATCACCGGGCTCGGCGCCACGGTAGGATTGAAATAGACATCGAACCGTCCGTCCTGGAAACCCGCCGCCGCGGCACTCCAATCCAACTTCACCGACTCATAATCCTCGCCCGCCTTGAGCCCCGTCGATAACTCAACCATCCGTTGCGCGATCCGCAAGGCCCCGCCGCCTGGCGGCCCGAGAAACACTTTTTTGCCCTTTAGATCGGCCAGACTGTTGATACCGGAATTGGCCATGGTCACGACGTGATACGCACCCAGCGGGAAGTTGAACAAAGTCCGCAAATTTTTCGCCAGCTCCGGCGCGTCCGCCACATTGGCATACATGGCGATGCCCTTCTGCATCAGCGGCACCACCGACGGCGCCGACATGAAGAAGTCTATTTCGCCGCGCCCGGCCTCGATAGCGTGCCGCGTGGCGGCACCCGTGGCATTCACCTGAACTTCAACATTCGCCACCTTGTTATTGATGATATTGGCGAAGGTCGACATCACCAGAAACGGCGAACTGCCGGGGCCTAGTGTCGATAACTTATAAAATTCCTTCTCTTGCGCGCTGGCACCCCAACTCGCGACCGACAGCACAAGAGCCGCCGCGAAAAGCCTGTTCCGCCTGATATTCATTACGATCCTCCCTTGGTTTCCTCGTTGAGTAAATTTGCAGCCGGCACCCTGGCATCCTTTTTGCCCTCGATCCACGCCGCCGCCAACAACGCCCCGCCGAGGCCGGCGGCGATGATTTGCGTGACCGGCTCATCGATCAGCATCGTCAATGCCAACACCACACGCGAGATCCTGGACCAGTATGGCAATGCCGCCCGCTCGAAGCCGGAGAGCCCAGTCGCCAGCAGCCAGATCGCCATTGTCAGGCGCACCGCCACCCAGACGAACGCCACCGGCTCGAAACCCGCCACCAG
>QIGO01000223.1 GCA_003230015.1 Alphaproteobacteria bacterium | reverse complement strand
CCTCGGTCGCCAATGTCGACGGCACCGGTCCGCGTATCACCTGGCAGCGTACCCGCAGCGAATATCAGCTAACCGCGGCCAGCAGCTTGGGCGCCGAAGGCGATCTCGCCGATCTCCCGGCGGATTTTGTTCTTCGCCTCAACGAAAACGCCATCGTCGCCGAGATCTTTTATGAGTTCCGGCCGCTGACCATGGTGGCACCATTTCTCATCGGCGCCCCTAACAGCATTGTCCGCGTCAAGCGCCTGGCCATTTTCCGGCCTCGTTTCGGCTCCCTCGCCGCGTTCGCCGGCGAATGACGACTAAGACAGGTAGGCAAAGTCCCATGAAACTCACCCCGTCCTCCCGCAAACCCTTGTTGTCGCGAATGTTGCTGGACACCACCGCCAGCGCCGCCATCTGGGTCGGTCTGCTCGCCATCCCCCTGGTCGGCGGCGCCGCCATCGGCATCGACAGCGCCCGGTCATATCTGGTCAAGGCACGCCTCTCCCATGCCATCGACGCCGCCGCCCTGGCCGGCGGCAGCAATTTGGCCGCCCAGAACGTCGCCGACGACATCAGGATGTATTTCGACGCCAATTATGTGCCGGGTTTCCTGGGCTCCCAGCTCACCGATTTCCGCGTCATCATCGCCCCCGACAACGAGACGGTAAAAGTGACCGCCACGGTCATCGTCCCCACCACTTTCGCCAGCATTCTCGGCATCCAGACCGTCACTGTCTCCGAAGAGAACACTGCCCGCCGGTCCGTCCGCGGCATGGAATTGGTCCTGGTCATGGACAACACCGGCTCCATGCGCAGCGGCGGCAAGATGGACGCCATGAAAGACGCCGCCAAGGACCTCGTGGACATCCTCTACGGCAGTCGCGAGACGGTCGCCAATTTCTGGGTCGGCCTGGTGCCCTATGTCGCCTCGGTCAATGTCGGCGCCCAGTACCCCGATTGGGTGACCGGGCTCAATCAAGGGGCCTTTGCGCCAACCACATGGAAAGGCTGCGTCGAGGCGCGCGAGGCGCCGTTTGATCAGTCCGACGCCACGCCCTTCGACCCCGGCAACACCAAATTCACACCCTATCTTTGGCAAAGCACCATCGACGACTACCAAACCGAGCGCGCCAACAATGGCTGGAAGGGCGACAACGACTGGACCACCGGACCCGGCGGTAGTGTCGACGAGCGCAATGCCGCGCAGAACGACGGTTACGGCCCCAATCTCGGCTGCGGCCCGACAATAACCTCGCTGACGGCGGAGAAATCGAAGATCACCGCGGCCATCGACGTCATGCAGCCCTGGCATCGTGGTGGCACCATGGCCAACCAAGGTTTGGCCTGGGGCTGGCGCACGCTGTCACCGCGCTGGCGCGGCCTGTGGACCGGCGACACCCCTCCCGAGTTGCCCCTCGACTATAACGCCCCGGACTCCGACAAAGTCGTGATTCTGCTCACCGACGGCACCAACCAATGGTATGACTGGCCCGGCGGGTTGCCCGGCAGGCCGGACAACACCACCTACCCCGACGCCGACTACACCACCTATGGTCGTTTGAGCGAAGGTCGCCTTGGCACCACCAGTCAGAATGGTGCCACCAACGAGATCAACACGCGCATGCTGGTTGCCTGCCAGACGCTCAAGGATCTTGGCGTCACCGTTTACACCATCACCTTTCGCGTCAACAGCTCGTCAACACGCGCTTTGTATGAGCAATGCGCATCCTCGCCCGAAAACTACTACGATTCGCCGAGCAATGCTGAACTCTCCGCCGTCTTCATCTCCATCGGCACCGAGCTCAGCAATCTGCGGCTCGAGCAATAGAGGCAAGCAAGCAGGGTGGTGCCCGCCGGTAAAAATGACGCCGGCGGGCCTTTGGGCCACCGCTGCATGAACCGCCCCCCCCAAAAACAGGCTTCTGCGGGCGCCCCGTCTCGGCTATCAACTAGGCCATGATACGACGCCTGCCGCCCCTGCTCGCGGCCGCCATCCTCGTCACGAATTTTATCGGTGGCCCCGCTGCTGCCGGCGAAATCACCGGCCCGGCGCAAGTTATCGATGGCGGCACCATTGTCATTGCCGGGCAGCGCCTACGTTTGGACGGCCTCGACGCCCCGCCGCTGGATCGCCTCTGTCTGCAAGGCGGCGAGAACTGGCGTTGCGGCGAAGCGGCGGCCTTCGCCCTGGCCGCGATAATCGAGCGTCATTGGCTGACCTGTCAAACCCGGCAGGGCCTAGCGAAATGCCGCATGGGCGGTCGCAACGGTGTCGATGTCGGCCGGGCTCTGGTCCGCGAAGGCTGGGCGACAGCCCGGGCCGGCAGTGGCTATGAACAGGCCGAGCAAGACGCCAGACGGTCCGGTCGGGGCCTTTGGGCCGACCAGTAAATTTCCAGAAATAGAGTGTTCGGCGCGGTTTAGTGGAGCGCCGCGCTCGGCAGTTTGGCTGCTTCCATGGAAAAACTGGTATCCAGGGCGACGACGCTGGCGCGCTGGGCCTTGAACAGATTGCCGTGATGGAACAGCGCCACATCCTTCAGCACCAGGGTCAATGCCGCCAATATGTCTGTCGTATCGAAATCATCGGGCAATGACCGCATCAGGGAATCATAGATATGCCCGACATCTTCCATCGAACGACGTTCCTCGTCAGTCATCATGGCTCCTTACCTCCGGGCCCTGAACGACTCCGCGAAATATCGCGGATGGCGCCAGGCAACCGTCGATCATTCTTGGCCTGAGCCATTGCCAAAGCGTAAAACTAGAAAAAATTCTTCGGTTAACCAGAGATTTACCATGCAACGCCGCGGCGATACTGGGTTTCGGGCCGTTCACCCCTCGATGCCTTAGCCCCGTTCCGGCACCCCCCCTTGCAGGATTGTCACCAAATCCTGACGATCCAGGTTGCCGCCGGAGATCACGCATACGACTTTGCCGCCCCCCGCCCGCCCGGCCAGCGCCGCCGCCACCGGGGCGGCACCCGCCCCCTCGGCAATCAGCCGGTTACGCTCGAATATGAGCCGGATCGCCGCCGCGATTTCGGCCAGGGAGGCTGCCACCGACCCGGCGATCAAATCCTCCACCAGCGGCCACATCTGCGCCAACACCGAACCGCTGCCGAT
>QIGO01000084.1 GCA_003230015.1 Alphaproteobacteria bacterium | reverse complement strand
GTGCGCGGACTCATGATGCTGACCCTGGATACCGCCGATCACATCGGCGTGGACAACCGCGTCAATCCGGAGCAGAGCATCCTCGGGGGGGCGCGCTACTTCAAGCAGATCGAGAAGAAGATCCCGACGCGGATCCCGCAGCCGGTACGCACGTGGATGGCGCTGGCGGCGTACAACCTGGGATTCGGGCATCTCGAGGATACCCGGATCCTCACCCAGGAGCGCGGCGGCAATCCCGACAGTTGGGTGGACGTGAAGCGCAATCTGCCGCTGCTGAGCCAGAAGCGATGGTATCGCAGGACGCAGAACGGCTACGCACGCGGCATGGAAGCGGCGCACTACGTGAGCAATATCCGCACCTATTTCGACATCCTGACGCGAGTGGAGAGCAAGCAACCTCCGGCACCGGCGCTACCGCCGGCACCGGTCGAGAGCGTGGCGAAGAGCCTGCCGTAACCGAATATCGGTAAAGGCGGTGCCTGACTCCGGGACGGCCGGCGGGGAAAGCCCCGCCCGAATACCGTATCGCATCGGCGATCGCGCGTAGGGCCGGGCTTTCCCGGCCGACGTCGCGCAATCCCACAACGGGGGTGAAATCCCAATCGTCGCCGGCGGGCCGAGGCCCGCCCTACCGGCACCTCTCAGCGTGGGTGCACCAAGGGCGGAGTCGCCCCGCCCTACGCGCCGCGGCGAGCGCGGAAGAATTCCTGGAGCAGCGCACCGCATTCGGCGGCGAGCATGCCGCCTTCAGCCGGCACGCGGTGGTTGAGCCGCCGGTCGCCGAGGATCTCGAATACGCTGCTCACGGCGCCGGCGCGCGGATCATCGGCACCGTAGACGAGGCGCGCGATGCGCGCGTGGAGCATGGCGCCGGCGCACATCGCGCAGGGTTCGAGCGTTACGTAGAGCACCGCGCCGGGCAGGCGGTAGTTGGCGGTACGCCCGGCGGCGGCCCGCAGGGCCTGGATCTCGGCGTGCGCGGTCGGGTCGCAGCATCCGATCGGTTGGTTCCAACCCTCGCCCAGCGCGACTCCATCGCGGACCACGAGCGCCCCGACCGGGACCTCACCGGTCGCGGCGGCGCGCCGCGCCAGCGCCAGCGCACGGCGCATCCAACGCAGGTCTTCGGTTTCGTCGGGAGTCGCGGACACCGGCCGGCCGTCAATTCCACTCGATTGTAAATGGCCCGCAAAAATCCGTTATTAGCGCGGGGTTCCCGATGGCTGCAAGTATCAATACCATGAAAAATACCCTGCCCTTGCGTACGCGTGCCCACAGGCGACCGGCCAAACGAGGGGTACCGGCGGTTTCCACATAGACCAGTACTTCATTTCCATCACGGCTTACCCGTGGATGCGTCGGACGGCGGTGACCTGCGGGCGGTCTTGCACTCGGACCGGGTTTGGCGCGGCCGACGGATCCGCTTCGGCAGGCGCTCCTCCTCCGGAGCCAGGCCCAGGGCGTCGGTCCGGACATCGGCAAGATCGCTCAACCGCTCCGCTGAGCCTTTGAAAGCCAGCAATGGCGCGGGTTTTCCGGATCATTATCATTGGTTATTTCTCGAGCAGCACTGAGCCACGCAGATGTCAGCATTACCGCCATTTGCCTTCTGAGGTCGGATTAAATATTGGCTGATTGTAATTCATATTGACAATCTGCCAATATCTACTATATTGCCGGTATGACGAATAAAATGGTAATCCTTGATGTACATCCCCCGACACGCAGAACCCAGGCTTCAACACTTCGCCAACGGTTACCCGGTGGTCGTGGTCACCGGGCCGCGTCAGTCCGGCAAATCCACGCTGGTGCGCCACGCATTTCCCGAACACCACTATGTATCGCTTGAGGATCTCGATCAACGGGAATTTGCCGAAAGCGATCCCCGCGGCTTTCTGAACCAGTTTACCGATGGTGCAACCCTGGATGAAGTACAACGCTGCCCTGCCCTGTTTTCCTATCTCCAAACACGTGTCGATGAAAGACAGCGGCCGGGTGAATTTATCCTGACAGGTTCACAACAGTTCGGCCTGCTGTCGAGCATCACTCAGAGTCTCGCGGGCAGAGCGGCATTGATCACCCTGCTTCCCCTGGCGTATGGTGAATTACAGCTTGCGGGAAAGGCCGGCAACAAGCTTGATCAGGTTCTCTTTGACGGAGCGTTCCCCCCCATCTTCGACCGTGGACTCGAGCCGCATCCGTGGTATGGCAATTATGTTCGCAGTTACTTGGAACGCGATGTCCGACAATTGATCAAGGTTCAGGATCTGCGCATGTTTCAACGATTTCTGAAATTGTGCGCGGGCCGCAGCGGACAACTCCTCAATCTTTCCTCCCTGGCCAACGACTGCGGCATTACGCATAACACGGCCAAGGCATGGATATCCGTGTTGGAAGCCAGTTATATCGTGCACCTCTTACCGCCGCATCATCAGAATCTCAACAAGCGACTGGTAAAGACACCCAAGTTGTATTTTCTGGACACTGGCCTTGCGACCTGGCTGCTCGGTATCCAGAATGCCGGACAACTGGCAACGCATGTCCAACGTGGTGCATTATTTGAAACCTGGGTCATCGGCGAATTGCTCAAGGCCCGTTACAATGCGGGTGAAGCATCGAACCTTTATTTCTGGCGCGATCGTTCAGGACACGAAGTGGACCTGCTGATCGATCATGGAACTTGCCTGTCACCGCTGGAAATAAAGTCCGGCCAGACCATCAACCGGGATTACTTCAAGGGACTGGATTTCTGGAAAAAACTGGCAGGTGAGACCGCAGGGCCGGCCTGGCTGGTTTATGGCGGAGACAGTCAGCAACTTCGCTCCGATATTGCGATCCTGCCGTGGAATCAAATCCACCCTGAGCAGATTGTGATGCCAGCCCGGTAAAGTGGAGATCCGGGAACTCGCCGAGTGAAACGCGATCGTGTCCGGCTTACTGAGGATGCGGGGCAGGACCTGATCGATATCCACCGTTATATTGCGCTCCAGGACTCAGTGGAAAATGCAGGCTATGTGCTGGATCAACTGGAGTCCCTCTGCTCGCGGCTTACCGAACTGCCCGAGCGGGGCCACGTTCCGCCCGAGCTGGATCGAATCGGTGTAACAAACTATCGGGAGGTCAATTTCAAGCCGTATCGTGTCATCTATGAGGTAATCC
>QIGO01000180.1 GCA_003230015.1 Alphaproteobacteria bacterium | reverse complement strand
GTTCGAACTCGGCTATTGGCGTTCGAGCAAGAAACCGCGGATGGCATCGAACAGTGTTTGCCAGGCAGGTTCTTGGGGAAGGATGACGTGGTTGGCGCTTTCGAGCATGACGAACTCGGCGTTGGTTATGCCGGCAGCGAGCTTGCGGCCTTGGTCCAGGGGATGGATGGCGTCGTTGCGGGCATGGAGCACCAGGGTCGGGCATAAAACTTTGCCGAGATAGTCCGCGGCGTCGAAATTATCGACGGCGGTGCGGAGTTTTATGGCGTTTTCGGGGGAGGTCGTCAGCCGCTGCAATTCGGCCAGGGATTGTGTTTGCTCGGTTGTGCCGTCGGGGATGTACAGGGTGGTAAAAGTCTTGATGAAGGGGCTGCCCGCCTTGCCCCAGCCATGGCGCATGAGGGTCAGTAACGCTTGGCCCTGCTCACGCTCGGCGGCGGCCGCCCGCAGCATGCGGCCACGCACATAACCGCCTTGGAGGATCAGATGGCTGACCCGCTGAGGGTGGCGGGCGGCGTAGGCGATGGCAATGGGGGCGCCTTGGGAAGTGCCGTAGATGGCGAAACGGTCGAGGCCGGCGGCGTCGACAACGGCGCTCAGATCGTCGACGAAGACATCAAGGGAGGAGATTTCGGCGTCCCAATCGGAGAGGCCGTTGCCGCGCTGGTCGTAGCGGGTGACGGCAAAACTTCGCCCAAGCTCGTCGAGCAGCGGGCGCCATACCGGGCTGTGCCAGTCATGCTCAAGATGGCTCAACCAATGACCGGCGCGGACCAGAGGCATGCCGGCACCGGTGGTCGCGTAGGCGATCTGGGTGCCGTCGCTTGAGGCCGTGAAGCGGACCCTTTGACCGGCCAGGCCCGGGGAGATGGCACTGGCGGCTGGTTCCAGCGCCGCGACGAAACGGAAACCGCGGCGCGGTACGGTCTTGATCACGGCTTGCCTGGTGCCGTCGTCGTCGACGGCCTGGCGGGCGGCGCTGATGCGCGCACTGATGGTGGAATCGGAGACGATGCGGCCGCCCCACACGGCCTCGATCAGTTCGTCCCGGCTGACCATGCGGCCCGGGTTTTCAACCATGTAGCGCAGCAGGTCGAAGACCTGAGGCTCAACCTGGCGTGCCTGGCCATTGACAGTGAGCACATGGTTGGCGGTGTCGAGATCGCAGGGGCCAAATCGGTATTTCATGGCGTGATCTTACTTCGGTGCCGTGCACCCGGCAAAAATCATGGAAACCACAAGGGTTTCACAAGGGTTCCTTCAAGCAAGACCACCGCTGGCCGGGCATGTTGGCCGGGAGATGATCGAAATGCGATGAAGGGATCGGGAGATGAGAAACAGACTATCAGAGTTCGTGCGGCGCCGGGCCGATGGATCGTTGGATGTTTCGTTTTATCTAGCCCAAGGGCGGCGGGCGCGGAGCGACGCGTGGAGCGCGTTTTATGAGCGCAAACCAGCGCCAAAGCGCGTCAGTCCAGATCGCCGAAGTCAGGTGCCCACTGATCGCCCCAAGCGTCTTTCCACAACCACGGCTTGTCGGAATTGGACTTGGTTGTTCCGCCTTTCCAGAGATCGTAGCGGGGGTCGCTATGGTCGTTGAAAAACGCTGTTATACGTGCTGAAAGCTCGGCGGCGGTTGGCGCGTGTTGCGGATCGTTCGCGAGGTTGTTCTTCTCATGTGGGTCGTTGGTGAGATCGTACATCTCGTCTGACATGGGATGGTTGGGGGCGCCCTGAAAGCGTTTCATGTAGAGCCATCGTTCGGTCCTGACGGCTCTGGTCTCCTCCTGCTCCATGAAAACCGCGTCGCGCCAATGACAAGGTTCGCCCCTGAGCAAGGGGGCAAAATTGCGGGAATCGGAGCGGGTGTTCAGGTCTTCCGTACTCAGCCCGACATAGTCGAGCAGGGTGGCGAAGAGGTCCAGTTGGCTGGTGAGGGTGCTGCATGTCCGGGACGGTTCGATGTGGCCATCCCGGGCGACGAGGAGCGGGATGGAGAAGGCGGCGCGGTGGGCGTTGGCCGGCCAGGTGGATTGGCCATGTCCCCAAAAGCCGTTGTGACCCAGTGAAAAGCCATGGTCGGCGGTGTAGACGACGAGGGTGTCCTCGCTCAGATCGTTGCGGCGGAGGGCGTCGAGTATGCGCCCAACACCGGCATCGACCATGCTCATCTGAGAGAAATAGTTACGCAGGGTCTCGAGATCGTTGGGTATTCGCAGATGGTAGGCGAATTCCTCGTCATCGCTGTATTCGTCGAGGCGCTGGAGGAAACGGTCGATGGTGGCCTTGCTGAGCCCCTCGCGGGGGACGGAATGCATCTCGGTCCGGTCGTAGAGTTGGGCGAAGCGGTTCTTTGCCCGGCCCTTGACCGCGGGCCAGTGGCCATAGGGTGCGTTGTAGGGCACGAACAGGAAAAACGGCGCCCCGCCGGCGCTGTCGTAGGCATCGAGAAATTCGACCGATTTGTCGGTGAAGTAGTCGACCGTGTGGCCTTCGAAGACGTAACGTTGGTCGCCATCAATGACGGTGTTGTTATAAAAATCCAGCGTGTGGCCATGGGGGAAGGTGACCCAATGGTCAAAGCCGTTCTGTGGCTCGAAGGGCGAGCCGAGGTGATATTTGCCAATCAAGGCGGTTAGATAGCCCTGTTCCTTGAGGATTACAGGGAAGCTTTTGAATGACCCGATGGCATTCCATTTATCCGGCCAACCAGCCATGACTCCATCATGGAGCCAGGTGTGGATGCCATGTTGAGAGGGCATCAAACCGGTGAGGACCGAAGCGCGGCAGGGTGAACACATGGCGTTGACGCAAAAAGCGTTGTCGAAACGAATCCCGGCTCCTGCAAGGCCATCGAGGTGGGGGGTGTGGATTTCATCATTGCCGTAACAACCGAGCAAATCTGCCGGCTGGTTGTCACTCATGAAGACGAGAATGTTGGGTTTTTTGAGCGCCAAGGCCGGGCTTCCTCTGCGTTGTCCAGCGTCAGGCTCACTCGATGGTGAGCATGCCGAATTTTGCCATCACGCGCCGTTCGACGAGGACGACGAACTGATAGAAGATGACCGAAATAATTACCGAGACGGCGGCAACGGTCCAGATCATTCCGTAATCAAGAAAGCCGCGCGACTGGTTGAGGAGGTTGCCGAGGCCTTTGCC
>QIGO01000137.1 GCA_003230015.1 Alphaproteobacteria bacterium | reverse complement strand
TTGGGTCTTGCCTGATGGTTGCCGCATGGTTCCGCCTTAACTCTCCGTGTTGACACGCTTACTGCTCTTGCCTCCGGCACCCTACGTGAAAACAAAGCTGCGGGGAAAGCCGCCGCCTCTTTTCGCGCCCGGCCCCAAGGCAATTGACCGGCCACCGTCCATGCCCCATTCAGCCACTGGTTGGACGGCACAAAATCAGCTAATGAATATGCTGCCGGGACCTGGCTCGGATGACCCAGCCTACCGACCCAACCGCCAATGTTTGACAACAACGAGGTGAATGATCATGACCGGCCAATCCGCCACGGCGCCCAGACTCACCCCAGGGGTCGTCACCGGGGAGAACTACCGCGCCCTCGTCGCCGCCTGCAAGGCCGGCGGTTATGCCTTGCCAGCCGTCAACGTCACCGGCACCAATACCGTCAATGCCGTGCTCGAGGCCGCCGCCGAAGCCCGCTCCGACGTCATCATTCAGCTCTCCAACGGCGGTGCCCGTTTTTTCGCCGGCGAAGGCCTGCCCGATGCGGCCCTGGCCAAGGTTCTCGGCGCCGTCTCCGCCGCCCGCCACGTTCATCTCTTGGCCCAGCATTATGGCGTCTGCGTGGTCATGCACACCGACCACGCCAACAAACCCCTGATCCCCTGGGTCGAGGGCCTCATCGCCCACAGCGAAGCCGAGTTCCAACGGGTCGGCCGCCCCCTCTTCAGCTCGCATATGCTCGACCTGTCGGCCGATCCCATTGACTTTAATCTAGGTGAATGCGCCCGCATTCTGCCCCGCCTGGCGGCCATGGGCATGAGCCTGGAGATCGAGCTTGGCGTCACCGGCGGCGAGGAGGATGGTGTCGGTTCCGACATCGACGATGTCGACGATTCCCGCCTTTACACCCAACCCGATGACGTCGCGCAAGCCTACCGCACCCTCTCGCCCCTGGGCGATTTCTCCGTCGCCGCTTCCTTCGGCAACGTGCATGGAGTTTATGCCCCCGGCAACGTCAAGCTGCGCCCGGAAATCCTCGAGGCCTCCCAATCCCTCGTTCAAAAGCAATTCGACACCGGCCCCAACCCGCTGAACCTGGTCTTCCATGGCGGCTCCGGATCGGAAAAGAGCAAAATCACCCGCGCCATCGGTTACGGTGTGTTCAAAATGAACATCGATACCGACACCCAATTCGCTTTTGCCTCGGCCGTCGGCGAATTCGTGATGGCCAACACCCTCGCTTTCCAGCACCAGATCGATCCCCAGACCAAGGCGCCTTACAAGAAACTATACGATCCCAGAAAATGGCTGCGCCTGGGCGAACGCAATGTCGTCGAGCGGGTGAAGCAGGCTTTCACCGACCTCGGCTCCACCGGCAAGACAGTCGCCACGGCTTAGCACCACCAATCGGGCTCAGGGATCAGAGATGAGCCAAACCAGCCAAAGCCCGGGCCAAAGACAGGCCCGGATGCTGTTCCCGCGCGGCGAATATCTCGACCGCCTGTCGCGGGTCAAGAACAGCATGTCCCAAAAGGGCATCGATTTGCTGCTCGTCGCCAGCCCCGCCAACCAGTTCTATCTTACCGGTTATGACGGCTGGTCGTTCTACACCCCGCAAATGGTCGTCGTCGCCTTGGACCAGGAAGAACCCCTCTGGTTCGGCCGCAAGATGGATGCGGTGGGGGCGCAGTTCACGGTCTTCATGGACCATCGGCGCATCATCTCCTACGACGATACTTTTGTCGCCGCCCAGGACAAGCACCCCATACAAGCACTCTGCCAGTTGATCGCCGCCAATGGCTGGGAGCGGGCGCGCATCGGCGTCGAAATGGACGATTATTATTACACCGCCCGCTGGCATCAGATCTTGATGGAAAAACTCCCCGCCGCCCATTTCATCGACGCTTTCCTGCTGGTCAATTGGGTGCGCCTGCGCAAATCCGACCGCGAAATCGAATACATGATGCAGGCCGGCGAGATATCAGCCGCCGCCATGCAGGCCGCCATGGCCAAAGCCGAACCCGGCATCCGCCAATGCGACGTCATCGCCGAATTGAACCGCGTCACCACCGCCGGCACCGCCGAGTTCGGCGGCACTTTTACCTGCAAGCCGCCCAACGCCATGGTCGGTGAATATTGCGCCGCACCCCATCTCAGCTGGACCGACGCACCCTTGGCCAGCGGCGATTTATTTTATCTCGAACAAGGCGGCGTCCGCCATCGCTACCACGCGCCTTTGGCCCGCTGCCTCTATCTGGGCACGCCCCCCGATGCCATGGCCCATATCGCCAAGATCATCGCCGAGGGCCTCGACGCCGTTCTCGAAACCGTCAAACCCGGCGTCGCTCTCGAGGCGTTGGCGGGGGCATGGAGCAAAGTCACCGCCCGCCACGGCATCGAGAAGGACTCGCGTATCGGCTACCCCGTCGGCATCGGCTACCCGCCAACCTGGGGTGAACTGACCTGCAGCTTACGCAAGGGCGACCGCACGATCCTCGAACCCAACATGACCTTCCATTGCATCCCCGCCCTCTGGCTCGACGATTACGGCCTGGTCATCAGCGAATCCTTCGTCGTCACCGAAACCGGCGCCAAAACCTTGGCCGACTACCCGCGCAAATTGTTCGCGAAATAACCGCAAGAGGAGCTGGGGTCATGCCTCCAAAGCAGGATCAGCACGAACCGTCGCCTCGCGCGTCGGGATGCGGAACACCAGGGTATAAAGCACCGGCACAAAACCGAGGGTGAAGAGGGTGCCGACCACAAGGCCGAAGGCGATAACGCTGGCCATGCCGTAGAACAACGCGCCGCCGAACAGAATCAGCGGGACCAGGCCCAGCACGGTCGTCAGGGTGGTCATCAGGATCGGCCGCAGGCGCGCCAGGCAGGCGGTGATAACCGCGTCGAGGGGCTCTCGACCGGCTTGTTCTTCGGTTTGGATACGGTCGATCAGAACGATGCCGTTATTGATCAGAATTCCCGCCAGGCTGAAAAAACCCAGCATGACCATGAAACCATTGGGCGCATTCATGATGATCAAGCCGAGGACGCCGCCGATCAGGATCAATGGGATGGTCGCCAGGACAATGAACCCTTTGCGGAACGAGTTGAACTGGCCGACCAACAGGATGACAATTCCGGCAAGGGCAAACGGTAAGAGGCCGAATAGCTTGCCATTGGCCTCCGCCTGGTCAGCAATTTCATTTCGCCGCCGATCTCCCAGCGGAAACCGGGGGGAAGGTCGAGGGCATCGATGGTCGGCTGAATGGCGGCGAGCAGATCGACGGCGGGCAAATTAGGATTGCGTGCCTCGACGGTCAAAGTGCGCTGCTGATCGAGCCGTTTGATGCGGCTGAAACGCCATTCGGCGCCGATCGTCGCGACCTGCCCGAGGTTGACGAATTTGTCCGTGGCCGGTGAAAAAATTCGCACGCGGCGCAGGCCGGCGAGGGAAAAGCGCAAGTCATCCTCACCGCGCAGGACGATGGGGATAATCTTATCGCCCTCACGGTAGTCGCTGATCGTGACGCCGGAAAATGTGCTGTTGAGAGAGCTGGCTACATCTTGGGATGTAATGTTCGCCCGGCGCGCGCGTGCTTGATCAACATCGACGATCAGTTTGAGGACCTTGTTCTCCCAGTCCTGTTTAATGCCGACGGTGCCGGGTACGTTGTGTAGGGCCTCGATAAGCCGCTCGGCGCGGCCCAGGAGCAATTCGCCATCGGGACCGATCAACCGGATTTGCACGATGCCCGGTTCCGTCGAGCCGAACCAAAGGCGCTTGGCGTCGGCGCTCGCCGCCGGTATTTCGTCGTCCAAGAAGCCGTTGACCCTGTCCATGACCGCGCCGACATCCTCGAACGTATTTGTGTTGATGAGTACGAAGGCGCGATGAGGATCAGGATCGACCGGCGCGAGTGAGAGAAAGAACCGTGGGCCGCCATAACCAACATAGGCGACATTGCCGGTGACATCGGGATTGATTTCCTTATCGTTCAACCAGGCGGTTAGTTTGCGCAGGTCACGCTGGGTTTCGCGCAGATCCGTGCCCGCCTCGAAGTCTATGTAGACCAGGACTTGGGCGCGGTCGCCGGCGGGAAAGAACTCGGTCGGCACAGTACCGAAGAGCTGCACTGCCAGGACCAGCAGGCCCAACATGGCGGCGACAACAATCAGCCGCCCGCGCAGCATGAGGTTGAGCAAACGGCGGTAGATTCGATAACTCAAGCCTGAGTAGGCAGCCGCCGCCGGCTCATTCGACGCCGGTGCCGCGGCAACTTTGACTTTCATGAACCAGGCGCACATGGCCGGCGTTACCGTCATGGACAGAAACCAGGACCCGAGCAGGAGAATAGTGACGACCTGGGCCAGGGAGCGGACAAAGTCACCGGCACCGCCCTTGGACAGCAGCAAGGGCAAAAAAGCGAAGATTGTGGTCAGGGAGGAGATCAGCAAGGGTATGGCCAGAGACCGCGCGCCTTCAATCGCGGCGAGCTTGCGCTCGACACCGCGTTCCATCCGCACCCGGATATCCTCTGCGACCACGATGCCATTATCGACCAATAGGCCCAAGGCGATAATCATGGCGGCGATGGACATGCGTTGCAGTTCGATGTCGAAGGCCCGCATGACAACAATGCCGAGTAACATGGTCAGCGGGACGAACGAGCCGACGATCAAGCCGGTCCGCAGGCCGAGAAACACGATCACCACAGTCAGTACGATTGCCAGGGTCTGATAGACGTTGGAGACGGCATTGTTGACTGTGGCTTCGATCAATTCGGGCTGAAAGGTGGCATAGTCGAGGACGTAGCCGATGGGAAGATCCTGCTCGATTTCGTCGACTAGGGCCGTCAGCCGCCGCCCGAAGCCGATATTGTCGGTGCCGTCAACGGTCGAAACCGAAAGGATGATGGCCGGACGGTCGTTGTAAAAGGCAGGGAACCGGGGCGGGTCGATGTTGGCGCGGCGCACGTTGACCACTTCGTCGAGGCGCAATACCCGGTCGGTGCCGGGAATGCGGAAGACGACCGCACCAATTTCGGCGACCGAAGACAGATTGCCCGACGGTTCAAGGGCCACGGTGCGGCCCCCGGCGACGATCTCGCCACCGGGTTCTATGATGTTCTGATCCGCGAGGGCGCCGAAAATCTCTCGCGGCGGGACGCCAAACTCGGCCAGCTTCGACGGTATGAAATCCAGATAGATACGTTCCTCTTGGCCGCCGAGAATATCGATCTTCCTGACGTCCTTGAG
>QIGO01000197.1 GCA_003230015.1 Alphaproteobacteria bacterium | reverse complement strand
GGCTGTGCATGGCGCTGGACCCGCCGCGGCCATTGGGCTCGTGCTTAACGCCGATCAGGTAATTCGTGCGATCGGCGGGGTCGCCGGCCAGGGAATATTGGCGGATCAAGCCCGGCGCCGGCGAAACGTCGATATGGGCACCAGGTTCGAATGGCGGCAAGGTTTGCCCGGGCCTGGCCGCGAGGACAAAACTGCGGATCTGCGGCGTCTCGTGCCGGATCTCCCGAATAATGACTTCCAAATCCATCAAACGAACTCCGGGATGCCGGACATGGCGTGAAAACGCGGTAGTCGGCGGAAGGCCCGCATCCAGTTGCGCAGGGCCGGATAGTCCTCATGGCCGATGCCGCCGTCACCGGACAAGGCCACATAGGGGAAACAGGCGACGTCGGCGATCGTGGGGTGATCGCCGGCGATCCATCGGGTGCTTTCTATGGCTCGCAGGGTCAGGTGATCGTCGAGGATGCGAAATGCGGCATGGGCCTTTTGCCGAGCGGCGGCGATATCGAGGTCATAACCCAATGAATCATGCAGACGGGCGGCAGACGCTGCCATGATCTCACCGCCGGCGAACATCAGCCACATCATCACCGTGCCGAATAGGTCAGGATCGCGGGGCAGCCATTGGCCGCTCTTGTCGTATTTGTCGGCCAGGTAACACAGGATCGCCTGGGCATCGCGCAGGCGCAGGTCGCCGTCTTCAAGCACCGGGATCTGCCCAAGGGGATTTAGTTCCAGAAAATCGAGGGATTTGTGGGCGCGGCCGGGGTAGAAATCGACCTGTTCACGCGCGTAGTCGAGTTTCAGAAAAGCAAGCAACAGGCGGACCTTATAACAGCTGCCCGAGAGGGAATAATCATAGAGTTTTAGCGCCATATTCCTGCTACGCCGCCGCTTTTTCATAAATGCCGAACGAAATTCCCATCTGCTTGAGCCAGCGCCGGAAGGTTACGGAGCCGACATCGGCCTTGGTGGGGATTTCCGCTGCCGGGGCCAGAGGCATCAGCGCGGGCCGCTGATTCTCCAGAATCACGCGGTCTTGGAGGAATATGGTCTGCTGGAAGTCGATAATCGCCGCGGTCGTGTTGACGTCGTCGACCAACGCCATGGGCATGTAGGCGAGGCACTGGGCCTCGCCTTTCGGCTGAACGAACATGCAGATGGCGTCATTGCGGCCCGGATCGTTATGCACATTCTTGTAGAGCATGATGCTGAACGGCGACATCACCCGGTAGGTATAGTCCGTCATCTGACCGCCGGTGGCGGCTTTTGAGGCCGCCGGCTGAAAAAACCGGCAGTCGGTGGCCCAGATCTCGTCGACATCCTTGCGGTGCTCGATCTTGTGGGAGACCACCTCCGTCTTTTTCTCCGCCCCCAGGATGTTGGTATGAACGAAAGGAAAATGCGCCATGTCGAGGAAATTCTCAATCATGCGGTAAGGGCTGGTGTTGACACCCACGGAGCCGCAATTGATCAGGCGCCGGTCGGGCTCATCAAACTCATCGATCTGCGGCAGGGGGCGCGGGTCCTGGCCTAATGTCGTGAAAATACAACAGAAGCGGCTTTGGACCGGGAGTCGGCGGCCAAGCGCGCCAGCGGTTAGGATCGCGGCTTCGTAGATGTCCGGCTGGGGTCGGCTGACCCGTATATTCTGGCCGAGCAGAACCGTGTCCCAATAGCCTCCAACCGGCACCTTGCCGGGCCAGCCACAGGCTATCCAATGGTTGATTGCTACAGGGTCCGTGGTGATGGCCATACGCCCCCTCCCCCGGCTTCTATGGTATCGCGCAGCCGCGCTACCTGCCTGGCGAGCCGTTGCCGGCGCGGGATCTGAGGCTCGCCGCTTTCGTTGACAACAACATGCAAGCCGGTCTTGTCCAGACCGATGGGCTGTAAGGCGAAAAAGAGTTGGGTGTCAGAGCCAAGGACAACAACGCAAGCATTTTGTGCAGGCATCGATGTGCGCGCCGGTTCGCCATAGTCGAATTCCGCGATCCCGTCGAGTACCTGGGGCGCCGAGGCACGCAAATGCACGCTGCGCACAGGTAACCAGCCTGGTTGATTTGGCAAATCAGGCACATGTGCGGCCCGGGTAGCCGATAGGTTGACCCAGATGATCCCGTATTTCGCCGCGGTGCCATGGGTTGAGGCACAAATAGTCTTGGGTGGGGCAAGGTCGGGATGGGCCGGGATGGCCTCACAGTGTCCGTTTTCGCCATACGTCCAGCCGTGATACAGGCAGCGTAGGGTGTTACCACGGACAAAACCAAAACTCAGCCGCATACCGCGATGGGGGCAGCGGTCGTCCCAAACCCTTGCCGGGCCTGACTCGCCACGCCAAAGGGCAAGCTCGCGGCCGTTGAGGATTACGGGGTGGCTGGACGCTGACTGGATTTGAGAGTCCAGGGCGACGCCAACCCAGCGGTCGGCCTCAACTTGGTCATTGATCTGCATCGGCGGTCGTCGGCCCCCGGCCTAGCCACGTCGTTGGCCGACAGAACACCGCCCGTGTGGCGATGCCCTCTCGGGACTGTGAGGGGCAAATCATAGCAACGGCCGCAAGGGCGAGCAACGAGCCCTACGGGATCGGTCAAGCAGCGACAGCAACTAGCAGGCTGCTGAAAAAGTCGTGAAGTCGTGACGGGCTCAAAATGATCCAATTCCCGCATCACTGCGTCGTACATTTGATCGAATATTCCCGATATTCGAACAAATGCACTCCTAACTTGCTGCGAAAATTGTCTTCATTTTGATTCCCGCCAGACTTCTTCAGCAGCCTGCTAGAGGGTGGCCGTCACCTGAGAGGCGAACCGCTCAACCGGGAAACGAATTGTTGCCGTGGTGCCGACGCCAATCGCACTCTCCAAGTGAAAGATTCCACCATGTAGCTCAACGAGCGCCTTGGTAAGAGGCAGACCAAGGCCCGTGCCGTCAAATTTTCGGCTGAGGTCGCCGTCAATCTGGCCGAAATGGGCCAGCGCCTTGGGGATGTCTTCCGTGGCAATGCCAATGCCTGTGTCAGCAATTTGGAGAACGTAACCTTCAACCTGGCCGAAAGATGCCCTTACCGTGACCCTACCGCCAGTTAGCGTGAATTTGACGGCGTTGGACAAGAGGTTGATGAGGATCTGCTTGAGCTTACGCTCGTCGGCCCATAATGATGGAAGGCTGGACGGGATGTCTTGTTCGATCTGAACCCCGGCGGCTGCCGCCCGTTCCTTGATGAGCGTCAAGCATGAACCGACGATATCAACGACATCGACATCTTGCTCGAACAGCTCGAGCTTACTAGCCTCGACCTTTGAGAGGTCGAGGATGTCGTTGATAAGGCCCAGGAGGTGGACGCCGGCGCCGTTAATGTCGGCGACGTATTCGAGGTATTTGGGGCTGCCAATTGGGCCAAATGTTTGGTTCCGGATAACATCGGAAAATCCGATGACAGCGTTAAGGGGGGTGCGAAGTTCGTGACTCATGTTGGTGAGGAACTCAGTCTTGGCGCGGTTGGCGAGTTCGGCATCTTCCTTGGCCTCGCGGACTAGGGCCTCCGCCATGCGAATGATTTCGCGAGATTCGATGACCTCTTGTAACTCGCGGTCGCGGTCGAGAGTGGCTCGCCGAACAAACATGCCGCAAATTCCGCCGACAATACCTAAAATAAACAACAAACCGGCGAGAACAATATTGCCGGTCTGCCGCAATGCGATCGCCGGCGCGGACATGTCGACATAGACCTCGATCGCGCCCCTGAAACGATCGCGCGCCATGATCGGAACATATGCCTCGCTTACGACGCTTCGGCTGACGCCAAAATCTTCGTTGTCCTCAATCTCGACATAGGTGCCGCCCGCTTTCACAACGTCAGAGAAATAGGGCTTTGTGCTGGCCTTGCCGATGTCGCTTAGACGCGACGCAAAGACGATGAGGCCACTGGGTCCAAATACCTTGTAGCGAATGACACCGCCGGCCTTGCTGGCGAATTCAAAAACGCGCCGATCGTTTTCCGAGATCGGATCGCCGCTGAGGAGGCCATCAAGGTCCGTAAGACTATCGCGGACAAACCTGGTCCATTTGACGGCTGAGCCCATCGCCTCGCGCCCGATCAGCGAGTTTTCTGCCTGGCGTACCGCGGCCCAACTGACGATGGTGGCCACAATGGTGATGACAAGCAGAGAAATGAGAGGCTTTTGATCTCGGCCGGGCGCGGGCGCGGAGGTCTCGTGTCGGATCATTGGTGATACCGTGACGAGTCGATCCTCTTGCCTAGGATCGGCTGCTTCCAATATAACTAACGTTAGCAATAACTTACCGCATGGCAGTGAACTAAGTGCTAAGAGTCCGTTTGAAAACGCACAATTATCTTGTTGAGTTGGTCGGTTTTGTGATTCAAGTCGGTCATGTGGACAGCAGCGACGCGCGGCCGTATGGCCGAGATCGAGCGGAAGACGAAGCGCTATCCGACCGATCTGACGAATGAGGAATGGGCGACGGTCGAGCCGTTTCTGCCGCCGCCGGCGAAGACCGGACGGCAACGCGAGGCCGATCTTCGCGAGGTCTTGAACGCGATCCGCTATCTCGCCCGGACGGGCTGCGGCTGGCGCATGTTGCCGAAGGACTTCCCGCCCTGGCAGACGGTGTACTGGTGGTTCCGCCGGTTTGTGCGGCTGCTGCTTTTCCGTACCATCCACGACGTGGCGCTGATGCTCGACCGCGAGCACGCAGGCCGCGCGGCGAGCCCGACGGGCGGGGTGCTCGACAGCCAGTCGGTCAAGGCCCCGGCGGCCAAGGAGCGCGGTTTTGACGGCGGCAAGAAGATCACCGGGCGCAAACGGCACATCGCGGTGGATACCGACGGTCGCCTGCTTATGGTCAACCTGACCACTGCCGACATCTCGGACTCGGCCGGTGCGCAAATGATCCTGGACACGATCCGAAAGCGCTGGCCATGGCTCAAGCACCTGTTCGCCGACGGCGCTTACGACCGCACCGCCCTGATGGACAAGGCGGCTTTCCTTGACTTCGTCATTGAGGTCGTGCGCCGTATCGAGGGGCAACAGGGCTTCGAGGTGTTGCCCCGCCGCTGGGTGGTCGAGCGCACCTTCGGCTGGATGATCCGATGGCGACGGCTGGTGCGCGACTACGAGCAGCGCATCGACGTCTCCGAGGCCATGATCCATGTCGCCATGGGAAGCCTCCTGCTCAGGCGAATTTCCCATTGAAACCAGTTTCCAAACGGACTCTAAGATGTCAGTATTGCTCTAGACATTGTCACCAAGATGCATGTAACTTATCAGTACCCATCGTAGTATTAGTTAGTGATGCAAATGGCGTTGGTGTCAATGACATCAAAAACTTTGTACTATATTTTCATATTCAATCTACATGGATAAAATTATGTCTACTAAAAATACAGACCCAAAGATCGATGAAATTCTGGCGAAAGCCGCTAAGATAAACGTTTGTGTGGCTGAAATCCACGGCTACCCAACTGAGATCACCGATACTATCATTCGAATACAGGTATCTCGCTCGAGTTCTGATCTTGTTGAGATTACTCGTGAGGATATTATCGAATGCCTAGACGGAGAATGTGGCGAACGCAGCAAGTTCTTCATCTCTGATGACTCTCGCCTTCGACTCATTCGAGTGAGAGATGTTTCGGTTCGCGAAGCCAAAGATGCTAGAGCTGTTTACCTTAGGCAAAAAGACGACAGCGATGATGGTACTGATACTTCCTGCATTGATGTGTGTGACGATAACTTGCGAGCTTGTGGAAAGCAGTTACCCGTCGATTCATGTATTCTTTTCTGGTTTGACTGCAATGATAGATGTGCAAGTAATCTCGCCTTCGGAGGTTTCGATATCGCTGCTCTTTAGATATAGAAACTCGTGATAGTAAGGAACGAAACAGGAGGGTTAATCCATTCTCTTCATCCT
>QIGO01000008.1 GCA_003230015.1 Alphaproteobacteria bacterium | reverse complement strand
CGATGAAATCCTGGCCGAGATTCTGGATCGCGAGCCGGCCGAAATTAAGCGACTGCGGGATATCGGGGCGGTTTCCGGTTAGCCATGCAGGGGGTGGCGGTGGGCTCCCGGCGGCCTCAGGCGGATTTTAGGTCGGCGAGGAATTTCTCTACGTTACCGCGCAGTTGATCGGCCTGTTCCGTGAGACTGTTGGATAGCTCCAGCACTTGGGCGGCCGCCTGGCCGGTCTCGCCGGCCGCTTGGGTAACGCCGGTGATGTTGGACGAGACTTCCTGGGTGCCGGCTGCTGCTTGCTGCACATTGCGCGCTATCTCCTGTGTCGCAGCCCCTTGTTCCTCAACCGCCGCGGCAATGGTCCCGGCGATCTCGTTGACCTCGGAGATCACTTGACGAATGCCATTGATGGCTTCGACGGTACCGCTGCTCTCTTTCTGAATGGCGACGATTTGACTGGAGATCTCCTCCGTCGCCTTGGCCGTTTGGCTGGCGAGGCTCTTGACCTCAGAGGCCACAACCGCAAATCCTTTACCGGCTTCGCCGGCGCGGGCGGCCTCGATGGTGGCGTTGAGTGCCAACAGATTTGTCTGCGCGGCTATATTGTTGATTAGCTCAACGACATCGCCAATGCTGCCAGCGGAGGTGGCAAGGCCTTGGACTGTCGTGTTGGCGGCTTCGGCCTCGGTGACCGCTTTGGTGGCCATCTTCGTCGATTGCTCCACTTGACGCGAAATTTCGGCGATGGAGCTGGCCAATTCCTCGGACGCGGAAGCGACTGTCTGGACGTTGCCCGAGGCCTCCTCCGAGGCGGCGGCGACAGCCGTCGACTGCTGATTGGTTTGGTCGGCCGTGGCGGACATGGCTGTTGCGCTCGATTTGACCTGTTCCGCTGCCGCGGTGACCTCGCCCAGCACGGCACTCGACGCGGTCTCAAAATCTCGTGCTAGTTGATCGACACGGCGCACGCGCGCCTCTTTTGCCGCACGCTCGCCTTCCTGCTCGGCCGCAAGCTTCTTGGCGGCAACGGCATTGTCCTTGAAGACTTGAACAGCCTTTGCCATGGCGCCGATTTCATCGCCGCGCTCGCTGCCTTGGACATCCGTGGTGAGATCGCCTTCGGCAAGGCCACCCATGGCATGGGTTAGGCTGCTGATCGGCCCGACAATGCCGCGGATGATGAACACCGCCGCCGCGATACCAACGAGGATGCTGACAACGGACAGGATGATGAACATTGTAAGCGTCGTTGTCGCGAGATTTTCTGCCTCCCGCAACGCTGCCTCGGTGAATTCCTCAATTTGTTCCCGCATATTGACGAGTTCGCGATCCAATGTCGCTAGATCGGCCTCGATCTGCTCCATGATCTCCGCGATGCCGACAGCGCGGCCTGATTCCAGCAAATCGAATAGTACTACAGTCTCAGCCAAGAAGGAGGCATAGGCCGTATTGACGCCCTCCAACTCACTCAGAATAAGCTCGAATATCCCACGTTCATCGACGGGTGCTTTCTTAATGTCTGCGCGTACCAATTCCTCGCCGTTGACAATGAGTTCATCGATCTCAGCGGAAAGCTCCTGAAATTCCCCCTTGTGTTCAATGTAAGATTCCTCGGCGCGCAGGCTCGTCGCCATCGTCGTGGCAAAGCGGGCTGTGCGTTCAAAAATTAAGGCTTGCTGGAGCTGTTTGGTCTCGATTTCTATGATGGCTTCGGCAAGAGGTAGATCACGGTCGGCTACCTCGGTGATTTCGGTGCCGATGGAACGAACGTTGAGGGCGCCAAATCCGCCGATCAAAAACGATAAGAACAGCAACACGGCAGCCATGCTCGAGATGCGCTGGCCGATGGATATGTTCGACAAAAGGGCGAGAGGACCCGAGGCGCTACTCGCGACCGCGACGGGCTGTGGTCGCTCGGTTTCCGCGATTTTTGTGGCATTTTCTTGCGTCATGTTCTCGAGTCCTCGTTGCGGGCTGCCAAACAGGCCGGATCGTGTGGCGCCAGGAGCGGGCCTTGTCTTGTTGTTCCGTTGCGTGAGTTCACGTTTACTACCCGCAACGAAACCGCTTCCCAGAGATCGCTCGAGGACTTTTATTCAGTGACCCTCTAATGTTTGCTTAATTTGACAGTAAATACCCAGTCTTAAGACCGCAATGCGCAAGTCAGTTAAATAGTATTACTTTATTTTTCTATTATTGTTCTTCCATCCTGTCTATTACGACTAGTCTTTTTCGCTTTTTGGGCGCCTAACTTTGTTGTTGCGACGGCGCGGGGGTAGATCCCAGCCCACCGGCAGCCAGGCAGGTCGCGTGGGTCTGCCTTGAGACCGGGCAAGACAATGGCGCGGGGATGCCATAGGCTTTGCCAAACCGCAATTCACCGAGCCGCGGAGATTCTTGCGGACCGCGCGCGTAGAAGGCCCTGGCGGCAACCAGTTCTTGCGAGGCAAGTGGTACTACCGGAAGAGAGGATCAGGAGATGGCACTCAGATGGCTTGGCCGAACTGGGATCAAGGTTTCGGGATTGTGTTTTGGAACGATGTCGTTCGGTGGCGACGCGGACAGGGCGGAGTCAGCGCGGATGTATTCGGCGTGCCGCGACAAGGGCATTAATTTTTTCGATTGTGCGGATGTCTATAACGCCGGACGGTCCGAAGAGATTTTGGGGCAATTGATTGGCGGTCATCGGGACGAGTTGATCGTCACGTCGAAATGTTTTGGTCCTACGGCCGATGACATCAATGCTCGTGGGGCAAATCGACGCCACATTCTAAGTGCTGTCGAAGCCAGCCTAAAGCGCCTGGGGACCGATCGGGTCGATATTTTATTCATGCATCAATGGGACCCCTCGACGCCTTTGGAAGAGACCTTGCGGGCGCTGGAGACTCTTGTTCGCGACGGCAAAGTCGTTGCCCTGGGGGCAAGCAACTATGCCGCCTGGCAGGTCGCCACGGGACTGGGTATCGCTGAGCGCCGAGGCTGGCCGCGGTTCGATGTGCTCCAGCCCATGTACAATCTGGTGAAAAGGCAAGTCGAGGTGGAAATCCTGCCGTTGGCGGAAGCCGAAAATCTCGGTGTCATTACATACAGCCCTCTCGGCGGCGGTTTGCTGAGCGGCAAGTTTGGGCCAGGCAAAACACCCGACAGCGGCCGGCTGACGAGCAATGAGGCCTACATACGCCGCTATGGCGAGGAATGGGTGCTGGAGGCGGCTGGAAAATTCAGCGCCCTGGCAGCCGCGCGGGGCTGGCCTGGGTGGCGGCGAACCCGGCAGTGACCTGTCCGATAATCGGCGCGCGAAGTCTGGAACAGCTGGGCCCGGCGCTGAACGCACTGGATCTGGGCTTGAGTAGCGATCTGCGCGAGGAAATCTCAGCCCTATCGCGGCGGCCACCGCCAGCAACCGACCGGCTCGAGGTACACTGCTAGGCTTTTATCCTCTTCATTCGGGGATCGTAGAGCGGGCCGAAATTGAGTTGGCAGGGAGTTAGCTTGCAGGCGACTTCGAGTTCATAGGTGGCGGATCCGAGATAGTTGCGGGTTACGCCTGCATCGTTGCGGACATAGCCGTACCCAATATTCTTGGCGATCGTGTAACCCCAGCCGCCGCTGGCGAGCCAGCCGACCGGTTGACCATTGCGCAATATGGTTTCACGGCCGTGCAGGGTGACCGCAGGAT
>QIGO01000132.1 GCA_003230015.1 Alphaproteobacteria bacterium | reverse complement strand
CGCCACCAAACGAGGCCGGTGGAAAAACCCTGCACTTCTTCTTTCTTGAACATAGACCGAGGAATATCGATAGCACTGCCTTGGACGCCGTCAAGGCCGCCAGCGAATCCTGGCAGGTTATTGGCCGGACTTTCTATCTCCATGCGCCCGAGGGTTTCCACACATCGAAACTCGGCGCCAAGGCCGAGCGGATCTTGGGCACCAGCGCGACGGCCCGCAATTGGCGTACGGTCTCCAAGATACTTGAAATGGTAAACACCCTGTAATGGCGCAAACCATATTACAGGCTTGGCAGGCCGCGCCACATACCAACCGCATCGCAACCATAATCCCCGACGGCTGCCGCGATCTTATTATGCGATGCACGCCGGGTAAGCGGCCTCATTGGTTCCTGTCGGATTTGCAGGACCACACATACACCGTTCCAATCGGCAGCGGCGTCGTTATCAAGGGATTCCGGTTGCAACCCGGTGTCCGCATAGACGAGGCAGGCTTGCTGGCCTCGGTTCAACACCGCCATCTCGATTTCACCGACACCTGCTGCCGCATCTCCAGTTTCAGCCGCCGGTCCGCCTTGGTTGCCGAGGCTCTTGACCACCTGGCATCCGATGTCGTCTCGGTTGCGGGGGCGGCGCGCAACCTGGCGGTCAGCCAGCGCAGTCTGCAACGGCTATTGATCGGCCAAACCGGCCGCCCGCCGGCATACTGGATGATGTTGGCACGCCTCAGAAAATGCGCCCGTGCCGCGCTTGAACCCTTTCCCCTGGCACAAATCGCCGCCATGCACGGTTACGCCGACCAGGCCCATATGAGCCGGGATTTCAAACGGTGGCTGGGCACCACGCCATCCAGACTGCGGCACGATTCCCAGCGGCGCGATCAGTTAAACGCGCCGGGATATGCCTAACCGCCAACGGGCGTACAAATTTCGATCAAGAACCCATTCGGGTCGGCGACATAGGCCGTGGTTTGCCCCCACGGCATTTCTTCGGCGCCCTGAACCAGTCTTGCATCCGCCGCCAACGCCTTGGCCAAAGCCCCTGGAACGTCGTCGGTCTCGAACGCGATCTCGAAACTAGGGCCGCCGGAATCCGGCCGCACCGGCGATTTGCCCAGCGTTGCCATCAGTTCCAGCGACGAAAACGACAGCGTCGTCGCCCCCGTGTCCAGCTCGCCGTAATCGCCACTTTCATGGAGCATCGTCTGTTTCAGACCAAATGCGCTGCAAAAGAAAGCAAGGCTTTCCGCGACATTCTCCACATAGAGGATGGTGTATTTGAATTTCATGCCTTTGTTCCCTTTTTGTGTCCATCGGCAAGCTAGGCGTCTCACGGTTACCGGTCTTGAAGATTTGCGACAAGCCGCCGCTGACGTAGAATGGGTTGGCAACCATAGGCGGCACCGCGCCGGAAGCTTGGAAGGGCAAAATGAAAGTTGATCCTGTGGAGTCAGTGGATATCGCCCGCTCGGTATGGGCCGTACCGCCCCTGGCCCTCACCGACGGCTACGAGATCGCCGACGCGCCAAATCGCACCTTGATCCGGCATATTGAGGCCGGCGGTGTCACCATTTTCCTCTATGGCGGCAATGCCAATGTCTATGGCTTCCCACAGGCGGTATTCGACCGTCTGTGCGAAATCTTGCCTGAATGGGTCGGCGCGGACTCTTGGGCCATCCCCTCGGTGGGTCCGGATTTCGGCAAATTGATCGATCACGCCCAAACCCTTGCCAAGCACCGTTTCCCTGCCGCCTTGGCCCTGCCGTTCAGCGGCCCCCGCACCGAGGAGGGCACCGCGCGCGCCCTGAAACTCTTCGTCCAGCGCGCCGGCATTCCGGTCATCCCCTACATTAAGGAGGATGGTTACCTGTCGCCGCAAACTCTCGGCCGTCTCTACCGCGACGGCGATTTGGCGGCGATCAAATACGCCGTCCCCAGGGCCGACACCCGCATCGATGAATACCTCACCGCCATTCTCCATGAGGTCCCCCGCGAGCGCATTGTCAGCGGCTTTGGCGAGCCCCCGGCGCTCGATCACTGCCAGGCCTTTGGCCTTGCCGGCTTCACCGCCGGTGCGGTCTGTCTCGCCCCGCGCCGGTCCATGGCCATCCTGCACGCCCTCCAGGCCGGCGATTCCGCCGCCGCCCGCACCCTCCTGGCGCCGATCATGCCTCTTGAGGACCTGCGCCAGCGCATAAACCCCATACGCGTGCTGCACGACGCCATAACCTTGTCCGGCATCGCCCCCATGGGGCCGATAATGCCCATGTGCGGCAACATCGATGATCGCGACCACGCGGCCGTGGCGTCGGCGGCATCGTCCCTGATGGCCGCCGAGAGTGAGTTGGCGCGCCGCCCGGCCGCCGAATAGAACCCCCAGGAGGACTTAAGCAATGGAGCAGACTTGGCGCTGGTTCGGACCCGCGGACCCCATCCCGCTGGCCCACATCCGCCAGGCGGGCGCGACCGGTATCGTCACCTCGCTGCATCATATCCCCGCCGGCGAGGCCTGGACCGGGACCGAGGTCAAAAAGCGCCTCGACGAGATCGAGGCCGCCGGCCTGCGCTGGTCTGTCGTCGAGAGTATCCCGGTCCCCGAGGCCATTAAGCTGCGGCGCGGCGATTTTCAGGCGGCAATAGACACTTGGAAGCAATCCCTCACCGTCTGCGCCAACGCTGGGCTGCAAGTGGTGTGTTACAACTTCATGCCCATTGTCGATTGGACCCGCACGGACCTCATGTGGCAGCGCCCCTCATCGGGTTACGCCCTCCGCTTCGACATGACAGAGTTCATCGCCTACGACATTTTCATGCTCGAACGCCCCGGCGCCGCCGACTCCTACCCCCAGGACCTGGTCGCCAAGGCCGAGGCCTATTTCGCCACCATCACCCAGGCCGACCGCGAGCGTCTTGAAAAAACCATCATCGCCGGCCTGCCCGGCACGGACATTTCGCAAGACCGCGATTCCGTGCGCCGGCTCATTGCCGAATATGATGACGTGACCCCGGAAAAGCTCGCCGAGAACCTGACCCTGTTCTTGGCAGAAGTCGCCCCCCTGGCCCAATCCCTTGATATCCGCCTCGCCATCCATCCCGACGACCCGCCATTCTCGCTTTTCGGCTTGCCCCGTGTCGTCTCCACGGCAGGTGATCTGCGCCGCATTCTCGATACCGTACCGGTGGCCGCCAACGGCCTGACTTTGTGTGTCGGCTCCCTGGGCGCGCGGTCCGACAACGATCTTGTCGCCATCATCGAGGAATTCGGCCCCCGCATCCATTTCACCCACCTGCGCAACGTAACCCGTGAACCCGATGGTTCTTTTTTCGAGTCCGATCACCTCGACGGATCTTTCGATATGGT
>QIGO01000177.1 GCA_003230015.1 Alphaproteobacteria bacterium | reverse complement strand
CGCGACTTGGCCAATAACTGCCATCGACACCCTGTTGTGGGCACTAGTGGGCACAGTTTCTCGGGGATTTATCCTAACTTGTGCCGATTAAAGATCTCTTAGCGACACCGGTGGCCGGGAATCGCCCTGTTTGCGAGTCTTTTCAGGGCGTTAGGGCCGATTTTTGAGGCATTGATTCAGTGTAATTTTGGCTGCTGATTAGAGTGTGGAGCGAATATCGATGATTTCGGGGAAGAATTCCCGCTCCAGGGCCCGTTTGAGGTAACTCACGCCCGAAGAACCGCCGGTACCGCGCTTTTCGCCGATGATACGCTGGACAGTGCGCATGTGGCGGAAACGCCAGTTCTGGAAGGCATCTTCCAGATCAGCGAGCTTCTCGGCGAATTCATAGAGTTCCCAATGGCGGGTGTTTTCGCGGTAGACAGCCTGCCAGGCGTCATGCACCGAGGGGTGGCGCTGGTAGCGCTTTGACCAATCGCGCTCGAGTTGTGAAGGGGCGATGGCAAAGCCGTTGCGATGAAGCAATGCGATGGCCTCGTCATAGAGACTGGGGGCGGCCAAGATCCCGTTGATCTCATCGGCGATATGGGGATGGTGCTGATGGGGGGCGAAGTTGGCCGCCTGGCGGTCGCCGAGCATGAACTCGAACATGCGGTACTGATAGGACTGAAAACCCGACGAATCGCCAAGCTCATCGCGAAAGGCGAGATAATCGTTGGGGGTCATGGTGCCGAGCACCTCCCATGCCTGGGAGAGCTGAGCCTGGATGCGGGTGATGCGCGCGATCATCTTGAAGGCGGTGCGCAGATCGTCCTTGCGGATGTTGGCAACCGCGGCGCGGGCCTCATGCAAAATGACCTTGAACCAGAGTTCGGAAGTCTGATGGATGACGACAAATAGCAGCTCGTCATGGGCGCCGTTGAAACGGTGCTGGATGTTCAAGAGCTGGTCGAGATGTAAAAAGTCGCCGTAGGCCTTGCTCTTTGTGGTGTCGAGGCTGGTGGGGGCGCTTGCGCCATCGCCGGAGTCGGTCATGGTGAGTTTTTCTGCTAGAGCCAACGGTGGCGGTATATTAACGAACGCCGGCGGGGCGGCAAGGCTCGACCGGTCAGGCGGTACGAAGTGTCGCGGCGGCGGCTTCGGACCGGCGATAGCGCTCAATGGCGGCCAGCGCAGGGTCGCGATCGGCAAAAAAGTCGGCGGCGGTGGTGATGAGCGGGATATCGGGCTGGCGGACCTGGCGGGCCCTTGCCGGATCGGGACTCCAGGTGAGGCGGGTGAGGTGCAAAGCAATGCCGGAGTTGGGCAGTAAGACCGGCATCGCCTCACTGTAATGCTCATCGAACTGGATGGACGGTTCGGCGACGATCAGGGCGCCGAATTTGGCCAACGCGTCGGCCAAATTGGCGCGGCGGGGCGCGCGCAGGCGCCTGGTGGTGACATAGAGGTCACCTTTGCGGTTGTTGGCGAGAGCCTTGAGCAGCGGCTCGTAGCGCCGTGGATCTTCATTCTGGCAAAGCCGCAAATCGACAATCACCTTGGCGGCGCGGCTGAGTACGCCACGGCCAGTCAAGACAGCGATCACCATCTGCATTTCAGCCATGGCCGGCGGGCGATTGATCTGTATGAACAGAGTTTGGCTGTTTTGCCATTGAGAAAACCACAAGGCGGTTCCCGGGCGGCTGAGATAGGCAACACCGGGACATTGGGGCAAACCCAGCAGGCGGCCGCGGGCCCAGCGCCGGTAGAATGGCGTGGCCATGGCGTTCATGGCGACGTTGCGGCGGGTGCCGTCGGGCATCTCCACGGTCACATGAACGCGGTTCGGCCGGCCGATCAAACCGAGCCCGTGCAATGTCTCGCTGGCGATGAGGTGAAGAGGCAGGGTCGGGTCGGGCGAGGTCAGGTCGTCACGGGAAATCAGCGGGTGCAGGGCGGCGGTGATGGTGTCGATCCCGGCGCCATCGATGGCGAGAAGGCGGGCGCCGCGCAGTTGGCGATGATGGGCCGGAGCCTGGGTAATCATCACACCTTCGGGAAATTCATGCAGACGCATAGGCAGCAGCCGCGAGGTCCTGGCGACCAACAGGGCGGCCCGGCCGTTGGGGATGTCGCGCAGGCCGATCATGGATACCAGCTCGGAGAAAGCGGCGGCTATGCCATGGGCCGGGAGGTGGGGGATGGCCCGGTCGATGACGTTGAAGGCGCGGTCAAAAGTGCGGTCGGACAGGGTATGGAAGAAACTCGGCCGACGGCCGCGAAGCTCGCGGGAAAGGAAATGAAGATCGTCGCGCCATTGTTCCGTCGAAAGACCGGTCATGGGGCGTCTCGCCCGGCAACGAGGTTGGTGTCGGGGAGCGACCCGGTGAAACTGACCGCCGCCGGGCCGGTCATCAACACATGGCCGTCCTGGCGCCAATGGATCATGAGGCTGCCGCCATCGAGGATGACTTCGGTGCGGCGGCCGGTGAGGCCGCGACGGTGTGCCGCAACAGTGGCCGCGCAGGCGCCCGAGCCACAGGCGCGGGTGACGCCCGCACCGCGTTCGCAAACCCGCAAGCGGATGCGGTCGGGTGCGATAATTTGAGCCACACCAATATTGGCGCCCTGGGGAAACATTGTGTGCCGGCGAAGCTGGGGACCTAAGGACTCAAGGTCGATGGCTGCAACATCATCGACAAGAAACACGGCATGAGGATTGCCCATACTGACCGCCGTGGGGCGAGCGAGGGGGCCTAGGGTGACATCGAGGGACAGGGTGTCGCAAGGCTCGGCAAGGGGGATTTGCTGCCAGTCGAGACCGGCCGGGCCCATATCCACTTGAACCAGGCCGTTGGCGTCTCGAACAGCGGGCAGCAGGCCGGCGGGGGTTTGGATCGTTAGCGCGTCCTTGCCGCTCTCATCCATGATCAAACTGGCGACGCAGCGGGTGGCGTTGCCGCAAGCCTCGGGCTCGTGACCGTTGTGACTCAAGATACGCATGGTGACGTCGGCGGTGTCTTGTGACGGGGGCTCGAGGATAATCAACTGATCGCAGCCGACACCGGTATGGCGGTCGGTAATGTGATGGACAGCGCCCGCCGCAATCTGAAAGGGCTCGTAGCGGGCGTCGACGACAACGAAGTCGTTACCGAGTCCATGCATCTTGATAAAAGGACGGCCTGCCATTGGGACACTCTACGCCATTGTCGGCGCTAACTGTCACTGGCTAGGAGTCGATCCGGCAAAAATTTTTTGGGCGTGGTGTACCGCTAGAGCAAATTTCGTTCACTTGCGTTCACTACACGTGCTCTAGCTTTTTGTTTTGACGCATTTTCGTATCGTTCAAACGGATCCGTTTGAACGGAAAAAGCTCTAGC
>QIGO01000002.1 GCA_003230015.1 Alphaproteobacteria bacterium | reverse complement strand
GGTGACGCAACTGACCAATGGCTGCGAGGCAAAGCTCGTGCCTATCGAGGGCGCGGCGGTGGACGAACTGGTGGCGGCGACGCCCTACTTTGCCAGCGCGGTAATCCCGGGTGGGATGTATGCCGGCAATCTCGACGACGTGGCGAGTTTCGGCCTCGGGGCGACGGTGGTGACGGACGCCAGCGTGCCCGAGGAGGTGGTCTATCAGGTGGTGCGGGCGGTGTTCGAGAATCTCGAAGATTTCGCGGCACAACATCCGGTGCTCGCGACCTTCTCGCCAGAAGAGATGGTCAATGCATTGTCGAGCGCGCCATTGCATCCTGGTGCGGCGCGCTATTTCCGCGAGCGCGGATTGCTTTAGCAAATTTCGGGAGCGAGCCCGCGGGCTTTCGTCCCCACAGATTCCGCCCCACCGGACGGGTGGCGCGGTGGAAAGAGGCGGGTGCGCCTAATGGCGCTCGCCTGAACTATCCGCAGCCGGCCAAAACAAACGGCCGGAGCGGGATGTTTCTCAAAACATGCAAGGAGGAAGTATTGTGAATAGGATTCTCTCTGTTCGAAATGCCGCCGGTGCGATTGTCGTACTGGGCGGGTTGGCTTTGGCCGCGGCGCCGGCGCAAGCGCAGAAGCGCGATATTCTGATCGGTGGCGGCTCGGTAACGGGTGTCTATTTTCAGGTGGCTTTGCAAACTTGCGCACTGATTAACAAATATGCGGGCGAGGCTTACAATTGTGTCGGCCGGCCGGCCCTGGGTTCGGTGTTCAATGTCAATGCGGTGAACCGCGGCCTGCTGGATTTCGGTGTGGTGCAATCGGACCGCAATTGGCAGGCGCTGACCGGCAACGCCGATTGGGACGGCAAGCCGGTTGAGAAGCTGCGCAGTGTTTTCAGCATGCATCCCGAGGCGGTGTTGCTGGTGACGCGTAAAGATAGCGGCATCAAGTCGGTCGAAGACCTCAAAGGCAAGACCGTGAATATCGGTAATCCGGGTTCCGGCCAACGGGGCAATGCCACCGATCTGCTGCCGCTCTATGGCATTGATGTCGACAAGGACATCAAAGCCGAAGGTCTGCAACAGAATGAAGCCTCGCGGGCGCTGGTAGACAAGAAAATCGACGCGTTCATCTATACCGTCGGCGTGCCGTCGGCGGCGATCGAGGAACCTGCGAACTCAACCGATATCGATATCCTCGATATCAATTCCGATGCCATCAAGGACTTCATTTCGGACAAACCATATTATGTCATGGCGCAATATCCGGAGGGCATCTTCAAGGGCGTCGATGCGTTTGAAACCTATGCCGTGAAAGCGACCGTGGTGGCGAGTGCCGATACCGACGAGCAGTTGGTCTATGACTATGTGAAGACGGTTTTCGAAAATCTCGAGGAACTAAAGAAGACCCATGCGGCCTTCCAAGTTCTCGACGAAGCCGAGATGTTGAAGGGCCTTTCGGCGCCGCTGCATCCCGGTGCGGAGCGCTACTACAAAGAGCGTGGTTGGCTCTAGGTAGACAGAGCGAAGAGGGCGGCTTTTTGCCGCCCTCTTTTTTTTGGTGCGGGAGATGGCGATTGTTCTAGGGGGCGATATGAGTGAAGCGGTGCAGGGTGGGGAGCACAGGTTAAGCGCGGAAGAGATTGCCGCGGCGGAAACCGGCGCGCGGATGCCGAAAGACCCTGTTTGGGGCGGCGTGATCGTCGGGCTGTGCGTGGCGTGGTCGGTCTTTCAGCTATGGATTGCGCAAAATCCGATTGACTCCTTTGTCGCCCGGTCATGGCATCTGGGTTTCGCGCTGGCGCTCGTTTTTTTAGCCTTTCCGGCCTATAATCAGCACGAGCCGCCGCTTTTTGTCCGGTGGTTCCGTAAATTATGGCCGGGTTTCGGCACGCGGAGGTCGAACCGCGACCATATTCCCTTGATCGACGTGGTGCTGGCGGTGGTCGCCGCAGGATCCTCGCTCTACATCTGGGCTGACAATGACGGCATAATTTCGCGCCAGGGATTGCCTTTGCCGCGTGATGTTTGGGTTGGCGTTTTGCTCATCGTGCTGCTCCTGGAAGCGACGCGGCGCGCACTTGGGGCCGCACTTTCCATATTGGCGCTGGTGTTTATCGCTTACTTGTTCCTTGGCCCCTGGCTGCCGGATATTTTGCGGCATCGGGGCATCCCACTCGATTTTGCGATTAACGATCTGTATCTCTCAACAACGGGCATTTACGGTGTGCCGCTGGGCGTATCGGTAGGGTTCGTCTATTTGTTCGTGCTGTTCGGATCGTTGCTGGATAAAGCCGGCGCGGGTAAATATTTTATCGATATCGCGTTTTCCGGGCTTGGCGGTTTTCGCGGCGGGCCGGCAAAAGCGGCGGTGGTGGCCTCGGGCATGAATGGCCTGGTTTCCGGCTCGTCGATCGCCAATACGGTAACCACCGGCACATTCACGATTCCGCTGATGAAAAAGACCGGCCTGCCGGCGTATAAGGCGGCGGCGGTGGAAGTGGCGGCGTCGACCAATGGCCAGCTGATGCCGCCGATCATGGGGGCCGCGGCCTTCATCATGGCCGAGATTATCGGTATGCCTTATCTCGACGTGGTGCGGGCGGCGTTGATTCCGGCTGTTATCTCCTATCTGGCGCTGCTTTATGTCGTCGATCTGGAGGCCATGAAGCTGGGTCTGAAGGGCATCGCCAAGGAGGAGCGCCCGAAAATAGGGAAAACCTTCCTGACCGGCATCTATTATCTGGTGCCGCTGGGGATTCTGGTGTGGTTCCTGGTAATTGAGCGGCGATCGGCGATCTTCGCCGCCCTGACGGCGGTGGAAGCGCTGGCCGTGGTGATGCTCATTCAACGGCCGATTATCGCCTATCTTGCGTTCGGCGCGCACAAACGTGCGGGTAACATCAACGGTGATACGGCGTTGGGACCGGTCCTCCGGGCCGCGTTCGTCGAGGGCTTGAAAGACATTTGGCTGGGGCTGATCGCCGGGGCGCGAAACATGATGCCCATCGGCGTGGCGACGGCCACCGCGGGCATTATCGTCGGCGTGGTGACCAGCACCGGCCTGGTGGGCCGGTTCGTATCGCTGATCGATGCCCTGTCGTTCGGCAATGTCTCCCTGATGTTGATCCTGACGGCAATCACCAGTTTGATCCTGGGTATGGGCCTGCCAACGACAGCGAACTACATCCTGATGGCGACCCTGACCGCACCGGTGATCGTGCAGCTCGGCGGCGATGCGGGACTGGTATTCCCGCTGATCGCGGCGCATCTGTTCGTGTTCTATTTCGGTATCCTTGCCGATGACACGCCACCGGTGGGTCTGGCGGCCTATGCGGCCGCGGCGATTGCCCGCTCCGATCCCATCAAGACCGGCATCCAGGGCTTCACCTACGACATGCGCACGGCGATCCTGCCGTTCGTGTTCATCTTCAACACCGAGCTGTTAATGATTTCCGGCCTCACCGAGGGCGGGGACATCATTTGGATCAGCGACCCGATCAGGTTGGCGTGGGTGTTTGCGGTGGCCTTGCTGGCTATCTTTGCCTTCGCGGCGGCGATGCAAGGGTTCTTCGCCGATCAATGCAGTTGGCTGGAACGGGCATTGCTGCTGGTCATTGCCATATTGATGTTCCGGCCGGCGCTGCTGAGCGACCCGGTCGGGGTATCACGGATTGTGGTGCAAGCTGTGGGCTTGGCGGCGATGGTGGGCATGCATTTTGCGCAAAAACGAAGACGCAGCCGGCGCGAGGCACTTGGCGCCGCGACAGGATAGGAGTGCGGCGATGTATAAAAAAAT
>QIGO01000117.1 GCA_003230015.1 Alphaproteobacteria bacterium | reverse complement strand
GGGAATTAACAATCGGTAAGTGTTGTGGAAAAGGTTGTGGATTGTGGGAGTGGGCAATTGACAAATAACAGGCCGCCCGGGATCTCGCCCCGCTGCCGCCCGGTTCTGCACACCGTGGAGCAGGGCCGGACGGTCGTCTGGACTGACGGCGTCACCGGCCGGGTGTCTTTTCCGTGTGCCATCTGCCAAACCCAGCATTATATTGACTTTTAAGCTGTAATACGGGGCCGGGGCTGGACCGTTTTTCGCCACTATCGAGCCCCACGATCGGAGTTTACCGCGCCATGCAGAGCCTAAGTCCGATTTCCAGCCGGATCTGGGACATGAAATACCGGCTCAAGGATGCCGCTGGCACCCCTGTGGACAAATCGGTAGATGACACTTGGCGCCGGGTGGCGGACGCCCTTGCGGGGCCCGAGGCCGATCGCCCCGCCGCGGCCGAATCCTTTTATCGCGCCCTGGCCGATTTCCGCTTTTTGCCGGCCGGGCGCATTCTCGCCGGCGCCGGCAGCGGCCGCGATGTCACCCTTTTCAATTGTTTTGTCATGGGCGCCATTCCCGATGCCATGGACGGCATCTTCGAGCATCTCAAGGAAGCCGCCCTGACCATGCAGCAGGGCGGCGGCATCGGTTATGATTTCTCCACCCTGCGGCCCAAGGGTGCGCCTGTGCATGGCGTCGGCTCCGACGCCTCTGGCCCCATCAGTTTCATGGACGTCTGGGACGCCATGTGCCGGACCATCATGTCGGCCGGATATCGCCGTGGCGCCATGATGGCGACCTTGCGCTGCGACCATCCCGATATCGAGGATTTTACCGACGCCAAACAGCAACCCGGCCGTCTCCGCATGTTCAATCTCTCGATCCTGGTCAGCGATGCATTTATGCAGGCGGTCAAGAGTGATGCCTCCTGGGATTTGGTTTTCGGCGGCACCACCTATCGCACCCTGGCCGCCCGCGACCTATGGGACCGCATCATGCGGTCCACCTACGCTTTTGCCGAACCGGGCGTCATTTTCATCGACCGCATAAATTATTTCAACAATCTCGGCTACATCGAATCGATCCAGGCGACCAACCCTTGCGGCGAGCAGCCGCTGCCCCCCTATGGCGCCTGTTTGCTCGGTTCCATCAACCTTGCCCGCCTGGTCGAAAAGCCTTTTACCCCTCAAGCCGCCATCGACCTGTCAGCACTCGGTGATTTGACCGCCACCGCCGTGCGCATGCTCGACAACGCCATCGACATCTCCCGCTTTCCCTTACCGGCCCAACAACGCGAAGCACGGGACAAGCGTCGCATCGGCCTTGGCGTCACCGGCCTCGCCGACGCCCTCATCATGTGCCGCGCCCGTTACGGCAGCCGGGCCGCCATTGCCCTGACCGAAGGCTGGCTGCAGGTCGTGGTCAACAGCGCCTACCGCGCTTCCGCCGCCCTGGCCGCCGAAAAAGGCGCTTTTCCACTATTCGACAAGCAGCGCTACCTGAAAGCGCCCTTCGTTGCCGGGTTGGACAAGAAAACCCGCGCCCGGATTGCCCAGCATGGCGTCCGCAACGCCCTGCTGACCTCCATTGCCCCCACCGGCACCATCTCCATCCTCGCCGACAACGCGTCTTCGGGTATTGAGCCCGTATTCAGCTTCCGCCATACCCGCAATGTGCTGATGCCCGATGGCAGCCGCAAGGCCGAGCCGGTGACCGACTTCGCTTATGCGCTGTTTCGCCGCCAGCATGGCGAGGAATGTGAGTTACCCGACTATTTCGTCGACGCCATGCAGCTCTCGCCAGCCGACCATTTGGTCATGCAGGCGGCGGCGCAGAAATATATCGACAGCTCCATCTCCAAGACCATCAACTGCCCCGAAGACATCTCTTTCGAAAGTTTCGCCGACATCTATCGCCAGGCCTATGAGCTGGGTTGCAAGGGTTGCACCACCTATCGCCCCAACGCGGTCACCGGCGCCGTCCTCGAAGCCCCGGCACCCAAAGAACCGCCGCAGCCGGCGGCCTCAAGCGATAGCCAGGAGGCCGGCAGCATCGTCTATATGACCCAGCCTCTTGGCCGGCCCGAGGAACTGCCCGGCAAAACCTACAAGATCCGCTGGCCGGAGACCGACCACGCCTTCTACATCACCATCAACGATGTCATTCGCGAGGGCCGCCGGCGGCCCTTCGAGATTTTTATCAATTCCAAGAATATGGAGCATTATTCCTGGACCGTCGCCTTGACCCGCATGATCAGCGCGGTGTTCCGCCGTGGCGGCGACGTGTCATTTGTCGTTGAGGAGCTCAAGGCGGTTTTCGATCCCCGTGGTGGCCAATGGATGGGCGGCCATTATGTGCCCTCCCTGCTGGCCGCGATCGGTGAGGTTATCGAGCGCCATATGGTCGATATCGGCTTTCTGCCCACCGCCGAGGCCAGGCGCGAAACCGCAATGGCCGCCTCCGGTCAGAACGGTGGCGAGGATCAGGCGGCCACGGCGCTGAGCGCCGCCCGCAAACAATGCCCCAAATGCGGCGCCGCCGGACTGGTTCGCCAGGAAGGCTGCGACCTGTGCCTCGATTGCGGCTATTCAAAATGCAGCTAGGCGTAAAGTCCCGGCGCTAACGCGCCACCTCCAGCATCTCCATCAGCCGGTGCAGCGGCCCGTCATCGATACCCAGGGCCAGCATATGTTCGACCGTGTTGGCGAGATAGTCGACATTGCGCCCAGCGACGCCGCGCCCTTGGCGAATCATCGCCGCCATCTCATCGAGCGAGAGCTTGCCGGCATATTGTTGGTGCTGAGGGTTGGCGATGAATGTCTGCGCCGCCATTGTACCATCCGCGGTTTGTACCCTTATCCGGCGCGGGGCATAGACTTTGGTCACCATTTCACGGCGCCACAACGCTTCGGTCACCGGCTTGATTTGATCGCCGCGAATACGAAAACAAATCCCCCGGCACGAGCCGCCCCTATCCAGCCCAAGCACCAGGCCCGGCCGCGCTTGCGTACCCCTATAGTGATGAGAATAGATGCAAAAGGCCCGATGATAGCCATGCAGCCGCGCCGGACGCTGCTCCTCGAAAGCAAAATCCGGGTTCCACATCAGCGAACCATAGGCAAAGACCCAATAGGGTTCGCTCGGCTTCCAGGCAGCCAGAATGGCCCTCGTCGCCACCGCCGCCTCGTCCGCCGGTATCTCTCGTGTTTGCGCCACCGGCTCGTCTACTGGAACTTCCGTCATCATTCCCATCGGTTTTGGCTCGCTAGCATTGTCTATCGGCCCAACCGTGACAAGCAGACCGAAGACCCGATCACCGCCGCCTCGACGCTGCCCCGGCCGGGGGTTATAAACAGCCGGCCCGAGCGCGCCAGTGCTTGCCATTGAACAGGAACCCGCCATGGCAAGTCGTGCCCTAAAAACAGCGCTGGCTCTGGTTGTCATCGTCATCACGCTGTTTGCCGG
>QIGO01000007.1 GCA_003230015.1 Alphaproteobacteria bacterium | reverse complement strand
CGATGAAATCCTGGCCGAGATTCTGGATCGCGAGCCGGCCGAAATTAAGCGACTGCGGGATATCGGGGCGGTTTCCGGTTAGCCATGCAGGTGGCGGTGGGCTCCCGGTGGGCTCCCGGTGGGCTCCCGGCGGCCTCAGGCGGATTTCAGGTCGGCGAGGAATTTCTCCACGTCGCCGCGAAGCTGTTTGGACTGCTCGGTGAGGCCGTTGGAAAGCTCCAGTACCTGAGCGGCTGCCTGGCCGGTCTCGCCGGCCGCTTGCGTGACGCCGGTGATGTTGGAAGAGACTTCCTGGGTGCCGGCCGCTGCTTGCTGAACATTGCGGGCTATTTCCTGAGTTGCAGCGCCCTGCTCTTCAACGGCCGCTGCAATCGTGCCGGCGATCTCGTTGACCTCGGAAATCACTTTGCGAATGCCATTGATGGCTTCGACGGTACCGCTGCTCTCTTGCTGGATGCTGGCGATCTGGCTGGATATCTCCTCCGTCGCCTTGGCCGTTTGGCTGGCCAGACTCTTGACCTCCGAGGCGACAACCGCAAAACCCTTGCCGGCCTCACCGGCGCGAGCTGCCTCGATGGTGGCGTTGAGCGCAAGCAGGTTGGTCTGCGCGGCAATATTGTTGATCAGATCGACAACATCGCCGATGCTGGTGGCGGCGTCGGCAAGGCCTTGGACCGTCTTGTTGGCGGATTCGGCCTCGGCAACCGCCTTGGTGGCCATCTTCGTCGATTGCTCCACCTGACGGGATATTTCGCTGATTGAGCTGGCCAATTCCTCGGAAGCAGAAGCGACTGTCTGGACGTTGCTCGACGCCTCCTCCGAGGCCGCGGCGACCGCCGTCGACTGCTGATTGGTCTGGTCGGCTGTCGCAGACATCGCCGTGGCGCTCGACTTGACCTGCTCCGCTGCCGCGGTGACCTCACTCAACACGGCACTCGACGCGGTCTCGAAGTCTTGCGCCAGTTGATCGACACGGCGCACACGCTCTTCTTTTGCGGCACGCTCGGTTTCCTGCGCGGCCTCCAATTGTTCGCGTTCGATGGCGTTCTTCTTGAACACCTCAACTGCCTGCGCCATAGAGCCTATCTCGTCACGCCGGTCGAGGCCGGCCACGGTGACCGTGTTGTCTCCGTTGGATAGCTCCACCATTGTCTGCCCTAACTCCGTGAGCGAGCGGACAATCTTGAATCGGTTCAACCAAATGAAACCGACGATGACGAGCAGTAAGAGGGAGGAAACCAGGGCGCCCGATAGCATCACCGTGCGTTCCGTTGCCGTGACCGCTTCGTCTACCGTGGCTGCGCTCGATTGCCGGGCGATCAGCAATTCCGTTTCGAGTGTGGCGATGGCCGCGATTGCTGGACCGTCACTGATCTTGACGGCCCTATCGATTTCGCGCGCGGTCGCACCGTCAGCCGCCAACCTTTCCGCCGCCCCGATCGCCGCTCGATATTCAAGAAACGTGCCTTGTATCGTTGCAATCGCGTCGCGCTCCGCCTGCGTTCCAGGGATCGCGTTGTAGGCGATTGTCGAAGTGACGACCTTCATTATCGCCGCTTGGATCTTGACGATTCGCGGCCGATCTTGACGCAGGATAAAGTTCTTGAACTGGTGGATCGCGCCGCCATAGCCGATGGCGTCTCTGATTTCGCCGAGAATCGCGGTTTTCGCTGCCGGCCCGGATTCGAATTCACTCCAAGTGGAGCCGAGTTTTTCCGCGTTCTTGTATGTTATGAAAGATGAAATGAGGACAACTGCCGTAACGATGACAAGCAAACCGGAAAACGCTGTGCCAAGTGTGCCGATGCGCGCATGCTTTAACGAAATCATCTGAAGGTATTCCACTTCGCTATTTGTTTCCAAGTTCGGACGCGTGCTGCTATGACCGCGAAAGAATCAAGGCGAGCCTGCGATCGGCCAAATCCACCATCGAGAAAGCGTCGCTGGGCGTCTTACCGCTGAAGCCGGGAAAATCGTAATAGGGGCTGACAAATTCCTGAGGTCCGGAATTGCGCGCGATCCAGTCGACAACACCGTTCAATACAAAGCCCGAATTCAGGAAGACAATCGTCGGATTTACGGTGCCCTCTCCGCTCCCATACACTTCCGTCGGCGCCAATTTCGACCCGGAGCGGAAACGGTCGAGCTTTGCCCGAACCTCGACGACTTTTCCGAGGACATCCCCGGGCTTCTTGCCGCTGAAGGTGTTCGGTTTCATCGCTTCGATGTCACGAACAAGTGCTATGTCGTTCCGGGAAAGCCTGGCCGCTGTTACGAGGGCCTTGTTAACGTTGGTCCACAGGCCAACGACGTGACTTGGCGTCATGCCTATTGCGGCCGGTTGCGCCTGCGCTTGGGTCATTGAGGCCGCAAAGACGACTATCGCGACTAGTATCAGCCGCAGAGGATGAAGATATTCGACCTTACGGCGGATACCGCGAAACAGGATACCGGTTATGCGGCCAGAGCTATGTTCGTTAACAGGCCGAGTACCGTGTCGGTGTCGCTGGGTCATTCTTGAATCTCCTAACGAGTCGTGAGGCCAGGGCGTGCGTGACCACGCGCTGGCCTGACGCACGTTCAAGCAGATTTGAGGTCGGCGAGGAATTTCTCCACGTCGCTGCGAAGGTGATCGGCCTGTTCGGTGAGGCTGTTGGACAGCTCCAGCACCTGAGCGGCTGCCTGGCCGGTTTCGCCGGCGGCTTGGGTGACACCGGTGATATTGGATGAGACTTCCTGTGTGCCTTCAGCGGCCTGCTGCACGTTACGGGCAATCTCCTGGGTCGCCGCCCCCTGTTCTTCAACCGCCGCGGCAATGGTCCCGGCGATCTCGTCGACCTCGGAGATCACTTTGCGGATACCGTCAATGGCTTCGACAGCGCTACTGCTCTCTTGCTGGATGCTGGCGATCTGGCTGGATATCTCCTCAGTCGCCTTGGCGGTCTGGCTGGCCAGACTCTTGACCTCCGAGGCGACGACCGCAAAGCCCTTGCCGGCCTCGCCGGCACGGGCGGCCTCAATTGTAGCGTTGAGCGCCAGCAGATTGGTCTGCGCGGCGATGTTGTTGATCAGATCGACAACATCGCCAATGCTGGTGGCGGCGTCGGCGAGGCCTTGGACTGTTTTGTTGGCGGATTCGGCCTCTTCAACTGCTTTCGCGGCCATTTTGGTCGATTGCTCCACCTGACGGGATATCTCGCTGATTGAGCTGGCCAATTCCTCTGAAGCGGAAGCGACTGTCTGGACGTTGCTCGACGCCTCCTCCGAGGCCGCGGCAACAGCCGTCGACTGCTGATTGGTCTGGTCGGCCGTGGCGGACATGGCCGTGGCGCTCGACTTGACCTGGTCCGCCGCGGTGGTCACCTCGCCCAACACGGCACTCGACGCGGTATCGAAATCCTGGGCCAGTTGATCGACGCGGCGCGTGCGCGCCTCTTTTTCAGCGCGCTCGGCCTCTTGGGCGGCCTCCAACTGCTGGCGCTCGATGCCGCTTGGACCGATTTCGCCATTTCGCCGATTTCGTCGGTGCGGCCAATCGCCGGAACGTCGATGGAGAAGTCGCCCTTCGCCAACACACCCATGGCCGTTGTCATCGCGGTGATCGGGTTGACGATGGCGCGGGACGTGACATAGGCGATGGCCGCCGCGACAGCCAGGCCGATTGCCATGATGGCGATCAAGATCACCTCCAACTGCACGATCTCGGCGTTGGTCGCCTTGGCGTCGTCCGTCAACAGAGCGGCCTGGTTGGCGACCATGCCGCCTTCGCGGATCCCCCGCTCGTTTTTTGGCCCAGCCAAATTTTCGAGTATTTTCCCGGCGCGCGGGGCGGCTTCGGTGACGAGAAGGTAGTTCGCCATGTTCCACTGGTCGGATCCGCGAATTTCGAACATTTGTGGCGGCAACAGCGCAAACTCCGCCCTGGCCGCACTGTAGCGCTCAAACGCCGCACTCTGGGTCTGGGTGAACAAGCGGCTCGATGCGCTCAAGTCGGCAAACCGCTTCTCGTTCTTGGCCCATGAGCCTTCGAACGCGTCGCGGAAATTGTCGTTGCCGGACAATAGATAGGCGCGGATATTGGCCAGGCTAATGGCGGTCGAGCCGCGGACATCGGCCATAATACCGAGCAAGGCCTTGCGTGCCGGCGTTGCCTCCAGCGTCATCTCTTCGTCGATCATGGTGGTGATTTCTTGCATCAGCACCTTGGCGCGAGGCGCTGCGTCTTGGATCAAAATACGCGAGGCCGGCTGTTCGTCGACGCTGTTGGCGATGTCTTCAACCTGTTGCTGGGCGATCCGAAACTCCTCGAGAAGGACCCGCGTCTCATTAAAAATCGCGACGTTGTCGGGATTGGTCCAGGTCGCGGCGAAGCCCGCCATCTTGTTGACGATGTCGTCGATGTCCAGCCAATCAGCGGCCCGCTCGTCCTTGAAGGCCGGATTGCCTGTCAACATCCAACCACGCAGTGCTGCAAGCGTGGCGTTGACGTCATTGACCAGCTTGGCACTGGAGGCAGCGGTGGGCACACGCACATTGACGATCCGATCCGTGTCCTCCGCAATATCCAGGGCCGTGACGAACGTTATGCCGGTGCTGACAGCAAGAATTACGCAAAGACCAAAGAAGCCCAGGATGAGCCGTTTGCGAATATTGAGATTAAATTTGAAGGATTTCATGGCCCGTCCCTTGTTGCTTGACATCGACGTGGCTGGCGCCAAGACGTCACCTTTTTCTTCAGTCATGTTCTCGAGTCCTCAGTTTCACGCAATAGGTTGGTGCCGGATTGCGTGGCGTCAGGTGCGAGCCCTGAGATTGGTTTTCGCGTCAAGGACGAAAAGCTCCCCCACCCGCTACGGCGCCGCTCCCCAGCGGCCGTTCGAGGATTGTGGGCAGTAACTCTCTAATGTTCCCCTAATTTTCTAATAATCGCCTAGTCTTAAAGCCCAGCAATTTGAAAAACAGGTTGATATTATTTCTATTTATTAGTCGTTTTCGCTTGCTTGTCTTTCTAATTGTAGTTCTTACCGCGTAGTTTTCTATAAATTTGCATAATATTCCAGCGAGTGCGCCTTCGAGTTTTGACTGCGACAGCACGGAGACTAGCTTTCAGGCAGCAGGCGCGGTGCGCGTTGGTCTCAACTTAACGTCCGGGCAAGACAAAGACAGGAGATGCAGCAGGCTTTGCCAAATCGCAACGTGCGGCGCCCTTAGGGCCATTGCGAAACACCGTCTTGCGATGCCAGCAATATTCCGCGCGAATAAAGGATCAACCTATGGCGCACAAATGGCTTGGCCGAACTGGGATCAAGGTTTCGGCGTTATGCTTTGGAACGATGTCGTTCGGCGGCGACGCGGACGGGGCGGCGTTGGCGAATGTCGCCGCCAGCGCACTCATCACCGGGGCGCGGCCAAAACGCTATGGCAACGCCCACGCCACGGTTGTCCCCTATGAAGCCTTCCACGCGGCAGACGGGGATTTTGTTGTTACCGTAGGCAATGACCGGCAATTCAAAGCGTTGTGCCACGAGGTTATCGGCAAACCCGAACTTGCATCCGACGATCGCTTTGCGACCAACCCGGCGC
>QIGO01000120.1 GCA_003230015.1 Alphaproteobacteria bacterium | reverse complement strand
ATTTCTTTCCTCTTGTCGATAGTGATGAGAAGTGCCGGCAGCAGGAGAAAATCGACGACGAGCGCGACCGCGATGGTGATTGCCGTGAGCAGGCCCAGGGTCGAATTCAAGGCGAAGCTGGAGCGTGCGAGCACCGCGAAGCCGGCGATCAGTACGAGCGACGATACCCAAAGAGCAACGCCGACGGTGGAGAAGGCATAACGAATGGCAGCTTCGGCATTGCTGCCCGTTTCCTGGCGTCCGCGCTGATATTTGCTGAGGAAATGAACCGTGGCGTCGACGATGAGCCCAAGTGCGGTGGCAGTCACAAAAGCGGCGGCAAGGGTGACCTCGGAAACGAACAGGCCCCAAATGCCAAAGGCGATGACCGGCGGTGCCAGATTGGGCACGAGGCTGACGAGGCCGAGGCGGATATCGCGCAGGGCGAGGATCAGCAGCCCGGAGATTACGATCAAGGCGACCGTGGTTCCTATCACCATCGCGTTGACGTTGTTCTTGGTAATATAGGCGAACATCAGCGCCGGCCCGGTGGCACTGGTCTGCATGCTCGCGGGGGCGTTGTCGACCAGCCACTGCTCGGCTGCACCTTCAATGGCGCGCATTTGCGCGGTGGAGGCATCGTCGAGGGTGGCGGTCAGGCGGGTCGCCGATTTGCCGACCGTGATCTGGTTGTTGACGTCCAAGCCATAAGCCATAAGGCAGTGAAAACTCGTAAAGCAGCAGATATTGAGCGCTCAAATCGCGGCCTTCCGGCAATCTGTAGAAATCAGGGTCGTCGCCGTTCATGTTCATGTTGAGCCGCTTAAAGACGTCGGCAAAGCTGTTGACATGGAGGACGTTGGGCTGTTCGCGCAGGAATTGAGCGAAAGCGTCCAGGCGCTCCAGGTAGGCCGGATCGGAGATGCCACCGTCGCCCTCGGCGGGCAGGGAGAATTCGATCTGATAGATGCCAGTCAAGTTCTCGGAGGCGAAATCAGTGTCAGTGCGGAAGGGAATGCTTTCGTCGAAATAGGATACGAACTTCTCGTTGACCTGGTTCCGGGGGATCAGTGCCGCAAAAACGATTGTCGCCGCGACCATCGCCCACAGAATCGGCTTGTGGCGGCCGATGACAAAGTTCGCGAACCGTTCGATGGAGCGGTTGTTGGCGGCCCGGCCGACTTTCACACGCACGGGCAGCATGGCCAAAAGGGCCGGGAGCAGCAGGATCGATAGGATCCAGGCGGCAGCGGCACCGGTCGCGGCCATGTTGCCGAGGTCGTGGAAGGGCGGCGATTCACTGAAATTGAGGCTGAGGAAACCGATGACGGTGGTGGCGCTGGTCAATGTGATGGGGGCGAAATTCACCCTCATGCTGCTGACGATAGCCTCCCTTTTGCCGAGGCCCCGACGCATGTCGCGCAGCATCGTGATGAGGAAATGGACGGAGTCCGCGACCGCGATGGTGAGGATGATGGTCGGCGCGATCGATGATGGCGGCGTCAGCTTGATGCCGGCCCAACCGGCAAGGCCCATGGCGATCATCGCCGACAAGGCAACGACGAGCATGGTCAACAACGTGCCGGTAATGGTGCGTAGCGAGATGAGTATGACCGCCAGTATGACGCCATACATCAGGGGGATGAGGCTCTTCAGGTCGTTGACGCTGGCTTCGTTGAAGGCGTTGTTGAGGGGTACAAGCCCGGTCACGGCGATGGTCAGGTCAGGATATTGCCGGCGAAACTCCTGCGCCAGAGCGACGGAAAAGGCGTTGGCCTCCGGCACGGCCAGGGCCGCTTCATCGGGGAGCTGAAGGGTGGCGACAATGCCGGTGGTGGTGCCGTCCCGCGACATTATTCTGCCGGCAATGACCGGCTCCGTTTGGGATACTTCGCGGATAAGGTCGAGGTCGGCTTGGGTCAGGGAGCCCGGCGCCTGAACCAGATCCTCGACCGTCAAATCATCGCCGTCGGCCGATGTGTATTGGTAATTACTGAGAGAATCGACGCGGGTCGTGTAGGGGATTTGCCAGGCCCGTTCGGTCAGCGCGATGACGGCCTCGAGAATGCGCTCCTGGACGATTTCGCCCTGGGCGGGCTTGATAACGAACTGGACCGAGTCGGTCTTGGTGTAAATGCGCTGCAACGCTTCATAGGACTGAACGCGCGGGTTGTCCTCGTCGAAAAACACCCGGTAGTCGGTGCTAAAGCTGAGGAAACGGGCGCCGCTGGCCGCCGCGAGTGCGGCAAGAATGCAGGCGAGGGCGACCAGGTAGCGCCAGCGAATGACCCAGTGGCCTAATGCACTGGCGAAATTGTCCAGGCTGGCGCGCGGGGAACTCATGGAACGTTATCTCCTGCAAATGCCGGGTGGTGTGAAAATTTGGTTTAGCGGAGGGGCGAAGGGCGGTTTGTGTGCCGAATGGCCGGCGAAGGCGTACAAATTACTTCCACCATGTTATTCTCCCCAAAAAAGATCGGCGCGTGAGTGTTTCTTAACGGGTAAACTACACTGGTCAGTGTAGTTTACTGAACGGTGTAGTAAAGCTCAATCTGGCGGAGGTCAAGAGGGTTCGTTGGCAGGGAGTGATCGAAAGACCTCGGGACAGGTGTCCGAGAAGGCGGAGCAGATCGTGTGCGCGGCGCGGGCGCTCTTCCTCGCGGATGGCTTCGCGGCGACGAGCATGGATGCCGTCGCACATGAATCCGGGGTATCAAAACCGACGGTCTATAGCCACTTTCAGAGCAAGGAAGGACTTTTCGCCGGGGTCATCCAGCGCATGTGCGATGAGATCGCGCATGACAATTTCGATGGCGTTCCGACAGACGGGCCGCCGGCAGCCGTGCTCAAATCCGTGGCCCAGCATATTTGCCGCTATATGGTGGTCAGCGATCAGGGAAGAGCCTTGCTGCGAACGGTCATTTGCGAGGTACCTACATTTCCCGATCTTGGGCGCATTACCTGGGAAACCGGGCCGCAACGCGCGCGCGAAATGATCGCGGCCTATTTGGCCGGCCTCGATGCCCAAGGCGAGGCCCATGTGCCCGATCCCCTACTCGCCGCCGGCGTGTTTTTCGGCATGGTGACGGGACCATTCCTTATCCCGGTGCTGCTCGGTGCCGAAAAGCCGCCGGGCAAAAAGGAATTGGACGGTATCCTCGATAGCATCGTCGAGATGTTCCTGAAGGGTATCGCGGTTTAGAGTGCCTACTGGGCGCCGGCGTTCAGGGCCTGGTCGAGGTCGGCGATGATGTCGTCGACGGTTTCTATGCCGACAGAGATGCGGATGACGTCGGGGCCGGCGCCGGCGGCTTCGAGTTGCTCGGGGGTCAACTGGCGGTGGGTCGTCGATGCCGGATGGATGATCAAGGACCGGGTATCGCCGACATTGGCCAGATGGCTTAGGAGTTCGACGCTCTCGACCGTGCGCATGCCGGCCTGGTAGCCGCCCTTGACGCCGAAGGTGAAGACCGAGCCGGCCCCCTTGGGCAGGTATTTTTTTGCCAGGGCGTTGAAGGGGCTGGATTTGAGGCCGGCGTAGGAGACCCAGGCGACGGTGTCATGGCGCTCTAGAAACTCGGCGACGGCCTGGGCGTTTTCGACATGGCGGGCCATGCGCAAGGGCAGGGTTTCGATGCCGGTGAGGATCATGAAGGCGTTCATAGGGGCGATCTGGGGGCCCAGGTCGCGCAGTGCCACGGCACGGACCTTGGTGGAAAAACCGAAGTCGCCGAAAGTCTCGTAAAAGGTGAGGCCGTGATAGGCCGGGTCGGGGGTGGTCATGGAGGGGAATTTGTCGTTCTGGGCCCAATCGAAGCGGCCACTCTCAACGATGATGCCGCCCATGGATGTGCCGTGGCCGCCGAGGAATTTGGTCATGGAGTGGATGGCGATGTCGGCGCCCCAGTCGAACGGCTGGCAGAGATAGGGCGAGGCCATGGTGTTGTCGACGATGAGCGGTATGCCGGCCTGACGCGCGATGTCGGCGACCGGCTCCATATCGACGACAATGCCGCCGGGGTTGGCGAGATTTTCGATGAAGATGAGTTTGCATTTGGGGGTCAACGCGGCACGGAAATTTTCCGGGTCCGTGGGGTCGACGAAATGCACCTGCCAGCCGAACTTCTTGAATGTGTGGGTGAATTGGGTGATGGAGCCGCCATAGAGATTGCGTGAGGCGATGAACTCGTCGCCGGGCTCGAGCAGGGTGAAAAAGGCCATGAGCTGGGCGGCATGGCCGCTGGCGGCGGCGACGGCGGCGCGGCCGTTTTCCAGGGCGGCGACTTTCTCCTCGAGCGCCGAGATCGTGGGGTTGCCGATGCGGGTATAAATATACCCAAAGGTCTGCAGGTTGAAGAGCGAGGCGGCGTGCTCGGCGTCGTCGAAGACATAAGCCGTGGTCTGGTAGATGGGCACATTGCGGGCGCCGGTGGCGGGATCGGGCGAAGCACCGCTGTGAATGGCGCGGGTCTCGAAACCAGGCGGCCTGGCGCGCTTGTTGTCTGTCATGCCCTGATCCGTTTGCTGCGTCTGCTGGTGATGACTCTGGTGTTGACACCGCTCCAACCCAACTCACCCGACAGGCGGCCAAATTCGATCTTGGGGCAGCGGTCCATGATGACGGTGGCGCCGGCGGCCTCGGCCTTGACGGCGGCCTCGTCATTGCGGACGGTCAGTTGCATCCAGATGACCGGGGCGGCGATCTTGATGGCGTCGTCGACGATGGGGCCGACCTGGTCGGAACGGCGGAAGATGTCGACCATGTCGACTTTGCCGGGGATGTCGGTGAGGCTGCCATAAACCAGTTCGCCGAGGATCTGCTCGCCGGCGGCGCGGGGGTTGACCGGAATTACCCGGAAACCCTTCACCTGGAGATATTTCATGACGAAGTAGCTGGGGCGGTTCCAGTTTTGGCTGGCGCCGACCATGGCGACAATGTCGGTATCGCGCAGGATGCGGCGGATTTGCCAGTCAGGATAATAAAGCTCGCTCATTATTCGCCTCGCCAAGCGGGTTTGCGTTTCTCAATGAATGCGTCGATGCCTTCGCCAGCGTCGCGGGCCATCATGTTGCGCGCCATCTCCTGGCCGGCGTAAGCGTAGGCTTCGTCGAGATCCATCTCCATCTGGCGGTAGAAAGCATTCTTGCCGAGCGCGATGGCAAGGGTGCTTTTTGCGGTGATGCGATCGGCCAGATCGTGGGTTGCCTGCGCCAAGGCATCGGCGGGCACCGACCTGTTGATGAGGCCGATCTCGTAGGCCCGGGCGGCGTCGATGAAATCGCCGGTCAATAACATCTCCACGGCGTGTTTGCGGGCGACGGCGCGGCCGAGAGCAACGCCGGGGGTGGTGCAAAACAGTCCGACATTGATCCCGGACGTGGCAAAACGGGTGTCATCGGCGGCGACCGCTAAATCACAGGCGGCGACGAGCTGACAGCCGGCGGCGGTGGCGATGCCATGGACCTGGGCGATCACCGGCTGTGGCAAATCCCGCAGCGCCAGCATGACCTTGCTGCATTGGGCGAATAGCCGCTCCTGGAAGGCGCGGTCCGGATTGGCGCGCATTTCCTTCAAATCATGCCCGGCGCAGAAGGCGCGGCCGCTGCCCTGCAGGATTACGGCGCGGATGGCCTTGTCCGAGGCCAACTCCTCGAGTGCGGCGTGAAATGCGGACAGCATGGCTTGGGACAGGGCATTGAGTTTATTTGGCCGGTTGAAAGTCAGGGTGGCGATAGGGCCTGCGTCCTGGCGCAGAACGAAGGGGTCAGCCTGGTCAGTGGCGGTCATGTTAGTCCTGCAAAAAGCGTGATCAGCAAAACACCTTGCCCCGAGGAACAAGGGCATACAAGCGGGGCGGGTTCACAACAATGTGGCGGTTAACCGTTGCTGCCTTGGATGCCGATTTGCCATAGAATGCGGTGCTAATGGCGCATGGCGGATCATACAGATTGTTGGGAAGCCCGGGGACCGGTTCGGCGATCGTGGAGGCTTGTCTAACATTGGCGGACCTGCCGTTCGAAATTAAGGACGTCAATTATGCGGCTTTAGGGCCGGGTTCGGGGGAGACCAAAGGCAATCCGTTGGGGCAGGTGCCGACGCTTATCCTGCCAGATGGCGCGGTGATGACCGAAAGTCTAGCGATGGTGCTGCATATTGATGAGCAAACACCAGATGCCGGGTTGGCGCCTCCGGCTGGCGACCGGCTGCGGCCGATGTTTCTGCGCTGGATCGTGTTTATGGTGGCGGCGATCTACCCGACATTTACCTTCGGCGACGAGCCGGCGCGTTGGGTCCCGGACAAAGGAAGCCAGGATATGTTGCGGCTCCGTACCGATGAGAGCCGTGAGGCAATGTGGCGGCAGGTGGAAGAAAGCGTGGTGGGAACGCCTTGGTTTCTTGGGCCTCGATTTTCGGCGCTGGATGTCTATATAGGCGTGATGACACGGTGGCGGCCACGGCGGACGTGGTTTGCGGCCAACTGTCCTAGAATTTTGGCCGTTGCCCAGGCGAGCGACGAGATCAAGTCTCTGCAAAGGGTTTGGGCGCGCAATATGGATTGAACGGCGTTTTGGCGCGTTGTTGCCGGGTTCGCGGCCGATAAATAGTTTGGAAGACCATGTTACTCAAAGAGCGTTTCGCACGTCACGGCGCGTTTCTATTCCGCTGGCGGAGCTTTCTTCCCTTGGTCCTTTTGGCTCCGGCGCTGATCGCGTTGCCGCAATCGGGATATCTCGAGGCGTGGCTGGGCGAGGCGGCCGAGGATAGCTGGAGCGTGTTTAGCGCCTTTGTCGCATTCCTGGGCCTGGGGATCCGGGTTGCGACAGTGGGCTTTGTGCCCGCCGGTACGTCGGGGCGAAATACCAAAACGCAGCGTGCCGAGGCGCTGAATACGACCGGGCTTTACTCGGTCGTGCGCAATCCGCTCTATCTGGGCAATATGATCACCCTGCTTGGCTTCGTGTTGGCGGTCAAGGTCTGGTGGCTGGCGCTGATTGTCGTCCCAATTGTGCTCTTGTACTATGAGCGTATTATCTACGCCGAAGAGG
>QIGO01000018.1 GCA_003230015.1 Alphaproteobacteria bacterium | reverse complement strand
CTGCGCCAGGGCGTCGCCTTCCACAATGGCGAGGCTTTTGACGCCACCGATGTCGTCTTCTCCATCCAGCGTGTGCTTGACGAGCAGACCGGATCGCCCATCGCCAGCCGTTTCAATTTGATCACCGATGTCAGTGCCAACGGCGAGGGCGATGTCGTGGTCACCCTTTCCGACCCCTTTGCGCCTTTCCTTGGCCAGCTCGCCACCCTGTCCATTGTCCCGGCCGACTATGTCAATGGCGGCGGTGACCTCCAGCGCACGGCCGTTGGCACCGGTCCTTTCTCTTTCGGCGACTGGGTGCCCGACACCGCCATCACCCTCAACGCCAACACCGACTATTGGGACGCCGGCCTGCCCTTGGTGGACGCGGTCAAGTTCAACATCGTACCGGAAGGCACGACCCGCCAGATCGGTCTGTCCACAAATGTCTACCAGCTCCTGCCCAATATCGACGCCTCCATCGCCCTGTCGGTACAGGACCAGCCCGATGTGAATGTGCTCAAATCCTTGGACCTGTCTTATTCGCTCATCGGCATGAACACCACCGTCCCGCCCTTTGACGATCCCCAGGTGCGCGAAGCCCTCAACTACGCCATCGACCGCAACGCCATCGCCGCCGCCGCCTATTTTGGCGAGGCGGTACCGGCCGGACCCGTGTCGCCGGCCCTCGTCGAGTGGGCCGTGCCCACCGAGCAATTCCCCTGTTACACCCCCGACCCGGACAAGGCCAAGGCCCTGCTCGCCGAGGCTGGTTACACCGAGCCCGTGTCCTTTACCCTCAAGGCCCTGGGCTCCCTCCAACTCGTCGTCGATATCAGCCAGGTCGTCCAGGCCCAGCTCAATCAGGCCGGCTTCGACGTCGATCTAGATGTCCAGGAATTGGGCGTCTTCGTCCAGGATTGGAAAGCCTCGAACTTCCAGGCATTTGCCTCTCTCAATGGCGGCAACATCGATCCCGATGGTTATTTCTACCGCACTTTCCGCACCGGCGGTTCCACCAACGTCTTCAAATACACCAACGAGGAGTTAGACAGCTGGCTCGACACCGCGCGCATCAGCGGCGATGCCGCCGAGCGCAAGTCTCTTTATGACAATGTCCAGAACACTTTGGCTTGTCAGGGCCCCATTGCCCATCTCAACTATGGCACCCTGTTCACCGCCACCCGCGCCAACGTCGACGGTTATGAACTGGTCGCCGACCGTTCCCTGCGCTATCTACGCCAGACCGCCTTGGGTCAATAACCCGCAAGGCGTCGCGACGAACACCAACCAGGCGAGGGCATGGGACGACTGCTGACCACCAGATCCGCCGATCTGGTAATAGTATTGTTCGGCGTGTCGATCATCACCTTTCTGATGATCCGGCTCATACCGGGCGACGCGGTCGAAATCATGCTCGGCGCGAACAGCGAGGTAACCGAAGAAGCCGTCGCTGCCTTGCGCCGCCGCCTGGGTCTCGACCAACCCCTGGTCACCCAATATCTATCCTGGCTCGGCGGTGTTTTCCGCGGCGATTTGGGCCAGTCGGTCTGGACCGGCGCCCCGGTCGGCGGCGAGATCCGCGCCCGCATCGGCGTCACCATCGAACTGACGATTCTTTCTCTCGGCCTGGCGATCCTGGTCGGTTTCCCCGCCGGCTGTGTCATGGCTTACGTCCGCGGTAGTTTCGCCGACTACGTCATCCGCATCACCACCATTATCGGCATCACCGTACCCTCCTTCTGGCTCGGCATCGTCTTGATTTTTGTTTTTTTCAAGCTGGCACCCGGCTTCCCGACCATCGGCTACGTGCCCTTTCGCGAGGACCCCCTGGGCAACCTCACCCGCATGATCCTGCCCACCGTGGCCCTCGGTCTGCCCATCATCGCCTCGGTCTCGCGCATCGTCCGCTCCACCATGCTCGACGCCCTCAATCAGGACTATATCCGCACCGCCCGCGCCAAAGGGCTTAACGAGGCCGGCGTCCTGTTCCGCCATGCCCTGCGCAACGCCGCCATCCCCGCCGTCACCAATATCGGCATCATGGCCGGTTATCTTTTTGGCGGCGCCATCGTCGTCGAGCAGGTTTTCGCCCTGCCCGGCCTCGGCCGCCTCATCCTCGGCGCCATTGCCGAGCGCAACTATCCGCTGATCCAGGCCGCGATTTTGGTCGTCACCGGCGGTTTCGTCATCATCAATTTCGCCATCGACGTGCTCTACATGATCATCGACCCCCGGGTCAGCCAGCGATGAGCGCGACAGACCTGCAACCCGCCGCCAAACCCAGCCGCTGGCACCTGTTGCGCCGCCAACCTTTATTGCTCATCGGCCTCGTTCTGGTCGGCACCCAGCTCATCCTCGCCATCTTCGCGCCAATCTTGAGCCCCTACGACCCCGTCGGCCAGGACATCGTCGCCCGCTTGCAGGGCCCAAGCGCCGCCCATTGGCTCGGCACCGATAAGTTCGGCCGCGACGTCTTTTCGCGCATCATTTTCGGCTACCGCTCGTCTTTGATGGTTTCCGGCCTTTCCGTCCTCATGGCACTGCTCATCGGCGGGTGGCTCGGCGTCGTCGCCGCCTACTACCAGGGCTGGGCCGACCGCGTCATCATGCGGCTGATGGACGTGCTTTTCGCTTTCCCCATCATCCTGCTCGCCATTGGCATCATTGCCGTGCTCGGCCCCCGGCAGGGCACCACCGCCGTGGCCATCGGCATCGTCTACATGCCCATCTTCGCCCGGCTCTTGCGCGGCCCCGCCCTGGTCATCGCCGAAAGTGAATATGTCCGCGCCGCCAAAGCGATAGGCCTAGGCGACATGGCCATCATCTTCCGCCATGTCATCCCCAACCTGTCCAGCGTCATTCTGGTTCAGGCCAGCCTGTCCCTATCCACCGCCATCCTGGTCGAGGCGTCCTTGTCTTTCCTCGGTATCGGCACCCAACCGCCAACCCCGTCCCTCGGCCTGATGCTGGCCGACGGCCGCTCATTCCTGACCCTGTCGCCATGGACCTCGATCTTCTCGGGCCTGGCCATCCTGTTCGCATCCTTGGGCTTCAACCTGCTCGGCGACGCCCTGCGCGATACCCTGGACCCGCGCCTGCGCGGCGAGCGTTAGCCCAGCGGTTCACCCAACACGATAACCACGTCCGAAGCCTCGTCCCGTACCGGTATGACCGCCTGATATTCCGGTGACGCGTACCAACCCTTGGCCGCCGCCGCGTCCGGAAAATTTATCAGCACAAAAGTCGCATAGCTGAAATCCCCGGCGAAGACCTCGCTGTTACGGAACCGTCCGACAACCTCGCCACCGGCCGCCTTGATCGTCGCCCCGGCGACAGCTCCATATTGGCTGAACTTCTCCTGGTCCTTAATCGATACCTGCACCAATACTGTTACGGTCACACTGCCCTCCAGGGATAGAATTAAATCGTTACGGTCGGTTAGGTCGGCTACGCGGCCCCATCCGGCAAATCACGGTGCTGTGACGATTGACGCAATCGCCGTGGGTTCACGATCCGCTACCGCCCTTGCACCGCCAACCAGGATGTTTTTTTCCGGATCGTGCGTATCACTGCGTAGGTCAAGGCCGAGAGCAGAAAGGCAATCGGCCAGCCGGAGTCATCTTGCACCCATTGCTGCACCGATTGCCCGCCACCAACTACGTCGCTAGCCGCCTCGATAAA
>QIGO01000173.1 GCA_003230015.1 Alphaproteobacteria bacterium | reverse complement strand
TGGTGGACGGCACTGCGCACGACGGAGCGCAACGCGCTCGGGCGCACCGGCACCGCCGAGGATCAATTCGAAAGAGACGGAAAATTTGTCATCGCCGGATCGTTTTTCGACGAGGGCAGCGACAGATCGATCATCACCTTCGGCACTGGCCAGCGCAAACTGACCGAATTCCAGGCCGGCGAATCCGCGATCCTTGATGACGGCAGCGCGTTCACGCTATTCGCCGATGGCAGTTACGAATGGGTCTCGCCGCGGTCGTTCGAGCTAACGCGCGGCAAGCGGTTCTTCTATGTCGCCAACATCCCGCCCCAATTCAGTTTGGCCAACTACCGCGAGGTCCTGGCATCCCAGGGTCTGGGCCAATCCTTCATCAACACGCTTACGGTCACGGTGCCGGCAACCATCATCCCGATCCTCATCGCGGCCTTTGCGGCTTACGCATTTGCCTGGATGGAATTTCCCGGTCGCCGAATCCTTATCATACTCGTCGTGGCATTGCTCGTCGTGCCGCTCCAGATGTCGCTGATACCCTTGTTAAGGCTATACAATGAAATCGGCAGCACCCTTGGCGTCCCGGCCAAATCATATCCGGGAATCTGGCTTGCCCATACCGCGTTTGGCCTGCCCCTGGCGATCTATCTGCTGCGCAACTACATCGCCAGTCTGCCCAAGGATGTTATCGAATCCGCAAAAATAGACGGTGCCTCCCATTTCAAAATATTCACCAAGATTGTCCTGCCCCTATCGGTGCCCGCCTTGGCTTCTTTTGCCATTTTCCAGTTCCTCTGGGTCTGGAACGATCTGCTGGTCGCCCTGGTTTTTCTCGGCAAGCGCGACAATCAGATCGTCATGACCTCCAAGCTGCGCGAACTCCTGGGTTCCCGTGGCGACAATTGGGAGATTCTCACCAGCAGCGCGTTCATATCCATCATTGTGCCGCTGCTTGTATTCCTGGCATTGCAGCGTTACTTCGTGCGCGGCCTCCTGGCAGGCTCGGTCAAGGGCGGATGAGTCCAAGGCGAAAGGGTATCCCGGTTGAGTAGCATCCTGGAGGCAGACACTTTGCGACGTCCTGCCGCAAAACAGCGGCCATGGTGGCGCGGCGCGGTGATCTATCAGATCTACCCGCGCAGCTTCAACGACACCAACGGTGACGGTATCGGCGACCTGGACGGCATCACCGCGCGCCTGGACTATGTCGCCAAGCTCGGCGTCGATGCCATTTGGGTATCGCCCTTTTACCGTTCCCCCATGAAGGATTTCGGCTACGACATCACCGACTTCTGCGATGTCGACCCCATCTTCGGCGACCTAGAGGCCTTTGACCGCATGCTGGCCCGCGCCCATGAACTGGGCCTGAAAATGGTCATCGATCAGGCGGTCAACCACACCGCGGACAATCACCGATGGTTTCTGGAGAGCCGGTCGAGCCGCGACAACCCGAAGGCCGATTGGTATGTCTGGGTCGATCCCAAGCCCGACGGCGCGCCCCCCAATAACTGGCTCAGTGTTTTCGGCGGGTCGGCGTGGCAGTGGGAACCCCGCCGCGCGCAATATTACCTCCACAATTTCCTCGTCGGGCAACCCGATCTCAACTTTACCTGTCCCGAAGTCATGGATGCGGTCATCGGCGTGCTGGCGTTCTGGCTCGATCGGGGCATCGACGGCTTCCGGCTCGATACCGCCAATTTCTACGTCCATGATGTCGAGCTTAGAGACAATCCCCCAAGGCCCGCCCATATGGCGCCGGCGGCCGGGGCCGGCCGTGCCAATCCATACGCCATGCAGCAACACATCTATGACAAAAGCCGGCCGGAGAATTTCGAGGTTCTGAAACGGTTCCGCGCCCTGATCGACCGTTATCCCGACAAGTTCCTGCTTGGTGAGGTCGCCGACGACCACAGCCCCCAGACCGCGGCCGACTACAGCCGTGGCGAGGCCCATCTCCATACATGTTACACTTTCGACCTCTTGGGCGAGGATTATTCCGCCGCCCATGTCCGCGCCCGTGTTGAAACGCTGGAACGGCTGATCGACGACGGCTGGCCCTGTTGGGCGTTCTCCAACCACGATGTCACCCGCACCGCCAGCCGTTGGCAGCGTGGCGAGGTGAACCCCGATCAGGCCAGAATGCTCAACGCTCTGCTGTTTTGTTTGCGCGGCACTGTCTGCCTCTATCAGGGGGAGGAGCTAGGTCTGCCCCAGGCCGAAGTGCCGTTCGCACAAATGCGCGACCCCTTTGGCCTCGCCCTCTACCCTGAGTTTCTCGGCCGCGACGGCTGCCGCACTCCCATGCCCTGGCAGGCCGGGGCCCCGAACGCCGGTTTCTCGGCCGTCGAACCATGGCTGCCCATATCCCCGGCCCAGTCCGCCATCGCCGTCGACAAACAATTGCCCGATCCGGGATCGACCTTGAATGCCTGCCGCCAATTCCTCAACTGGCGCCGCCGCCACAGCGCTTTGATCACCGGCGATATTCGTTTTCTCGATACCCCCGAGCCGATCCTCGCCTTCGAACGCAAATCCGCCGACGAAACTCTCTACGCCTATTTCAACCTCGGCGAGGCCGAAGCCAAAATCGCCCGGGCGGACCTGCCAACCCAAAATTTCTTCCCCGAGGTCGGCAGTGCTGCCTCGATTACCGCGGCGGGGCTCACATTGCCGGCATTTGGTTTTGCCCTTGGGAGTCTTACGACCTAAGGCGTACCCATCGACTATTACGCGCCCACAAATTCGCGCGCCACCATGGCATCCTGGCCCTCCATCACACAGGCAAGACCATGCGCATCGCCCTACCGATCCTAATAGCCGCCGTCCTGGGCACGACACCCGCCCTGGCGCATCCCGAGTTATTTCGCGGCGGCAACGCCGACACGAAAGTCGCCACGGTCACCACTGAAGGCGGCATCCAGGTCTTCCGCGGCCCCGGCAGCAAACCGACAATACGCCCCGTTCCGAAACCTCGGCCCATCCGTTTGGGTAACGGCGAAAATCTCTGGATCGTCGATAGTGCCAATAAAAAGATCACCGGCTGCGAACTCCGCAACAGCACCCAGGTGGCCACCAGCATCATCCGCTGCACCACCCGTAAACTGTCGGTACTGCGCTGAGAGCGGTGTGTAGCCGGGCGTTTACAACTTTGTCGCTTTCCACCATATGATCGGCTGATTTCCAGCCATCGGGTTGCCCCCCCAACAAATCTCGGTCTCGGCGCCTAGGGTGTTTCGTCAGGGTCGTGGCGAACCCTTGGCGGCAAAGACCCACGCGGCCAGGAAGACACCCCCACATGATGCAACCCTCCTGCGGCATTCCCCTGGCCGGCCGGAGCTACGATTTTCGGTCGATCCAGGACTACTTCGGTCATCGCGATCCAAAGTATACTGTACACTACACTCGAGTGGCCTGAGGACGGTTCGTTGGGCTTTGGGCGACATCGCAAATGCCCACGTCGCCTTCGTTCAGACATTTGCCGCATTCGAATCTAACATTTCTTCATTCTGGGCGTGAGGTTTCGCGGTGCATACAAAACAGTTAAGCAGATGGAATCATGACCATGTATTTGGTCAAGATCAACTACGAGCGGGAGAGAGACGCACACTCCTAATTGTTGCCCTCACCGCCGTTATGATGGTCGTCGAAATATCAGCTGGGCTCTGTTGGCGGATGGCCTGCATATGGCCTCACACACGGTAGCGCTGGGTATCGCCGTATTTGCCTACGTGATTTCTCGGCGTTTGGCATCGGACCGGCGGTTTGCTTTCGGGGTGGGTAAGATTAACAGCCTTGCTGGGTTTGCCAGTGCGGTCATGTTGTTGGGCTTTGCCCTGATCATGGTCATTGAGAGCACGGACCGATTGATCAACCCTCTCGCAATCGCTTTTGATCAAGCATTGATCGTGGCGGTAATTGGTCTAATCGTCAACGCCGTCAGCGCTTGGGTTCTAATATCAACGCCCCATGACCACGGCCACGACCACCACCACCACCACGGGCATGATCACAATCTTCGCGCTGCCTATTTGCATGTAATTGTGGATGCGCTGACATCACTCCTAGCCATCGTGGCACTACTGGCCGGCAAGTACTTGGGCGCCAATTGGCTCGATCCGGTGATGGGTATTGTCGGCGCGG
>QIGO01000023.1 GCA_003230015.1 Alphaproteobacteria bacterium | reverse complement strand
TCTGACCAGCGCCGCGCGCGGAAAATTTTCTCGTCACGCGCGCCTGGCTCGAAAGCCCTTGGCTAACCCGAGAATTGTGATAGATACCCAAATTACCTGAGAGCCGTTGCAAGGTCACTAGCAGACGGATCCTCATTCGTATGAGCCTATTGCGAGCCTAGCGTCGTGATCAAAGAATCCAGAAACGCCCATAATCATAGCAAGTGAATGGAAAAAGCCGGCTTAGCTCAGTTGGTAGAGCGACTGATTTGTAATCAGTAGGTCGGGGGTTCGACTCCCTCAGCCGGCACCAGTTTTTTAATGTCCGGCCCGGAGACATGGGATATTCTGGGTCGTGCCTGGATGCAGGCCAGACAGCGGTAGTGGGCGAGCGGATCGGACCGCGTCGCGCCTGTCAAAGGATCTGATGGCGGGCGAAGACCGCCGCGAGGGATTGGCCGGCCGCCAGTTCGTCGCGCACTATGTTTTCCTGTTCGACCTTTTCCAATGCGAGGGTGACGGCCTGCTCGGCTAGGTCAGCGGGGAGGACGACGACGCCGTCGACGTCGCCGAATATCCAGTCGCCGGGGCGGACGCCGACGCCGGCGCACTCAATGGGGATGTCGATCGCCCGCACCTCGCCCCTGCCCTTGCTGTCGAGGGGTCCAATGCCGCCGGCAAACACCGGAAAGCCCATTTCACGGATTAGACGTACGTCGCGCACGAGGCCGTCGGTGACGGCCCCGGCAGCATGGCGCGCGAGCGCGGCGGTGCTGAGCAATTCTCCCCACGGGGCAACCCGGTTACCTGGCGGACAGGCAAGCACCGGGACATCGTCGGGCGCGAGGCTGTCGATCAGCTTGATCTCGAGTTCATAGGGGTTGGTGCCGGGCTCAACATGGTAGACCGATGCATAGAGACCGGTGCGGGCGCGGCCGAACAGGGTCAGGCTCTCGTCCAAGGGACGGATGCCTGGCGCCAGGGCGTGATCCAAATCGCCGAGGCTGTCGAGGACGTCGGAAATCACCCCGGCATAGAGCCGAGCGCGCGCGGTGGCGATCAATGCCTCATCCATGATGTCCGACCTTTCGTGTAAGCAGCCCAAAGGCTATCAGGTCAAAAAAGCGGGGCGGGGACAAGATCGCCGTGCGTTTGCCGACGAACATGCCCGCCGGCAGGCAGATCGGGTTGGCGCTTTCAGAGAGTTCGCGGCCGATGTAAACTCAGGCACTAGGCGATAATGGCCAGGTCGAGGCGCAGACGCTCGATGCATTGAGAGTCAGGCTTGAGCGGGCGCCAGCGGCGGCGAAAAGTGGGGTGGGAGGTTAGGGTGCAATCGCGAGACTATAGCCTTAGCGGGCCGGAAAATGCGCGGGCGGTGGAAAAACATCTGGCCAACGCAGAGTGGTATCAGACCAAGATTCCGCGCAAGCGCATGAAAGAACTGATGGCGCGCTCCGATGGGCCGGCAACACGCGATACGATCATCTGGCTGGCGCTGTTGGCCGGGTTTGGCGGCATGGGCGCCTTCTATTGGGGCTCCTGGGCGGCGGTGCCGTTTTTTCTGGCCTATGGCGTTCTGTACGGATCCTCGGGCGATAGCCGCTGGCATGAATGTGGGCATGGTAGCGCATTCAAGACGCCCTGGAAAAACGAGGCCGTCTACCAGATCGCGTCCTTCATGATGATGCGTAACCCGACGACCTGGCGCTGGAGCCATGCGCGTCACCATACCGATACGATCATCGTCGGCCGCGACCCGGAGATCATCGCGCCGCGGCCGGTGGCGCTGGGTAAACTCGCGGCTAAATTCGTCGGGCTGCTCGACGTACCGCAAACTCTATGGCTGATCGTGCGCCATGGGTCCGGTGTGCTGACCGCCGATGAGAAGGATTATGTGCCGGAGAGCGAACGGCACAAGGTCACTCGGGTGGCGCGTATCTGGCTAGCGATCTATGGGGCGACGGGTGTCGCGTGCGTGGTGACGGGCAGCATCCTGCCGGCCATGTATATCGGTTTGCCACGCGCCTATGGGGCCTGGCACCATGTGCTGACCGGGATTACGCAGCATGCAGGTTTGGCGGAAGATGTGCTGGACCACCGGCTCAACAGCCGCACGATCTATATGAATCCGATCTCACGCTTCATCTATTGGAACATGAATTATCACGTGGAACACCACATGTTTCCAATGGTCCCGTATCACGCATTGCCGCGTTTGCACGAGGATCTGAAAGCCGATACGCCGCGGCCCTATACCAGCTTCTGGGATGCGTACCGGGAAATTATCCCGACCCTGCTGCGGCAACGGCGCGACCCAAATTTCTTCGTGCATCGTGAACTGCCGCCGACCGCCCGTCCGACCATCGCCGCGCCGGTGGCGGTGTAAACAGAGGACCGTCATTTGAGCAATTGGATCGTAGCCTGCGGGGCCGACGATATAGACGAAGAAGACCTCATCAGCTTCGACCATAACGGCCACATATTCGCCATCTATCGTTCGTCATCGAGCGAGTATTTCGCTACCGATGGGCTGTGCACCCATGAGGCGGCGGATCTCTCAGCCGGATTGGTGATGGGCTATATTGTCGAATGCCCGAAGCATAACGGACGGTTCGACTATCGAACCGGGGAGGCCAAGGGACCGCCTGTCTGCGTTAACCTGGTGACCTATCCGGTGAAAGTAGAAAACGGGTCGGTTTTCATCGACGTGGCCCTAGCCGATGCCGTCTGAGAGGCGTGCTTTTAGATAACCGATAAAGGCACTGACGGCGGGCGACAGGTGTTTTCGGCTTGGTGTGACCGCCCATAGGGGGCTGGATGGCGGACAAGCGCCGGGGAGAACCGCCACCAGGCGCCCGGCGCTAATCTCGCCAGACACCCAGTCGACCGGCAACAGGGCGATGCCGAAACCGGCGACGGCGGCCTGGCGGACGACATCGAAATGATTGACTGAAATGCGGCCGCTGACCGGGACCTTGACCGGCCCGCGCGCGCCGCTGAGGGTCCAGGTGGCGTTGCGAGACTGGGAGCCGAAGATGACGCAGTCATGTTCGGTCAAGTCCTCGATATCCTGGGGGGCGCCGCGGCTCTCGAGATAAGCAGGGCTGGCGACAAGCGTTGTGTGGGCATCGCCGACCTTGCGCGCAATTAGCGTGGAATCGGGAAGCCGACCGGCGCGTATGGCGACGTCGAAACCTTCCTCAACCAAATCGACATAACGATTGGTCAGGTCGAGATCAATTTGGACGCCCTGGTGAAGATGCAAAAAATCGGTAATGAGCTGCGGTATGGCCGAAAATTCGACCGGCGCGGTGACCCGTACACGACCACTCGGCAGGGTGCTAAACTCTGTCACCGCACGTTCGGCATCCTGCAAATCGGACATTATGTGGGCGGTACGGTCGTACAGGGTCCTGCCGGCATCGGTGAGGCTTTGCTTACGCGTCGTTCGCTGCAAAAGCCGGACGCCGAAGCGATCCTCCAGGCGGGAGACGCGACGGCTGACGGTCGATTTTGGCAAACCGAGCGCCCGGGCCGCGGCAGTAAAGCTGCCGGCATCGGCAACCCGGAGGAAGACAAGGAGGTCGTTAAGGTCTGGCACCGACATTGTTCCGCTGCTGAGACAATACTTTGCTAATCTATGGTCTAGATAACCAAACGCAACAGTCTGTATCCTGACAAGTGTCAGGTTCGTTCCCAACAACCGAGGTGAAGAAGATCATGGCATGGCAAGCAGAACCCTTTGCGATCGAGGTAAAGGCCGGCGAAACGAAAGCCTTTTGCGCCTGCAATAAATCCAAAAACGGCCCGTTTTGCGATGGATCCCACA
>QIGO01000089.1 GCA_003230015.1 Alphaproteobacteria bacterium | reverse complement strand
GATCTCCTGAGTCTGGCCAAGGGCGAGGCACCGGTCACCACGACGCCAGCCCTCGCCGGCGGCGCCGTCGTGCCCTACCTCGCCTGCCAAGTTGTGGCGCCGGAGGATTTAGCGTGAGCGAGCACGCCGCCGAGGCCTTGAGCCCGGAACTTTCCCAGCTCATGGCATATTTTCGCCAACAACCCAGCCTCGGCAAATTTCACCGCGCCATCGCCGCGACCTTGGCCGCCAACCCACAAGACTTCGCCTATTTCGGCAACAAGATCACCTCTTGGGCCGCCAACTGCTCCGGCGAGGAATTTCTCCAGGATCTCGGGCAAGGCTACGCCTTGTTCTCCACCAACGTCATCCGCTCTCAACTGCGCTACGAGAGAGCCGGGCACTATGAGTCCAGTTCCTACGACCAGGTTTTCGACCGCACCTACGGCAACGATGCTTTCATGGACCGCTATCATTGGGGCGTCCTGCTGACCACATTCGCCTGGCATCACCACCTGCAGATTTGCGCTTTTTTCCGCGACAATTTTCTGCCCCGCCTCGAGTCGCAATCCGGACGGTTGGTCGATCTCGGCTGCGGCTCCTGCGTCTGGAGCATGTTGACCGCCGACACCCTGCCGGATTGGACCGTCGACGCGGTCGATATCAGCGCCCGGTCCGTCGAGCTGGCACAATCGATGCTCCGGTCCAATGGCTTCGACGGGCGAATTTCGACCACCCGCGCCGACGCGCTCACCTACCGGGCATCGCCTTTGAGTGACGCCGGAATTTCATCTTTCCTTTTGGAGCATTTGGAGCAACCCCAAGAGCTTCTGGAGAATCTGGCCCACAACCTCAAGCCGGGCGGCTATGCATTTGTCACCGCCGCCCTGACCGCTGCCGAGGTCGATCACATTTTCGAGTTCCGACGCGAGTCGGAGGTCGTCGCCATGGCCGAGCAGGCCGGTTTCCGCATCATCGAGCTATTCTGCGGATCGCCCCGCGACCACCCGCCGACAGCGCGCTTCCTGCCGCGCTCCCTGGCGCTAATTATGCAAAAGCGCACCCAGGAAATCTGGTAGAAAAAAATTCCCCATGCTTGACCTGCTGACCAGTTCATACGCCCAGGTGCTGCAAGCAGCACGCCGGTCCCGCACTGGTTCTCGCCCCTATCGGATCGTCATCGTCACCGATTCCACCATGTCGCCGATTGAGCCCTTCCTAACCATCCTCGGCGCCGATATCGACCTCGAGATTTCGCTCACCTATGCAGATCCGGCAACCACCGTTCCGGATTCTTTTGCCGCCGGCAACGACACGCTCAAACACGCCGACTGTATCCTCGTTCTTCTAAGCCTGCGCTGCCAAGCGCCGGACCTGCATGATCGCGCGGCCTTCCTCCCGTCCCCGACCCGCGACGATCTCGAGGACCATGTTCGCAACACCGCCACGCTCTTGCTGTCCGCGCTGCGCCAACAATCCTCGGCACCCATCCTTTGGTTTTCATTCGAAGACGTCACCGCCACCCTCACGACCCTCGCCGTATCCGAGCCTTCTGCGGCCCGCCTCAATCACTTTCTGGCAACCCGACTGGCCGACACCGGGAACGCCCACCTGCTCGATTTCTCAAAATGCCTGGCCCAAACCGGCCATGACAACGCTTTCGACCCTCAGCGTGCGCGAACGATCTCCGTCCTCTACCGGCCCGCCCTGTTCCGCGAGATCGCGCTGGAATCCTTCAAATACATCAGGAATTTCACCGGCAACACGAAGAAGTGCCTGGTCTTGGATTGCGATGGCACCCTGTGGGGCGGCACCGTCGGCGAGGACGGTATCGATAATCTTTTGATCGGCCAGGAGGGCTCGAATTCTCCATACCTGGCCATCCAGAGGACCGCACTGGATCTGCACGACAACGGCGTCCTGCTGGCTTTATGTTCCAAAAACGATGAGCCCGCCGTCTGGCAAGTGTTCGATCAGCGCCCCGATATGATCCTGCGGAAAAGTCATTTTGCCGCCCACCGAATCAACTGGGACGACAAACCGGCGAATCTCCGCGCCCTGGCCCAGCAACTCAACATTGCCCTGGACAGCATCGTCTTTGTCGACGACAGCGTCTTCGAGACCAGCATGGTCGAGAAACTCGTCCCGCAAATCACCTGCCTGACACTCGACAAGGCGGCACTGCTGGATTTTCGCGGGATTTTGAGTCGACTGGGCTGGTTCGCCTCACCGGCCACGACCAAGGACGACCGCCTGCGGGCCCAATCCTACCAGGACGATGGGCAACGCGGCATTCTGCGCGGCGCGAGCGCCACCCTGGAGGAATATCTGCGATCCCTGTCCATGCAGGTCGCCATAGTTGCGAACAGCGACATCGATATCGATCGGGCCGCACAACTCTGCCGCCGGACAAACCAATTCAATTTGACCCTCCATCGCCACGGCGCCGATGAAATCGCCGGCTTTGTCGCCGCCGACGACACCGATGTCTTCATGCTTTCTGTCCGCGACAAGGTCGGCGACCTTGGCAGCATCGGGCTCGCCATTCTGCACCACCGCCATGACCAGGCCTTCATCGATACGTTTTTGCTATCCTGTCGGGCGTTCGGCCGTGGTCTCGAGGATATCTTGCTCACCTGCTGCGTCGACAAGGCGCGCCATCGCGGCGCCACGCGCCTTGTGGGAAAATATGTCCCGGGCCCCCGCAACGGCCTGGTTTGCGGCTTCTACAAGGATCGCAACTTCGCGCCGCACCAAGATGGCGAGACCTTCGGCCTCTCCCCGTTGGCCTTCACGCCACCAGACCATTTCGCCTCCATAACCACGCCAAGCCTACAACAAAGGGAGCCCATTGGTGCCGGGATTACGTGACCAGGTTTTAGACATCATATCTGCGGTTCTCGACATAGATCGGCAAAGCATCACCGAGTCTCTCTCTCCTCAAGATCTCGAGAACTGGGATTCGACTCAGCATGTCGTCCTGCTCCTGGCCATCGAAGACGAGTTTGACGTGACTTTTACCGACGAGGAGATACTGCGCATGGACAACATCGCGGCCATCGTCGCCGCGGTCCTTGAGCGAAAAGGAGCAACAAGCGGTGACCTATAACCCTTACATGGTCGGACAGCACGTCTATCTCAGGGCGCCCACGCAGGCCGATGTCGACGGCCGCTGGCACGAATGGTTCAGCGATTGGGAGGTCACGAAATACCTCATCGATCATGCCTTTCCCAATACCAGGGAAAAGCAATCCGCCTTTCTGAAAAGTCGTTCGGGCAGCAACAGTCTTGTGCTCTCGGTCATCGACCTGGCCGATGAGACCCATATCGGTGTCGTCAGCCTCAACCACATCAACTGGGTTCATCGTTTTGCCGACATTGCCATGGTCATTGGCGAGAAGGAATATTGGTCGAAGGGTCCATTCGGCCTCGAGGCCTTCGCGCTCGGCCTGCGCATCGCCTTCGACCGGTTGAACCTGCGCAACCTCAAGGGCAGCTATCTTTCCAGCAATGAGCAATCACGCAACATCCTGCGCCTGCTCAGGTTCGAGGAAGTCGGGCAATTCCGATCCTTCTGCGATATCGACCACCAGTCCAACGACTTGGTTCTTGTACAACTCAGCCAGGATAACTGGCGGGCCCGCAATGCCCAGTGACACCTCCGGGGGCCCATGACGCCGCCTGCGAACACCGTCGCCATCATCCAGGCCCGCGTCGCTTCCGCCCGCCTGCCGCGCAAGGTGCTAACCGATCTTGGCGGCAAACCCGCGCTTGTTTTCATTCTCGATCGTGTCGCCCGGGCTACCCGGCTCGATGCCATTTGGGTCGCCACCAGCACCGACCCGGCGGATGATCCCATCGCCGAACTCTGCGCTACCCTCGCCGTGCCTTGCCACCGCGGCGAGACCGATGACGTGCTAGCCCGCATCCACGGCGCCGCCCGCGCCGCCCAGGCCGAGCACATCCTGCGGTTGACCGCAGACTGCCCTTTTGTCGATCCCGGCATCATCGACGCCGCCATTGCCCTCCACCGAAGCGGCCGCTACGACTATGTCTCAAACGT
>QIGO01000098.1 GCA_003230015.1 Alphaproteobacteria bacterium | reverse complement strand
AAATTGTCGGAGGTGAAATGGAGATGCTCGCCCCAATCGAAGCCAAGCCAGCGGACGTCTTGCTTGATGGCGTCGATAAATTCGATTTCCTCCTTGGTGGGGTTGGTGTCGTCGAAACGGAGGTTGCAGTGACCGCCGAACTCCTGGGCAATGCCGAAATCGAGACAAATCGCCTTGGCATGGCCGATATGGAGATGGCCATTGGGCTCGGGCGGGAAACGGGTGACGATCTTGGTATGGCGGCCAGCACTGAGGTCGGCGCGAATGGCGTCGCGAATGAAATCGCGCGTGACCTCTTCGGGCTGGGTGTTCGTCCCCGACATGGGCTCAGGTCTCGAGAAAGTCTTCGATATAGGCGGCGACGATCTCGTCCAAGTCGTTCTCGCGCGGCAGGCCGAGGGCGGTGGCGCGCTGGTGACTGGCATCGAGAGGCCAGGTGGCCACAATCTCCTCGATAAAGGGGTCGGGCTCGACGGTGATGGGACCTAGCGTGCGGTTGGCGGCGACGCGTTTGAGGGCCGCGATCATATCGCCGACGCTGACGGTAAGGCTTGGCAGGCTGACCGCACGGTCGTCGCCGATGGCCTCGCCGGCGGCCTCGTGGAGGGCGATGAAACCGCCAACGATGGCGCGATAACCAAGCAGCGGCATGACCGCGTCCGTGCCCACGGGCAGGACGCAAGGCTGCCCGTTCAGGGGTTCGCGAAAGACGCTGCTGACGAAGCTGGACGCGGCGGCGTTGGGTTTGCCGGGGCGGATGATCACCGTGGGCAGTCGGGCCGAGCGGCCGTCGAAAAAACCTTTGCGCGTGTAGTCGTTGATGAGCAGCTCGCAGGCGGCCTTGGTCATGCCGTAGGTGGTCTGCGGCGTCTGCTTGGCATGATCGCCAACCACCTTGGCCATGGCGGAGCCGCCGAAGACGGCAATAGATGAGGCGAAAACCAGCCTCGGCAAGCCGTCGCGCGCCCGCAAGGCCTCGAAAATGTTGAGGCCGCCGGTGAGGTTGACGCGGATGGCGAGATCAAAATCCTTCTCGCCGCCGCCGCTGACGACGGAGGCGAGATGAAAGACCGAGATGTCATCGCGGTCGATGAGGCCGAAGACCGTGTCGCGGTCCGAGATATCGCCGCCGACGACCTTGACCCGTTCGTCCCACTCTGGTGCGCGCTCAGCCGGGGCGGCAGCGTCAAAGAGCAAAATTTCATCGATGGGTTCGTTAGCCCCGGAGGGTCCAGTGAGGCTGCCGCGCGTTAGCAGGGCCGCCGTCAACCGCCGGCCAATAAATCCGGTGCCTCCGGTGATCACAATTTTCATTGATTTTGTCCTTTGGCGCCTGCTCGATTTGAGCTGGCACTTTCTCCTTTCGGAGACCTGGACGCAAGTCTTGGCCGCAATGGGGCACCCGGGTACCTCATTGGTTTCCCCTCAAAAGAGTGAGGCAGGCGGCAATTCGGCGTGACTTTGCGGTCAGCGGGCACCGGTGGCGGTGTTAGGGCTTCTCTGGACGCTGGAAGCTGCCTACATTCGGTCGCACTATTTCACTGGCGCAAGCTTGGAGACAGCCCATGCGCGTTTTGCGAACAACTATGATCGGTGCTGCCGTGGCCGCGATGATGGCCCCGGCCGCCGGTTATGCCCAATCCGCGGGGGCGGATTGGAATGGAAATTTTACCTTTCGCAGCCAATCGGAGAGATTGGTGGATCTGGCGCAAGCCGCGTTGATCCGGCGGGGCGAGGATGGGAATTTCAGCCGCTGGCGGGATCGCGTTCAATTTGGCGTCCTAACCTATGCCAACTCGATCAGCATCGGGGTCGGAGATGACGACTTCTATGAATCCGACGGCGGCTTCGTCTTTATCGATCGAAGCGGTGACTTCTGGGCGGATTGGAGTGTTGCCGGGGTTAGCGTCGGTTCGCGGTAAAAAAAAAACGGGGATGCCGGAGCATCCCCGTTTGACGTGACGTTGACCAGTCCAGGTTAACGGGCTCGTCGGTTGTTCACGTTGACGCTCATGTTGTTGAGCGAGCTGTTGATTGTCGCGGCGCCAATGTTGGCGGCGATCAGGCTGGAGCCCCTGCCGAGCTCGAAGTTGTTGGCGTAGATGTCGCCGCTGACTGTCCCGAAGTTGATATTGGCGGTGTTGAACTCGTCATAGGAGCAACCGCAGTCAAGCAGGCCGCCGAACGGGTCCGTGACCGTAATATTGGCGTAGTTGCCGGCGAACTGCTTGTTCATGTCGTCGTCGTAGACCTTGACTTCGTTCTCCTGGTCGACGTGGGCGAAATTGCCGGCGCCGGCAAGTCCGGCGAAACCCGCAAGCGCGATCTGACCACCGGTTTTGTTTTTCATGTCATCGACGTGGACGTCCGCGCCTTGGGAGTTCTTGTTCTTGGCCATTTGAGTGACGTCGATGTCAACGACCGGGCCATACACCTTAACTTTTACATTCTCCTCGTTTTCGTTGACGGTCAGGGCGCCGATATTGGCGGTACCGAGCGAGGAGTTCTTGTAGGCCTTGAAATCATAGACCTTGAGGTCGCCGTCGACATAGCCCTTGTTGATGTTCAGGGTCGCCCAATAGTCGGCCTGGGCCTGTCCGGAAACCATGCCGATAGTGGCGATTACGGTGGCCGAAGCCAGTAGCAAGTTACGCATTAGGAAGCTCTCCCATACCTTAGGTTAATGCAAGCGGGTGGTAGATATTTTGGTGTCGACTTGCCTGCCTTGGCCGACTTAATACTGCAGGTAATTTTGACAGACCTGCTGGTGATTGTTAGCTGAGCTGCGGCGCATCCGGCGCTGATACCGTCATGCCAATGCCCTCGAGACTGTTGATCTCTTCGCGGCAGGCGCTGCCGATATCGTCACCGTAAAGCTGTGTCAGCAAGTCGAACGCCGCAAAATATAACATGCCACGGAGTGCGAATTGCATGGCCTCGCGTCGCTGTTGGCCGAGATCGATCTGGACCAGGGTCGTGCCAAAGAACCGCCCGACATTGGCGCCAACTTCGTCGGCGACGATTTGCTTCTTGATTGCACTGACCGCGATAACTTCACCGGTCGCGGTGTCGGAAAGGGCCAAGTCCAAGCCGACCATGGCGCGGAACTGACGGTATCTGGCGCCAACTCCAGCAACCGAGACTTCGCCGCCTCCACCGGGGATGAAATCCAGTGTGTTGATGGATCCAGTAATAAAATACTGTGTCGGAATCAGCTGGCTGGTATCGCGGATGCCCCACTGCAACTCGGTAATGATGATCCGTGGGTCGCGCCGGTTGACGACTTTGGCAATGCCCGATTGCACGAGAGCTGTCTGGACGATATCGCCCGCACCCTGGGTCACGAACTTACCGTTGCCGCCATCGGAGAAGGTCTCCTTGCCGGTTTCATCGGTGATGGAACCAACGCTGATGACAGTTTCCTCGACATCGAACTGGGCCAGGCACTGGATAGCGCGATCATACGGCGTGCTGATGCTGCTGATGGGGGGGCCCGCCAACAATGCCACGTCTTCGGTGTATGCAGCGCTGGCGCAGGCGGAAAGGACCCCCGCGGTGAGTGCTAAGGTACTGAATTTGAAAATAGCCATTAGCATGCACCTCCGGACGAGGTTCCCTGGGCGGTGCCGTTGTCCATGACAACAGAGCCACTGACTTCGCCGCAGTTCTCATTCGTCGTATTCAGGTTGTTGTTGTCGCCCGCAATATCGGTCGTCGTGATAGAGCCGACGTTGCTGGTCATGTAATTCGTGCTTTGGTCGTTGACCGTTTGGTCAGCGATATTCGTCTCGGAGTAGTTGGTGACCGTTGTATAACCGGTGTAACTTGTGGTCCACTGGCCGTAAAAATTGCTTTCACCGCGCTCGATGAGGTCGGCTTGTACCAAATCGTTCGATCTCTCCGACTGACTACGGAAATTGAAATTCCCATTCCAATCCAACGAGGGTTGCGACTGTCCAAAACTGGCGTCTGGTAGTGCCAGGATTGCGACCGCCGCCAGGACGCCTATTCGCAACATCATGCTTGTCTCTCCATAATACTTGACCAGAAGCCGGACTCTCGCCTCCGATTGAGTGGAGTATCGCCTGGCTAGGAAT
>QIGO01000150.1 GCA_003230015.1 Alphaproteobacteria bacterium | reverse complement strand
CCTCGGTCCAAGGTTGGGAGACGCAGTGCCAATTATTCTGTCACGGTTGGTCAGGACCTTCTACATCAAGGTCTCAAGCCTCGATTGGAGCGTCGTCATCGGCGTCGCACTACTCCACTTCGTCATTTCGTGGCTCGCCTTGAGATGGCTGGACGGTGGCGAAGTCTCCAATTCAGACATCTTTTGGTATTTCTATTTGACCACGGCCACGACGGTCGGCTACGGCGATTTTTCGCCGACAACGGCCGCCGGGCGCCTGATAACCACCTTGTGGATCATGCCCGGCGGCATCGGCCTGTTCACCACGATTATCGCCAAGGCGATCCAGGCATTCACCGATGGATGGAGAAAGAAAGTGCGCGGCTTAGGAAGTTACGAAAACCTCGAGGGCCACATCGTCATTCTCGGCTGGCAGGGCGCCAGGACCCGTTCCATGGTCGAGCATATCCGCGGTGACGCCAGTGCCGCCCAAACCGAAATTGTCCTTTGCACGGCTAAGGAAATAGAGAACCCGATCCCCGACGAAGTTAAATTCGTCCGCGACATCTCGCTCAATTCCGCTGACATCCTGCGCCGTGCGGGCCTTGCCCATGCCGACAAGGTGATCGCCTTGGGCAGTGACGACAACGAGACCCTGGCCGCGGCCCTGGGCGCCGGCGCCGCCAACCCCAAGGCCCATTTGGTCGCCTATTTCCAACAGAAATCTTTCGCCGGCCTGCTTAAGGCCCATTGCCCCCAGGCCGAATGCAATGTCTCTCTGACCATCGAACTCATGGTCCGCTCGGCCCAGGATCCCGGCTCATCGCGGGTCCAGAACCAGCTTCTCTCCACCCTGCAAGGACCGACGCAGTTCAGCATGCGCGTGCCGGACTCCGTTGGCCGGCTTTCTTATGGCGCCCTGTTTTCCGCCTTTAAGAACCGCCATGACGCCACCATATTCGGCGTAGCTGCCAGCAGGCTAGGCGACGACCTGATCCTCAATGCGCCCAACGACCATCCGGTGCAACCGGGCTCTCTGCTCTATTTCATGGCGGCGGCCCGGATCACCAGCGGCGACATCGATTGGCCGGCCCTGGCCGGCGCCACGGCGGCTTGAACGACGGAGGCAACGAAAAATGGTCGGCAGAGCACTCAAATCCCTCTTTCGCAGCAACCTGCGCAGCGCCAAGGAGCGGTTCTCCAAGCAGCAAGACGATGACGAATTCGCCACCCCCCTGGGCCTGCGCCACGGCGCGGCGGTGGATATCGACACCTTGCCCCTGCGCATGCATGCCGATGAATTGCACCTGGAACTGCCCGAGCAAACCAAATTGATCGTCGCCCAGGGATTCGTCGATCTCGGCGATGACACCTACGTCCATCGTTATTACGCCGCCGACGACACCATGATCCAGGTCTTGACCGCCCAAGGTGTCGAGGATCAGCATATCGAGGAAATCACTCTCTACGTCCCCTACGAGAGTTACTACCCCTCCACCGACGCCGAATGGGCCAAGTGGACCGGCCCCAACGGCAAGCTGGGCGCCCCCACATACAATTTTGAGGACGGCACCGAATTCAAGCGCATTTGGTTCGACGACACCGACGGCCAGGCCAAGCCCGCCGAATTTCACGAAAAGATCTATGACGACGCCGAGTCGGACGCGCCGCGCGAGATTTTCCAGAAAGTCATGCTGTTCGGCCGCAATCTGGAGGCCGGCAAGAAGAACGAGTATCTTCTGGTAGCCGTCGAATCATATGATGGCGAGACCACGGTCGAATTGATGGTTGGGGTAGACCTCGAAATGACCGGCCTTAACGTGATCTAGCGACCAACGGGGAAAAATATGGCTGAACGAATCGCGGACTATCTGAGCGGCTTGCCCGCATTTTTGGCGTTCTTCGGCACCGCCGCCGTTCTCACCATCTTATTTGTGCTGATCTACACGCGGGTCACCAAACACAACGAGCTGGCGCTGATTAAGCAAAATGTCTCGGCGGCGGCAATTGCTTTCGCTGGCAGCCTCATCGGTTTTGCCTTGCCGCTGGCCAGCGCCATCGACAATTCCGCCGACCTGCTGGATATGATCCTGTGGGGATTCGTCGCCCTCATCGTCCAGCTTGTTGCTTATGTGGTTGTTCGCCTGTTCATGCCGCGTGTTTCCGAGCGTATTGAGGCCGGCGAGATGGCGGCCGGTGTCTGGCTTGCCGGCGCGTCGGTCGCGGCCGGCATCCTCAATGCCGCCAGCATGACAACTTGATCGAGGGGATTGCCCAGTATGAAACGCTCAAGCTCCGTCAAATTAGCCCTCATGAGCGCCAGCGCCGTGGTCATAACCGCCTGTGGCCAAGCCAAGGAAGAAGCCGCGGTCTATGAATCCATCGCCCAGTGCGAAGAAGCCGGCGTCGTTGACGCCGCCAACTGTACCGCCCAGTTCGAAGCGGCCCAGGCCGTGCACCAGGAGACCGCACCCCGTTATGCGCGTGAGGAAGATTGCTTCACCGACTTTGGCTACCAGGGATGTCAGCGCTTCCGCACTAGCGGCGGCTCATCGGTATTCCTGCCGTTCATGCTGGGATATTTGTTGGCGCCTCGCGGCGGCTCCGGCGTCTTTACTCAACCCCTCTATCGTTCCGCCGACGATCCCAACACCTTCCGCACCGCCAGCAACAAGCGTATTGGATCGGTCGGCCCCAATGGCGTCACTCAGGTTGCCAAATCCACCGCCCGCCAGCCCAGCGCGCGCACGCGCACTGTTTCTCGCGGCGGTTTCGGCGCCCGCGCCGCCCGCGGTGCGGCCGGCTAACCCTCTGTGGAACGGGTTACCTGCCGCGAGCGCCCGAATTGGCGCCAGGTCGCGGACGAGCTAGGTTTCCTGTTCCACACCGAAGACGGCGATCCCTATTGGGATGAAAGCGCTCACTACCAATTCACCCTGCGTCAGATCGAAGAAGACCTGGAGCAGGTCACCGGCGACCTCGATCAAATGTGCCTTGCTTTTGTCGAGCGCGCCGTCGCCGACGAGGCCATGCTCGCCACCCTGAAAGTCCCGCCCTACGCCTGGGACATGATCCAAAAATCGTGGCAGGCCCGCGAAACTCCGCTCTATGGCCGCATGGACTTTGCCTATGACGGCACCGGCCCGGCGAAATTTTACGAATACAACGCCGACACCCCGACCTCGCTTTACGAGGCCGCCATATTCCAGTGGGTCTGGCTCGAACAAGCCATGGAGCAAGGCATCGTCCCCCAGGGCAGCGACCAGTTCAATTTCATCCACGAACAACTGGTCGAGGTCTTCGAGGGCCTGAAAATCAAGGGCCCCCTCCACTGCGCCTGCGTCAAGGACACCATCGAGGACCTCGGCACCGTCGAATACATCCAGGACTGCGCCCACCAGGCCGGCCTGAAAACCAAGATCGTCTTTGTCGAGGACATCGGCATCAACAAAGACAACCAGTTCAACGACGGCGATGACGAGGCCATCCTCAACCTCTTCAAACTCTACCCCTGGGAATGGATGCTCGACGAGGATTACGGCAAGCTGATCCCCACCTGCGACACCAACTTCATCGAGCCCGCCTGGAAAGCCCTGCTCTCCAACAAGGGCCTGCTACCCTATCTCTGGCAAATGTTCCCCGACCACCCAAACCTCTTGCCCGCATATTTCGAAGCCGACCCCAGAGCCGCCGCCCTCACCGACAACTATGTCCGCAAACCCCTTTTCTCCCGCGAAGGCTCCAACATCCGCATCGTCATCGACGGCAAAGAACAAATAAACGTCCCCGGCCCCTACGGCAGTGAGGGTTTCATCCTCCAAGCCTACCACCCCATGCCCAGATTCAACGGCAACAACACCATCATCGGCAGCTGGATCGTCGGCGGCGAACCCTGCGGCATCGGCATCCGCGAAGACACCACTTTGGTCACCCGGGATTTGGCTCGGTTTTTACCGCATATCATTTTGGACTAGGACACCGCGCCGCACGCACCGGCTTTCACGACTTCTCGGCCTCGGTTTCTAAAGATGAGTGTCGCGAAGACATCTCGACAGTGACCTGCCTCTGAGAATTTCCTCCAGGTGCTCGCCACGCTGGACCTGTCCCGCTTTAGTTCCGCATCATCTTGCCTATCGAGCCGCTTACCGATAAGAGCGGGGTGTCTGGAAAACCCGGGGCACCTGACTCACTA
>QIGO01000218.1 GCA_003230015.1 Alphaproteobacteria bacterium | reverse complement strand
CAGCCTTGGTATCGAACGTGCCGACAACCAGGATGTCACTGCCCAGCAAGGCCTCAAGTGGGCTCGGCGGTTCTTTGTAGATCGGTTCCGGCTTGGCGTCGAAGGGGCGTGACTTGGTCGCATCGGCAACGGAATTGGCGGCCGGCTCTTCGCTCCCCGCCTTCCAGGCCGCGCCGGACCAACGCGTCGGCGGCACATAAACAAGGTTCGATGGCGGCTCGTCCGCCTTTTCCACCTGTTGCATTGGCTCCGGTGGCGCCTCCGGTACCGGCGCTTCGGCCGGCGTCTCGGGAGTAGCCGGTCCGGTTCTGGCAGCTCAATGTCTTCATGTGAATGCCGGCCGACGCCCAGCAGGCGCTCTTGCAGGGTGCGGTCGCCGGCCAATTGCTGGGCCGGCATGACGCGGCGGATACGACCATTGACCATGACCGCGATGTCTTCGGAAATTGACGTTGCGACGGCGATATTTTGCTCGATCAGCAGGATCGCCACGTCGCTGTCTGCAACGAGTGTTGCCAGCAACGCCTGCACCTGGTCGACGACCAAGGGGGCAAGCCCCTCGGTCGGCTCGTCGAGAACCAGAAGTTGCGGATCCTGCAGCAGGGCTCGCGATATCGCCAGCATCTGCTGCTCGCCTCCCGACAGCTGACCGCCGCCGTTACGCCGGCGCTCATAGAGGCGCGGAAACGTCTCATAGATCCGCTCAATGGTCCAAGCACCGCCACCGCTAACGCTGAGTTGGAGATGTTCGTCGACGGTGAGCGAAGGCCACAGGCGCCGGCCTTGCGGCGTATAGGCAATACCCTTGGCGGCAATCTTGTACGGCGCCAGGCCGGCAATCTCCTCGCCCTGAAACCGGATCGACCCCCGTTGCACCGGCAACAGGCCCATAATCGCATTGCACAGCGTCGTTTTGCCCATACCGTTGCGCCCGACAACGGCGTGCACCCCCTGCTCCAGGGTTAGATTGACCCCTTGCAGGGCATGGGATTGGCCGTAATAGACGTGCAGATCGCGGACCTGCAGCACTGTCGAGGCGGCCGCGCGGCGGCGCTTGCCATCAGCCATCGCGCCGCCCCAAATAGAGTTCCTGGACGGTAGAATCGTTTTCGATTTCTTCGGGCGTGCCTTCCTTGAAGATCCGCCCGTTATGCAACATCGTCACACTCTGCGCGACCCGCAGCGCCACATCCATGTCGTGCTCGATAATGATGTAGGCGATATGATCGGGCAGGGATTGCAGAATTTCCACAAGCTCGGAGCGTTCCGTCGGCGAAAGGCCTGCCGCGGGCTCGTCGAACAGGATCAGACGCGGCGCACCGGCAAGGGCCAAGGCCATTTCCAGCTGGCGCTGTTGGCCGTGGCTAAGCGCCGCGACTTGGGCTTCCCTAACGTCATCGAGATGTACCGCCGCCAGCAGCACTTCGGCCGCCTGCATGGCGCTATCGTCCCATCGCGGACGACGCAGCGAAAAACGGCCGCGGCTCACACCCCGGCACGCCAAATAGATATTGTCGATGACACTAAGTCCGTTGAACAGCAGCGAGACCTGGTAAGTCCGGCGCAGGCCGCGACGGATCCGCTCTTGGCAGGGCAGATCCGTCACCACCTCTCCGAACAATCGCACGCTGCCGGTTGTCGGTGGAAAATCACCGGTGATCGCATTGAACAGCGTCGTCTTGCCCGCCCCGTTCGACCCCAGGACCGCCCGCCGCTCCCCTGCCCGGACGGTCAGATTAATGTCCGCCAGGGCAACCAGCGCACCGAAATGGCGGCTGACGGCTTCAAGTTCCAACGCAAAACGGCCGGTATCTTGAAGCCGGGAAAGCGCGTCGGTTCTGGGAATCGACACCGGTTCGGCTCTTAACCGCAGGTCGGGTTTTCGCGGCTGACCGGCCCGTAATTGAGGAACTCCTCATAGGAAACGCCCAGAGTTTGACTGACCTGCGGAATCACCTTGATGGTCTTGTTCAACAGCCCGCCGTCAGGCCCTTCGATGACTTCGGTCAGGAAGATGTCGGCAATGGCTTGCCGCCGCTCGTCCAGCCGCACCATGCCGGTGGGTGTTTCGAACTCCAGGCTGGCCAATGCCGCGCGATATTTGACACCGCCGTCGGACAGGTCGCCATCGACCGCGTCCAGGGCCAGCAAGGCTGCCTTGGTATTGATATAATAACCGTGGGCGAACAGCGACGGGGACGGGAATCCATCGGGGAATTGCGTCTTGTAGGCATCGACGAACGCCTGCCAACCGGCATTGTCCCAGGTGTCCGAAATCGGACCGGCGGAGGGCGTCCCAATAACGAACTCGCGGGTCCGTCCCTTCGATCCGAGCACCGTCTGGTCAACCGTGATCGATCCGCCCACCAGCGGCAACTCACCGCCGGCCTGCTCATATTGGGTCAGGAAATTGACCGCGTCGGCGCCGCCCAGGGCGACGTAGATCGCATCGACATCGTCGGGAAGTGCGGCGATGACCGAAGAATAGTCCTTATTGCCGATGGGAACCCAGAACCGCGCGTCGGCCGGAGCCTTGCCGCCAAGACGGCAGAAGGGCTCGAGAAAGCCGAAAACCTGGGTGTAGGGAAAAGAATAATCCTCCGCCAGCACCGCGAGGTTGCGATAGCCCTTTTCGTTGTAGACATACTCGCCCAGGCCGGCCATCCACTGGGCGCCATCGGTGCCAAAGCGGAAGAAGTTATCCGCCGCATTGCGCAAGGTCGTATCCTGGGCGGCCGAGGTGCCATTCAGGAATGTCACATTCGGCTGGGTCTTGGCGTAATCCTTGACGGCCAGACCTTCCGAACCGGACAGCGGCCCAATGAGGATCGGCACACCATTCTGTTCCACCAACTTGCGGGTCGCGCGGATCGCACTGTCCGGCGTTGCGTCCGACGACCCGGTGATCAGCTCGATGGCATGACCGCCGGCCATGTTGCCGAATTCTTCCAGCGCCAGCCTGACGCCGCGCATACCGTCTTCGCCAAGCACGGTAAAGGCGCCTTCCAGCGTTGCCAGCGCCCCGATCTTTATGGGTTCTCCCGCAAATGCAGGTCCCGTGAGCGACAGGATCGCCACCGCCGCAAGTGTCGTTTTACCAAGTCCAATCATCTGAACCTCCCATGTTTAGGTCCCCTTGTAGGTCCCCTTGGGCGATCCGGCGGAATGCCGGTCGTCCCGTTCCGCGCGGCCAGCACTTGCCCGCGCATCTTTTCCGAGCCGTATCTTCGAGCGCATCTGGCTCCAGAGCCCCAACAGACCGTCGGGCGAAAACAAAACAATCAACAAGAAGGCAAGGCCAATCACCGTGTTGAAACGTTCTCGATCGATCAGGTCTATGGCGAAATTTTCCAGCAACACGAAAGCAATGGCGCCAACGAACGGTCCTATGGGGTGGCGCATACCGCCAACCACCGCGATCACCAGGATATCGATCACGACGCCGACACCAATGGAACCGGGCGAAATCCGGCCGTTGAACCAGACCATCAGGACGCCCGCCGATCCGGCAATGAGTCCGGCCAGGAAATAGGCGACGATGCGATGCAGGGTGACGTTGTAACCCAGCGCCCGCATGCGCCGCGGATTGTCTCGAATAGCCTGCAGGCTGAGGCCGAAGGTGGCGCGCGAGCCATAAAGGACGGCACAAAAGAAACCGCCCGCCACCGCTAGCGACAAATAATAGAAGGGTGCCGGATCGCGCCAATTGATCCCCAGCAGGGTCGGCGGCATGACCCCGGCATAACCGGTAAAGCCGTTATACAGGGCGTAGTTCTGGCGCACGAAAAAGAAAAAAGCGACGGCGATGGCCAAGGTGATCATGATCGTGTAGATCCCCTCCGTCCGCGCCGAGATGGCGCCGATGACGGCGCTGAACAACGCCGCACCGAGCACGGCGGTAAAGATGGTCAGCCACCAGGGCCAGCCCAAGCCCATGACGCCGACGCTGTTATCGCCAAGGATCGCCGTCAGATAGCCCGCGAACCCCGCCACCGTGAGCTGGGCCAGACTGACCATGCCGCCATAACCGCCGAGCATCATCAACGACAGCGCGATTGTGCCAAGGATGAGCGAATAGGCGCCGATCTGAAAAATAAAGAAATCAGTCGCAACCGCCGGATAGACGAGCAGAAGGCCGACAGTCACCACCGTGGCGGGACGCAGGTCGGCAAGGGAGACCGAGCCGGAAAACAGCCGTCGCGCATCCATGGCCTAGCGCCCCCCCATGATGCCCTGAGGGCGCACCGCCAGCACCACGACCATGATCAGGAATGTGAACACAACGCCATAGGTCGGGAAATAGGCAAGGCCGAACTGTTCCACGAGCCCGATCAAAAGCGCCCCGATGGCCGCACCGGTCACCGACCCAAGGCCGCCGACAATAACCACGATCAAAGAGGCCAGCAGATAGCGCACATCCTCCCCCGGCGCGATCGACAGCGCCGTCCCGCCGATGACGCCGGCAAACCCCGCCAGGCCCGCGCCGATAGCGAAGACCAG
>QIGO01000029.1 GCA_003230015.1 Alphaproteobacteria bacterium | reverse complement strand
CGCGGCATCCATGGTGCGCACGCTCGAATAGGCACCCACAGGCGCGCAGGCATAGGCCACCCGTTGTCCCGGCGTCAAATGCCGCACCCCCGAACCCACATCGATCACCACCCCCGCCGCTTCCATGCCGGGCGCCCCCGGTGGCGTCAGCAGGTCGAACAAGCCGCTGCGGCAATAGATATCGATATAATTGACACCAATAACCGTATGACGCAGTCGAACCTGCCCGGGTCCTGGCACCGGCGCGGTGATTGCAACCGGATGCAGTTCTTCCGGCCCACCATAGCGATCGATCACCATCGCCGTGCCGTCAATGGCTACCCCTTGCGAAGGCTCGGCAGTAGGGAGCACGCCAGGCGGTGCGAGCCGTGACCGGACGGCCTCGAACCCCGCCTCGTAAACCCCCTCCGCCACCAGCCGTGCCAGCTCCTTTTCGCGCCCTGGCGGCGTTTCGAACTGCCCGCTCCAGGACCAGAAAGTCCGGCCACCGTCTGTCACCGGCCTTAGGGACACTTCCGCTACATAATTTTGCAGCGGAATCTCACTTTCGACGATGGCGTAACGAAACCGGCGATCCTCGTCCGACAGGGACAGCAGTCGCTCGCGCAGCCGCTCGCCGCTGGTGAGGATGAAATTGCGAACCGCCCCCACCTGATCGGTCTTCATCCCGCCATCGACCACACTATGTTCCACGGCGGGATGCCACCGGTCATGGCCGTTGAAGTCGCGCAAGATTTCCCACACCGCGGCAATGGGAGCATCGATGATTGTGCTGCGGTGAACCGTCGGCATTTCAGCTTCCAAACCGGTCCTTTAGGGCATCGAAGCCACCCTGAAAGACATCGCCGCCAATGAGGGTGATCAACTCGCTTTCACTCTCCGGCGCGCAGTCGAATTCCGCCGACCATTCGGCAAAAGCGCGTGCACCGTCGGTTACGGGCGTCAGCTTCAGAGTGGCGACATAATTCTCCACCCCCATGGGGCTCTCCAATATGGAGTATGTGTAACTGAGGTCGAAGTCCGACAGCGCCAGCAAACGCTCCCGGATAAAGCCGCCATCAGCCAGGCGGAAGGCGCGCACTCGGCGGGGGCGCCGCCTTCGATCCGGCTTTCGCTAATCGCCGGATGCCAGTCCGGCAGGCCGTTGAAATCGCGCACCGCCTGCCAGACCTGGTCGGCCGGCGCGTCGATGACGGAAGACGTGTAAACCTTCGCCATTGTCAGTCCTCCTTATTCTTGCCTGGCCTGTCCTTGCTAAGGCTCTGGGCATCCCTGGCCGTGCGTAGGATATCCCCCATGCGCGAGACGTTCGGATTCTCGACACCTATTTCCTTCAGCATCTCGTCGATCAGCGGCGCCTGTACGCGATAGCGCAAGGCGCTCTCGATGACCTCGTCCGTGGGCGAGCGGTGGCCGCCGCCACCGCCCGTCAAACCATCCACGTGGAGGATCTTGATGCCTTCGATCTTCTCCATCGGCCGCACGCTTTCGCGCACGATACCTTCCAGGTGATCGATCATCTTGGAGCGCAACATTGCCGCGCGCGCGTCTTCGCTGAGAATATTTTCGGCCTCGTTGCGCATTCGCTGTGCCTCGGCGGCGACAGCCGCCGTAACCTTGTCCGCATCCGCCGCGATGCGGGCGGTGTCGGCGTCTTTGGCAGCCAAGAGACGGTCGACCGCAGCGATACGCTCGGCAATTTTGGTTTCGCGCGCGGTCGCGACGGCCTCTTCCGCCTCGACCACCTCGGCCCGGGCTATTTCCGTGGTGACGCGCGCGCTCGCCTCTTCGGATTGTTTATTCAGGACCGCAATCTGACGTTCGATCTCAGCCAGCTCCAGCGCCTGGCTTCGCCCCACCTCAAGGCGCTTGAGATCCTGATCCTGCAAGATCCGGGCTTCGTCCAGGCCCCGCTCCGATGCAATGCGCGCCCGTTCCACTTCTTCGCGCGCGGAGATTTCGGCTTCTTCGGTGGATTGCCGCTGGGCGATCTGTTGCGAGCGCAACAGCCGGTCACGTTCGATACGGGCGGTGTCGAGAGACTGCTCTTGGGCGATCCGGGCGCCCTCGACAATGTTATGAGCCTCGATTTTCGCGGTCTGAATATTCCGGTCGCGGACGATGTCGCAGCCTTCGGTTTCCTCCTCGGCCAGGATCCGCGCTTCCTGCAGCTGCCGCTTCGAGACGATGCGGGCACGCTCGATATCTTCACCGGCGACGATCTCAGCGGAATCGAGATCTTGTCGTTGTTGAATCTGCTGTACCCGAACCTGCCTTTCACGCTCTATGCGCGCCTGCTCCAGGGCCTGTTCCTGAGCGATCCGGGCCTGCTCGATTTCCTCTTGTGCCTTGATCTCGGCGGCTTCCAGAGCCCGGCGCCGCGCAATCTCATATTCGCGCGTTTGTTGTTCGCTGGCGATGCGCGACTGTTCGGCCCCGGCCTCGTTGGTGACACGCGTGCGCACGACCTCGGCGCGCTGTTCGGCACGGATAGCCTCCAAGTCGCGCTCTTGGTTCAGACGCGAACTCTCACTTTCCTGTTCTAGTTTCAGGGTTTCCTTTTCGGCCTCCAGATTGCGCGCCCGGATGGCGACCATGGCCGATTGCTCGATGTCGTTGCGCAGCTTGCGGCGGCCCTCGATGGTTTCGATCAACTGGGTCAGACCTTCCGCATCGAAGCGGTTGGCCGGGTTGAAGAATTCCAGATTAGTCTGGTCCAGATCGGTGATGGCGACCGATTCCAATTCCAGGCCGTTGCGGGCAAGCACGCCGGCCGAACGCTCCTCGACCATGGTGACAAAGTCGCTGCGTTTTTCGTGCATCTCGTCCAGGGTCATCTCCGCGGCGACGGATCGCAGAGCACCGACAAATTTGCCCGATAGCAGATCGGCAAGATCCTCCGGGTCCAGAGTCCGGCGGCCAAGGGTAGAGGCGGCCACGGCCACGGCCTCGGGTTTTTGCATCACCCGCACAAAAAATTCCGCTTCGATATCGACCCGCATGCGGTCCCGTGTGATCACCGCATCCTCTCGCGCCCGGGCAACGGCAATGCGCACGACATTGAGGTTGACCGGCGTCACTTCATGAATGATCGGCAGCACCAGCGCCCCGCCATTGATGACCACGGTCTCGCCCCCAAACCCGGTCCGCACGAAGGCGACTCCCTTGGTCGAGCGGTGATACAGCCAGTTCAACAGGTAAACCACCGCCACCACAACGATGATTGTAACGATGAGCCAGGCAATGATCGGTCCAATCAGGCCACTAGTCATGATTTTTCTCCCTTAGCCTGCTCTTAGCGCCTTGAAGGCTTTAGTTTGTTCGGTCAACGCGCGTTCCGTCGGCAGCCGCTCCATTGAGGAGGCGCCATAAAATCCGTGGCAATTCTGGGTGTTGTCGAAAACATATTGGGCATCCGACGGCGTCGCGACGGGGCCGCCATGCACCAGAATGACGATGTCGGGATTGACTCTCAGTGCCGCCTCGGCCCAGGCATTGACCAAGGCGGGACTCTGCTCAAGGGTCAGGGCCGTCTTAGCGCCGATGGCCCCGCCGGTGGTCAGGCCGAGATGGCAAACCACAATATCCGCCCCCGCTTTGGCCATGGCGGTGGCGTTATCTTCGTTGAAAACATAAGGCGTCGTGAAAATATCCTTTTCACGCGCCAGACGGATAAGATCCACTTCCATGCCATAGGACATCCCAGTCTCCTCCAGGTTGGCCCGAAAGTTACCGTCGATAAGACCAACCGTCGGAAAATTCTGAATGCCCGAAAAACCGACGGCCTTAACCTGGTCGAGAAAATGATCGAAGAGGCAGAAGGGATCGGTGCCATTGACCCCCGCTATGACCGGCGTGTTGGGCACCACCGGCAGGACTTCCCGCGCCATTTCCATGACGATGTCGTTGGCATTGCCATAGGCCAGTAATCCCGATAACGAGCCGCGGCCCGCCATGCGATAGCGCCCGGAATTATAAATCACGATCAAATCGATGCCGCCCGCTTCCTCGCATTTCGCCGACAGCCCGGTGCCCGCGCCGCCGCCGACGATCGGCACGCCCTCGCGTTTCATCTCTTGAAACTTCTCGAGCAGGTCAGCTCGTTCAAACCGCGGCATTTCTGGGCATCCTCTTTGTCGGGTGTATATCTTCCAGAGCGTCGACCGCCGCCTGGGCGAAAGCCGGGTCGTTGACGTTGTAAGGTAATCGGATTAGGCGGCGCGTGGAGGTTTCCTCAAACCGTCCGGCGATGGCATCGAACAGCGCCCGGTCGGCGTCCGGATCGTGAAAGGGCTGACCCGGCATATCGAGCGCCGAGACGCCGCCCTCGGCAATCAAGAATCGCACCGGACCATTCATTTCGTTCAGCCGGCCGGCAATCCAGTCGCCCATACGCGCATTTTCCGCCGCTGTCGTGCGCATCAACGTAACCTGCGGATTATGTTCGATGAATGTGCGGCCGCGATAGCGCTCAGGCACGGTGTCCGGCGCCCCGAAATTGACCATATCCAGGGCGCCAACCGAGCCCACATAGGGTATCTGCGTGCGGATGAACGCGCCGAAGCGATCCTGCGTGGCGGCAAAGACACCGCCCATCATCATGTCGCAAATCTCGGTGGTGGTCAGATCGATGGCGGCGCTCAGCAGGCCGCCATCCGCCAGTTTCTCCATCGACCGCCCACCGTTCCCGGTGGCGTGAAACACCATGCAGTCGTAACGGTCTTCAAGCAGCGCCGTTATCTGCTGCACGGCGCTTGTCGTGACGCCGAACATGGTCAGGCCCAATCCGGGTTTGTCATCTCCCGGCCGGCGTTCCGCGCCCAGGTCCTTTACCATCCCCGCCACCGCATTGGCGCCATTGGCCAGAATACGCCTCGAAATGCGGTTCAAGCCCTGCACGTCGGTCACGGAATACATCATCATGATGTCCGACGCGCCCACATACTGCCCGACCTCGCCCGAGGCCACGGTCGAGATCATGACTTTGGGCACGCCGATGGGCAGGCAACGCATGGCCGGCGCCGCCAAGGCCGTACCGCCCGATCCCCCGGCGGCGATGATGCCGCCGATACCCCGCTGCCGCTGGATCCAATTCTCGAACGCCGCCGCCATGGCACCGACGGACTCGCCCCTCTCGCCGCTGAAAACGGTGCCGCCGCCGCCGTGATAGGCGGCGACCATATGCGGCGGCACGTCCGCCGAAGATGGCTTGCCGGACGTTGACAGATCGACGGTGCGGACGCGCAATCCCTGATCGGTGATGCGGTCGCGAATATAGTTCAGTTCCGCAGCCTTGGTATCGAACGTGCCGACAACCAGGATGTCACTGCCCAGCAAGGCCTCAAGTGGGCTCGGCGGTTCTTTGTAGATCGGTTCCGG
>QIGO01000061.1 GCA_003230015.1 Alphaproteobacteria bacterium | reverse complement strand
TGGGTGCAGGTGGTCGCCCACGCACAATCGGCGAGTTTTTCGCGCAATTCCCAGTCGGGACTGGTCCAGATGTCCTTGGCGTGGGCGGAAATGGCAAAAGGCAGCTGCAACATGGCGGCGGCGTAACGGGCGACGGATGCGGGGGTGTGGAGGAAATGGGCATAAAGCAGGTGGGTATGGGGGGCCAACTCGGTGGCCAGAACGCAGGCCTGGCCAAAACGGCGGCGGCGGTTGGCGGTAGGGTCGCGGCCCAGGTCGCGACGGAACATTCGCCAGGCGCGGGCATAACCGGGCAGCCGGACGGCCCGGCGCCAGGCGCGCCACACGGCTGCGGGCGCGCGGGAGAGATATTCGGGCAGGTAGGTAACCGGTGCGGTTATCTCGGCATGGACCGGATGGGTGGTGGCGTCATAGGGATGGCGCAGGGAATAAATGTGCAAGTCCAACCCGAGGCGCTGCAGGCCAAGCAATTCCTGGGCAATGAAGGTTTCCGACAGGCGCGGATAACCCTTGACGATGACGGCAACTTTGTCGGTCATGGGCGACTAAAATAGTACCCTTATGCCCCAGTCAAGCTCTCGCTCCGAGCCCTCCGCTTCGAGTTGCACGGTGCTACAGGCGGCGAGTGTCAACAAAAGACATGCCAAGAGTGCGAGCCGCCGCACGGGTTCAGGGGGCGGTGGCGACGCGTAAACCGCGGCGCGAGCGGCCGCTGGCAAAGAGCCGGTCGACCAGGCGATTGACGTTATCGAGGCCGTCGAGCAGACCCGGCATGACCACCTGCGAGGGCGAACCCTGCTGGGGCAGATGGCGCAGGGCGGTGGCCATGACAGCGGCGTCGAGATCGCCCTCCTCGAGCAGGACATTGAGCAGACCGAGTTCCTGGGCCCGGCTGGCGCGGATGAATTGCTCCAAGCGCGGCCGGGTGCGCGGGATGACCACGGCCTTGCGGTCGAAAGAAATAATCTCGCAAAAAGTGTTGTAGCCGCACATGGCAACGACACCGGCGGCACCGATCATCAATTGCTCGGGCGCGGACTCAAAGACGATGGCCTCGACATTGGGCAGCTTGGCGATGCGGGCGTTGAATTTGGTCTGGGTCTCGGCCTCGAGAAACGGTCCGAAGACGATGAATGCCGGCATGGGCAACTGGCTGTCGGATTCATAGGCGCGCAGTACCCAATCGATCATGTCGGTGCCGTCGCCGCCGCCGCCGGCGGTGACGAGAATATAATCACGGTCGGCGAAGGCAAAGGGGCGCGGCGCATTGTCGGGCCGGCGGCGGCCAAGATAACCGGTGAAAAACATCTTGCGGCGGACCTTGTCGGGGACATCGAGACCCTGCAGAGGGTCGCAGATCTGGGGCAAGCCATAGACCCAAATCTCGTCGTAAAGATGTTCAAGGGTGGGCATGGCCCGCTTGCGCTCCCATTCGGGCGCCAGCAGCTCGGGCTCGTCCATAATGTCGCGCAAACCAAGCACCAAATGAGAACCGCGCTCGTGCAACATGCGCAGAGTCTCGCTGACCTCGCCGCGCAGGCCGTGAGGCTCCTTGTCGACAATAAATAGATCGGGGTCGAAGGTGGCCGCGGTGGCGTGGATTACGGCGGCGCGAATGGCAACCATGTCCTCGATACCGAGGCGCAGACTGTGGGCGCCGTATTCGCCGCTGGGCAATTTATTGACGCCGGGGAGGCGAATGAAATCGACGCGCTCGTGAAACTTGAAACTCGAGATAATCGGCGAGCCCGACAGAATAAGGACACTTGTGCGCGCATCGTGGCGGACCAGTGAATGGGCGATGGTGCGACAGCGGCGCAAGTGACCGAGGCCGTAACTATCGTGACTGTAAATTAGAACGCGCCGTCCGGTGGGGGACATGAGGTTCCCTCGCAAGCAATGCCAATGACCCTTTTGGCGCATATGAGCGTCCATTGTGACGGCGGTCAATGACTTCGAGCAGTTTTTCCTGAGAGGCTCCTACTCGAAAGGGTGATTCTGGGTTATCGTTGCCGCTTGTGCGGCGGCTATCAAGGGGCTGTCCGCCCCCGGGGGTTCGTGCATGGAACGCAGTCTTTTCCGCTTTATTTGGCAGAATAGCCGAAAGCAGCAGGTCCTGCTGTTGGGGTTGACAGTGCTGTCTTACCCCCTGGGCTTCATGCTCTATGACATTCCCAAGGCAATCATCAATCGCGCCATCGGCGGTGAGGGGCCGCCCTTCTCGGCGACCTTTTTCGGCCTCGATTTCGTCTTCGATATTGCGCAAATTCCGTTTCTGCTGGTGCTGTGTTTTGCTTTCCTGGGTGTGGTGCTGCTCAATAACGGGCTTAAATTCGTCATCAATGTGCTCAAAGGGACGCTGGCCGAGCAGCTTTTGCGGCGCATGCGTTATGAATTATATGCGCGGGTGCTACGCTTTCCCTTGCCCCATTTCAAGCGGGTTAGCCAGGGCGAAGTGATTTCGATGATCACCGGCGAGGCGGAGCAAGTGGGCAATTTTACCGCCGGCGCCTTCGCCGACCCGGCGATGCTGGGCGGCCTGTGGCTGGTGGCGATGGGTTTTATCCTGATCCAAAATCCCTTTCTGGGAGTGGCGGCGCTGGCGCTCTATCCGGTGCAAATCATCGTCATTCCGCGACTGCAGAAACGGGTGAGCCAGCTGGCCAAGGCGCGGCTAAAAGAAGTGCGGTCGATGTCCGAACATATCGGCGAGTCGGTCGCCGGCGTGGTCGAAATACATGCCCATGATACGGCGCAATATGAGCTGGCGCGGTTCACCGACCGGTTGGGGCGGATCTATGCCATCCGCCTGGAGATCTTTCGGCGGAAATACACCATCAAGTTCCTCAATAACTTCATGGACAGGCTGGCGCCATTCTTTTTCTATCTTATCGGCGGGGTGCTGGTGATCCAGGGTAACCTGACCCTGGGGGCGCTGATCGCGGTTATCGCCGCGCATAAAGATATGGCCGGGCCGTGGAAAGAACTGTTGGGCTGGTACCAGCAGCGCGCCGACGCGATGGTCAAATATGAACAGATCGTGAGCCAGTTCAGTCCCGACAATATGCTCGACAGCGCGTCGCAGTTCGACGAGCCGGAGGAGGATCTGGTGTTGAGCGGCGAACTCTCGCTGGCCAATGTCAGCCTGGTGGACGAAGACGAAGTGCGGCGGCTGGCCAATATCAACCTGAAAGAGAGCCTGAACAGTCATATCGCCGTGGTGGGTCATGCCAATAGCAACAAGGAATATCTGGCGCAGGTGCTGGCGCGGCTGGCGCTGCCGAGCCAAGGGCGGGTGGAGATTGGCGGCCGTGATCTGGCGAGCCTGCCGGAGAGTGTCACCGGCCGGCGCATCGCCTATGTGGGCACCAATACCGTGCTGCATTCGGCCTCGGTGCGGGACAATCTGCTCTACGGTCTGAAACATCGCCCGGTGAAGCCGGCAACCTACAGCGAAGCGGACGCCGGGGTGCGGGCCCGTGAGCTGTCGGCGGCGGTGCGGACCGGCAATATCGGGCATGATTACCGTGCCGATTGGGTCGACCCCATGGCGGCCGGCGCGGAGGACGAGGCGGCCTTGTTCACGCGTATGGTCAGTGTGCTGGAGGCGGTCGATCTGGCGGACGACGTCTATCAATTGGGACTGCGCAGCACCATAGACCCTACCGCACGGCCGGATATCGCCAACAATGTGCTGCAGGCGCGCGCTGCCCTGCGCGACCGCTTGAGCGACGAAGCCTATGCCGGGCTGGTGGAGCCCTTCGACCGCGAAACATACAACAGCAATGCCTCGGTGGCGGAAAATCTGATGTTCGGTAACCCCGTGGGCAACGGCTTCGATGTGGAGCGGCTGGCGGAGAATTCATACGTGCTGCAAGTCCTGCGCGACGCCGACCTGTATGACGAGTTGTTGGAAATGGGCCGCAAGGTCGCCGATACGATGACCGAAATCTTTGCCGATTTGCCGCCTGGACACGAATTTTTCGAGCAGTATTCCTTTATCAGTTCCGACGATCTGCCGGCCTACCAAGCCGTGGTCACGCGCGCCGACCGGGATATGGAGGCGCTGAACGAAGAAGATAAAACGATGTTGCTGTCGCTGCCCTTCAAGCTGATTCCGGCACAGCATCGGCTCGGATTGGCTGACGATGAGGCGTTTCAGAACAGGCTGCTAAAAGCGCGGGGAAACTGCGAGGTGCCGTTGAGTTCTTCGATGCCGAAAAATACAACTCCGCGGCGTCGTTGCAGGATAATATCCTGTTCGGCAAAGTCGTCTTTGGCCAGGCGCAGGCGGCACAGGAAATCGGCGCGCTGATCACCAAGACGCTGGACGAGCACGGTCTTCGGGGCGGTGTCCTGCTGGCCGGTCTGGATTTCGAAGTGGGCGTCGGCGGCAGCCGGCTGCCGCCGGTGCAGAGGCAGAAACTAGCGATCGCCCGGGCCTTGCTGAAGCGGCCCGATTTGCTGGTGCTTAACGATGCGGTGGCCGCCATGGATTCGCAAAGCCAGCAGCGGGTGTTGTCCAACGTACTCGCCGCACGCGAGGATTGCGGTGTGGTTTGGGTGCTCAGCAATGCTAGTCTTGCCGAGGCGTTCGACCAGGTCATCGTGATGTCGGAAAGCCGGGTCGCCGAAAAAGGACCGCCGGGCGATCTCAAAAAGGAA
>QIGO01000001.1 GCA_003230015.1 Alphaproteobacteria bacterium | reverse complement strand
AATGTCGTGGCACCGGATTCCAGGGAAATGCGCTGCAGCTCGATGTTCATCTGGCGGCGCAGGATCTGATCGAGAGCGCCAAAGGGCTCGTCGAGGAATAATACATCGGGCTGGGTGACAAGGGCGCGGGCAATGGAAACCCGCTGGCGCATGCCGCCGGATAATTCGCCGGGCAGGGCCTTTTCGAATCCGGAGAGCCCGACGAGGTTTATCAGCTCAGCGATTTTGGTCGCGTATTGGCGGCGTTTTCGCCCCAGAACGTCGAGGGGCAGGGCGATGTTATGCTCGACGCTGCGCCAAGGTAGCAGGGCGGCATCTTGAAATGCGACCCCCGTCGCCCCCTTGGTTTTGGCCTCGTCGGGGGACTCGTCGCCGATGGCAATGTGCCCGGCATCAGGTCTCTCAAGGCCCAATGCCAGGCGGAGGATCGTCGATTTGCCACAGCCCGAAGGCCCGATCAGCGCGGTGAACGACCCTGCCGAACAGTCGAAAGTAACGTCGCGCAGGGCTTCGACCGTTCGTTCACGGGCCTGGAAGGTCTTTGAAACCGATTGCAGACGGACACCGCGCTGACTTGCCACTAAACCTCTTCAAGCAGGGTGGTGTCGAACATGTCGCGTGTGCCCTTGATGCCGACCTTGCCCAGGGCTTCGATATTCAGGGCGATGGCTTCTTCGCTCATGGAGAAGATACCATTCTCGGCTACCATGAGCGGCTTTTGTGCCTCGTTAAAGAAGATTTCGTTCTCGATGCTGCGCCCGGTTCCCTTGAACCAAGTATCGGCGAATTTCGGCGGATAGACCGAGGTGTCGATGAAATTCTCGTCCCAGCCGCGACGGCTGGCCCGTAGCCAGGACACCAATTCGGCGCGTTTGGTGGCCAGGACCTCCTCGGTGACGACGACGGTATCGTTGAAAATGGTGAAGCCAAAGTCATAGAGCAGGAAGGATGTGGCCTCGGTGCCTTGCATCTTCATGGTGAAGGGCACGTTGGTGGTAAAATCGAGTGAGGCGTCGATTTCGCCCTTGATCAGGGGTGTCGGATCATAGGCATAAGGAACGATATTGACGTCGGCCTTGTCGATGCCGTTGATCGCCAACATAGCCTGAACGGAAATAACATTGACCGGCGGCACAGCGAGGGTCTTGCCAATCAGATCCTGGGGCGTGTTGATGGGGTCCGACGCCCGCGCGACGATGCCGATGGGGTTTTTCTGGTATTGGGCGCCGATGATCTTGAATTTGGCGCCCTGCTCGGCAATCACCTTGATCGTGGTGTCGGGGGTGGTGAGGGCGAGATCGGCCTTGCCGGCAATGATCGAGCTTTCAGGGATGACGTCCGGGCCGCCGGAAAGATAATTCAGCTCAATGTCTTCTTCGGCGTAATAACCATTGTCGATGGCGACGTAATAACCGGCGAACTCGGCGTCGTTGATCCAGGCGGCCTGCATGGTGAAGGGGGAGGCGGCCAAGGCGCGGTGGGCCGGTAACCCAAATGTTGCGGCTGTGGCAGCCGAAAAACCGAGAAAGTTTCTTCTGTTCATGGCGATCTTCATGAGTTCTCCCCTTGAGTTGCTTGTTTGAAGGGTTGAGGTGCTCCCGTCAGGCGACACCTCGCATGCGCTGGAGTTCTTGAATGGGCGGTGTCGCGTCGATCTGTTCGGGGTCGAGCAGCTCCCATTTGACGCCGCTGGGACGCGTGGCCCGCCGCTTAATCTCGATCAGGCGGGTGGGTGTGGCGATGCTGTCGACCAGAATATCGGTCTCGCTGGGATGGAGTTTGTCCTCGACGACCTGAACATCGTGAACCACCGCAACCACCGGGGTGTCTTCGTCAACAACGCCGATTTCGGTGAACATGCCCCATTCAAGGTCGAAAAAGCCGTGGCCCTTGCCGAATCGAACGCCATCCATGGAGACTGCGGAGGCGCCGGTAACGAGGAAATCGAAGTGGCCGCGCTGGCCAATCTCGCGCAGCGATATGGGCTTGGCAAAATGCTCCATGCCATCGAGCCAGGCGGCATAGAGTTCCGCACCCGGCGGCACCATGCCGGGCTCGATAAGCAAGAAACCGCGGTAAATGCCGTAGGTGGACATGACAAACGGCTTTCCCGCCGCGATCATCCGGCGGCGCAGGTCGATCAGGCAATTATCGGGCGTGATGAAGGCGAACCGGGAGTTCCGATAGGCAGGCAGCTCAACGAGCCGGTCAGTGGCGGTTTGCGAGCCCTCGAAATCCGGGATGACTTCGGCGAAATTCAGGTGGAAGCGGGTGTCCGGTTTGGCGACCTCGTGCAGTTTCGACCAGATCTTGCGGCGTACGAGTTTGGATGTCGACACTATCGGCTCCCAGGTGTTTCATTGTTTCATAACTATGAAACGATAGTTTCGCCAATGCAAGATTTTGTATAATATCGGCGGAAATTTGTGTAACGACGCTTATGGCATCGAGACTGACACTTAGGATCCAGGAGAGTTTTGCGGATTTGACGAGGAGCGAGAAAAAGCTCGCCTCGCTTATTCTCGACCAACAGGACGATGCCCTGATCCATTCCGCGACCGAGCTGGCGGGCATGGCGGGGGTCTCGAAAGCAACGGCGGCGCGGTTCTTCCGCACCCTTGGCTATGCCGATTTCAACGAGGTGCGGATGCAGGCGCGCGAGGAGCGCGACCGCACCCAGCCCTACCGATATACGGTTTCGGCCTCCGAACAAGTGGCGCTGGGGCAGGCGATCGGTGCCCATTTGGAACTGGAATTGGCCAGCCTAACCAAGACTTTCGAGGAACTGCATTCGGACTATCTCAAGCAAGCCACGGAGCTTATCGCCGATGCGCCGCGGGTGTTTTTTCTGGGTTTTGCCTTGGAAGAGGGCTTTGCCTGGTACGCTAGGCTGTTGTTCGCCAGGCTGCGCCACAACACCATGGTCCTGGGGTCCGGCAACGGCGCCTGGGCCGAGGATTTGGCGATGACCGGGCCGCGGGACGTGCTGGTGCTGCTGACCCTCGATCCGCGTCCCCGGATCCTGCGCCCTATTCTCAACTATGCCACCACGACCAGGGTCAATGTGATTACGATCACCGATCACAGCTATCTGGCCAGGGCCCGGCGGTTCTCAAAAGTCGTGCTGCCGGTCCATGTGGCCAGTTTCGGGCTCGGCCCGTCCCATACAGCCATGAGCGGCGCCATCCGGCTGCTGGCCATCGCCTATGCAGCCCATGTGGGCGACCCAGTGATGCAGCGGGCGGCGGCGGTCGCCGACATTCATGATGAAATCGACGATGTGGAATAACCGCGGCCCTGGCGGTGGAAGGCTTTTTGGTCTGGGTGCGCGCGCCTACGGGGAGGCCTGAGCTTGGATTGCGGTAGAAGCAATCTGGCTGGGGGACTAGGATTCGAACCTAGACTGGCGGAGTCAGAGTCCGCTGTCCTACCGTTAGACGATCCCCCACCGGCGGGATGGCGGTGCCTTTATCATATTATGGACGCCGTGGGTAGCCTGGCGGCGGCGATAGTCGGGGCGTGGGCGCCAGGTCGAGGTTGGTGATTGGGCGTGGTTGCGGTAGACTCAACAGATCATGTGTATTGAGCGGAAAATAGAAGTTCAGGCTTTTCAACTGGAACTCGAGCGGGAATTGGTCTCGCAAGAGGCGCCGGTTTTTGCGGCGCTGGATTTGGGGACGAATAATTGCCGCTTGCTGGTGGCCCGGCCGGCGGCGGATGGATTTCGGGTGATTGACGCATTTTCGCGGATCGTGCGGCTGGGCGAGGGCGTGGCCGAGCATGGGCGGCTATCCCACGAGGCCATGGAGCGGACCCTTGAGGCGCTTGGCGTGTGTGCCGACAAGATTCGGCGGCGCGGCGTGGCGCATGTCAGGGCGGTGGCGACCGAGGCCTGCCGGCGGGCGGAAAACGCGCCAATGTTCATTGCCCGGGTGGAAGCGGAAACCGGGCTGAGCCTGGAAGTGATCGATACCCAGGAGGAGGCCCGGCTGGCCGTGGTGGGCTGCCTGCCTTTGCTGGCCAATGGCGGTGAGCGCGCCATAACTTTTGATATCGGCGGCGGCAGCTCGCAAATCACCTGGCTGGCCATGGATGGCGTGGCGGCAAACGGCGGGGCGGTGGCGCGGATTACGGCTTCGGTTTCGTTGCCTTGCGGGGTCGTTACCTTGGCCGAGAAATTCGGCAGCGAGCCGGATAGCTATGATGTCGTCTGCGACTATGTGGCCGGGCTGCTGGCCGAATTCGACCAGGCCCATGATATTCGCGCACAGGTCGACGCCGGCGGGGTGCAGATGCTGGGCATGTCGGGGACAGTGACCACACTGGGCGGTGTGCTGCTGGATTTGCCGCGCTACGACCGGGCCCAGGTGGATGGTCTGACAATGTCGTTCGAGGAGGTTCGGGCGATCAGCAACCGGCTGTCGCGGATGGATTACGATAGCCGCGCAGCGGTACCGTGTGTCGGCGTGGACCGGGCCGACTTGGTGATCGTCGGTTGCGCCGTGCTGAAGGCGATCTGTGAGACTTGGCCGGCGGGTGAGCTGCGGGTCGCCGACCGGGGTTTGCGCGAGGGGATCCTGCTGGGCCTGCTGGATAACCTGCCGAGTAAGAACGAAACTCCGGTCGCGCAGTAGAAAGACATGGCGCAAGGTCGCGGCAGGACTCCCGGCAGCCGCTCGCTGCATGAACGTGTGAAGACGGCGCGCGGGCGCTCGGTCAGCTCGACCCGCTGGCTGCAACGGCAGCTCAATGATCCCTATGTGCAGGAAGCCAAGCGCCGTGGCTATCGCTCGCGGGCCGCTTTCAAGCTCATTCAGATAGACGAACGTTTCAAGCTGCTGCGGGCGGGATTGCGGGTGGTGGATTTGGGCGCGGCACCGGGCGGATGGACGCAAGTGCTCGTCGAGCGCCACGATGGGTCGCGGGGCAGTGAGATCATGGCGGTGGATATCCTGGAAATGGAGCCCGTTGGATCGGCGTCGCTGCTGACCCTCGACTTTTTGGAGGAAGACGCACCGATGCACATCCGGCAGGCGCTGGCGGGACCGGCGGATCTGGTGCTTTCGGACCTGGCCGCCCCGGCGGTAGGACATCGCGCGACGGACCATTTGCGGACCTTGGTGCTGGCGGAAGCGGCGGCAGAGTTTGCTGTCGAGGTCTTGGCGCCGGGTGGGGCTTGCGTGGTGAAAGTGCTGGAGGGGGTGGACGAACCGGCCTTGTTCAAGAAACTGATGGCGGCGTTCGATCAAGTGCAGCGCTTTAAGCCGGCAGCCAGCCGCAGCGAGTCGACCGAGTTATATCTGGTCGCACGGGGTTTCCGAGGCGGTTGAGAATACGGCCCCTAGGCGGCCTTGTGGTTTCCCGCAGGTTGTGTATATAAGCCGCGTCAACCCCTAAATCGGCGGGAGACGGTTGACATGAACATGCGTGAGGCTCTGACCTTTGACGATGTTCTGCTGGAGCCCGCCGAATCCGATATCCTGCCCAATGAAACATCGGTCGGCACCCAGATAACGCGGTCGATCAGCCTGGGTATTCCACTGCTGTCTTCGGCCATGGATACGGTCACCGAAGCGGACATGGCCATTACCATGGCGCAGGCCGGCGGGCTGGGCGTGATCCACAAGAATTTGGAGCCGGAAGAGCAGGCGGCCGAGGTGCGCAAGGTGAAGCGCTATGAAGCCGGCATGGTGGTCAACCCGATCACCATAACCCCTGAGCAACCGCTGGCCGAAGCCCTAAAGCTAATGCGCGAGGAGCGCATTTCGGGGGTGCCGGTGGTGAGCCGGCGCGGCGGCAAGTTGATGGGCATTCTGACCAACCGCGATGTGCGCTTTGCCGAAGACCCGGGCCAGCCGGTGCGGGAGCTGATGACGCGCCGGGTGGTGGCGGTCCAGGATGGGGTCAATATGGAGGAGGCCAAACGGCTGCTCCATAAACATCGGATCGAAAAGCTGCTGGTCGTCGATGGCGAAAAGCGCTGCATCGGCCTGATCACCGTCAAGGACATCGAAAAAGCGACGTTCCATCCGGATGCGAGCAAGGATGAACAAGGACGGCTGCGGGTGGCCGCGGCGACGGGGGTCGGCGATGCCGGGCTGCGGCGGGCGGAAGCACTGCTGGAGGCCGGCGTCGATGTGGTGGTGCTGGATACTGCCCATGGTCATTCGCGCGGCGTTCTGGATCAGCTGCGGGCGATCAAGCGGCTGAGCAACAAGGCGCAGATCGTCGCCGGTAATATCACCACCGCCGAGGCGGCCAAAGCGTTGATCGATGCCGGCGCCGACGCCTTGAAGGTGGGGATCGGGCCGGGCTCAATCTGCACGACGCGGGTGGTCGCGGGTGTCGGGGTGCCGCAATTCACCGCCATCAGCGATGTGGCGGCGGCGGCGCAAGGCAGCGGCGTGCCGGTGATCGGCGATGGTGGGGTTAAGAACTCCGGGGATTTGGCGAAAGCGATCGCCGCCGGCGCGGACTGCGTGATGGTGGGCTCGCTGCTTGCCGGCACCGACGAGGCGCCGGGGGACGTGTTCCTGTATGAGGGCCGGTCCTATAAGACCTATCGTGGCATGGGTTCGCTGGGTGCCATGGCGCGGGGGTCGGCGGACCGCTATTTTCAGGCGGAAGTCTCGGACAAGTTGAAACTGGTGCCCGAAGGTATCGAGGGGCAGGTGCCCTACAAAGGGCCGGTACAGAATGTCATTCACCAGCTGGTGGGTGGTTTGAAAGCGGCCATGGGTTACACGGGCAATGCAACCCTGGCCGATATGCAGACGAAATGCCGCTTCATGCGGATCACCGGTGCCGGCATGCGAGAGGGCCATGTGCATGACGTGTCGATTACGCGCGAGGCGCCCAACTATCGCCAAAATGCATGACCGGGTGGGGCGCACCCGGGTTCGTTAGAGCATAATGACTCCAGGCGCGCGTATTGCCGCCGCGCTCGACCTGCTGGAGGCGATTGCCGGTGGGGAGAAGCCGGCGGATGTCATCATTCAGGACTATTTTCGCAAACGGCGCTATGCGGGGTCGAAAGACCGGGCCGCGGTGCAAGGCCAAGTCTATGGCGTGGCGCGCCGACTGGGCGAACTGAAGTGGCGGTTGGGCCAGTTGGGCGATTTGGCGGCGGTGCCGCGGGCCTGGCTGATCGCCGATCTGGTTTTGCGCGGCGAGGACCCGGCGGCATATTTCCACGCGCAGGGCCATGCGCCCGCTTTGCTGGACGCGGCGGAGATCGGGTTGGTCAATGCATTGGCCGAACCCGGACCCGATCTGACGGCGGCGGTGCTGGCCAATGTGCCGGACTGGCTTTGGCCACGGATGGCCACGGCGTTCGGAGATGAGACGGCGACCGAACTGGCGGCGCTGAATGAAGCAGCGCCGGTGGATCTGAGAGTCAATGTGGCGCGCGGGACGCGGGAGCAAGCCGCAGAGTTGCTGGCCGCCGATGGCATATTGTCGACACCGACGCCATACTCGCCAATTGGGTTACGGCTGGCGTCGCGGGTGCCGCTGGCGGGGAGCCGCGCCTTTCGCGAGGGGTGGATCGAGCCGCAAGACGAGGGCAGTCAGATGCTGGCGCTGGCGGTGCGGGGCGCGCCGGGACAATTTGTCGTGGATTTGTGTGCGGGCGGCGGCGGCAAGACCCTGGCGCTGGCGGCCGCCATGGCGGGGCAGGGGCGGTTGGTGGCCTG
>QIGO01000194.1 GCA_003230015.1 Alphaproteobacteria bacterium | reverse complement strand
GGGGCGAGATCCCGGGCGGCCTGTTATTTGTCAATTGCCCACTCCCACAATCCACAACCTTTTCCACAACACTTACCGATTGTTAATTCCCATTTCTCGGGCTGCCGGAGGCCTCGGCTTCGAGGGCCGCGGAGGCCTCCTCAATGCTCGATTCCAGGGTTTTCATGAAGGTGCGTCGGGGCAAACCCGGGGGGATCGGCGGCAGGTATTGCACGGTGATGACACCAGGGCGAATCTTGCTACCGCTGCGGCGCGGCCAGAATAACCCGGAATTGAGCGCAACCGGTACGACAGGCAAGGACAGTGCCCGATAAAGTGCTGCGATTCCGGATTGGTAGGGCCGTCCGGACCCGGGCGGGGTGCGGGTGCCTTGGGGGAAGATGATAATGGGGCGGCCGGTTTCGGCAATGGCCTTGGTGGTCGCCAACATGCGGCGCAACGCCGTCGAACCGCCGCGGCGGTCGATGGGAATCATACCGGAATGACGCGCCAACCATCCCCAGACCGGGATAAGAAGCAACTCCCGCTTGAGGATGAATACCGGGTTGGACAGCAGAATAATGTAGGCCAAGGTGTCCCAGGCGGACTGATGTTTGCTGGCGAAAATCGCCGGACCCGGCGGGATATTCTCACGGCCACGAACCCGGTGACGGAGGCCGACGGTAAGGCGCAGCAAGAAAAAGGCGCCGGCGACCCAGAAGCGGCCGAAAGCAAGGATGACGCGGGGCGGCAGCAGCAGCATGGGCAAGGCGATCACCGATATCACGGTGGTCCAGGCATAAAACAAAATATTGAAGGAAATGGCGCGGAAGCGGCTCATGGGGTCGCGATTTGCGGCGTCAGAGACGATGGGGGAAGCCAGCTTAGCGACCGGGCAATGAGGTATTTGTTATATTCGGAGAGCAGCAGGCGGGCGGTGGCGGGGCGCCACCAGTGGGCAAGGTCGACATTGTCGGAGACGATGGGAAATTGGGAAATGGCAATTGTCGGCATGACGCGCTGGAATTCAACGAGGCTGCGGGGCATGTGATAGTTGGCGGTGACAAGGCGCAGGCTTCGATAACCCTGCTGCCGAATCCAACCGGCCGTCTCAAGAGCGTTCTCGCGAGTGTTGGAGGCAACATAACCCAAGGCGATACAGCATTGTAAATTCTGTGGGTCGCGGCGACTCAGGCGCAGTAAGGCCGCAACATCGACACCGCGATAGACCCCCGAGACAAAAAGCTTGCGAGCGTAACCGGTATCGAGAATCTCGAGGCCCGCATCAAGACGCCCGCGGCCGCCGGTAAGCACGACAACCGCGTCGGTGGCCATTGTGAGCGGCGGCGGCTGTTGGGGTATGTGGGCGACGAAAAATCTCAGGCCGGTAAGCCATAATCCAAATAGGACAATAGTGGCGAGGCTGAAAAGGGCGCCGGCACGGCGCAGGCGGCGGGCGGAGCCCAAATGCCGGGCGATGCTCACGGCATCCTAACGAGGGCGCGAAGAACAGTTAGACGTGCGGTCGCCATGGCGATGACGACGCCGGCAGCCGGGACAAGGCCGAGCACACCCCACTGCCATGGGGTCAGCGCAAGGGGGGGCATGAAAGCAGCGTCGATATCGCGGGCGATATAACCGATGAAGGCAAGAAAGGCGGCAGCGGTGACGGCACCAATTACCCCGCCGCGCAGGCCCTGGCGCATGGCGTGGCCTTGGAACTGAGCGGCGACGTAACTGTCGCGGGCACCCATGAAATGCAATAGCTCGATAATATCATAGTGGACCGCAAAACCGCTGCGCGTGGCAAAGACCACGGTGGCGACGGCGCTGAAGCCGATGAGAACGACAACGATCACCGCCAGCAGCTCGATCATTTGCGCCAGGTCGATCAGACCAGAGAGCCAGACGCGATGGTCGTCAACGGCGATCCCAGGCGCGATGTCGGCAAGGCGCGAGGCTAAAACCGTGCTGTCGAGCCGGGCATCGGGTGCCAGTTCAACGTCGATAAGCAAGGGCAGGGGCAGGTCGAGATCGCCGACGGCATCGCCAAGCCAGGGCTCGAGCAGCGCCTCGACCGCGGCGAGGGTCAAAGGCTCGGCGGCAATCACGCCCGGCGTGGCGCGCAGCATGGCGAGCACGGCCACACTCTGTGCCTCGGCATCGGCGCGATCCTCGGTGGGTATCTGTACCGTCAAGCGGCCGCTCAGGCCATTGTCCCAGGAGTCCACGGCGCTGTTGACAATCAGTGCCGCCGCCGCGGCGAGGGCGGCAAGCAGAACCATCAGGGCAACAATCCATGGCAGGAAACGGGTCGATTGATCCTGATCGAACGGCAAGTCGGTCTGGGCGCGGCGCCACATCAGCGGGTCACGCCGCGGCGGCTGCTGACAATCCCAAGCTCGCCGGCGTCGAGCCGCAATATGGGATAGAGAAAGCGATTGATAAGCGCCTCATTGTGAGTGGCAATAACCACCGTGGTGCCCATTCGGTTGAGCTGCTCAAACAGATACATCAGGCGGACGGCAATGTCGTCGTCGACGTTGCCCGTGGGCTCGTCGGCAAGCAACAAACTGGGCCGATTGATGACCGCGCGGGCGATGGCGACGCGCTGCTGCTGACCACCGGAAAGCGTCGATGGACGGGCATCGAGATGATCGGCCAGACCGACCCATGTCAGGAGTTCGCGCACATGGGCCTCGGTCTCGGCACGGTCGGCGCCGGTAAAACGCAATGGTAAAGCAACGTTCTCAACCGCCGTCAGATGTTCGATCAGACGAAAATCCTGATAAACCACACCAATGCGGCGGCGCAGTGGCGGAAGGTCGCCACGGGGGGTCACGGAAATGTCACGGCCAAAGACATGGACCAACCCCCGCGACGGCCGATGGGCGAGATACATCAGCTTCAACAAGGTCGTCTTGCCGGCGCCGCTGGCACCGGTGAGAAAATAGAACGACCCCGGCTCGAGTGTAAAATTAAGGTCGCGCAATACTTCCGGGCCCATGCCATAACGCATGCCGACATTCTCAAAACGCAGCACCTATCACCCTCTCGGCGCAATCTGGAATATGGTAACAAGCTGATGCAGAATCGCACGGTGGATGGGTTGGCGTAAAGCGCAGGAGAAGTATCCATACGCCAAAGCGCCTGGGTTGCCTCCCATGAAGGTAGCATTTATAACCGAATAGGTTGGTCGGGGCGGTGACGGATGGGCCAAAATTGTAACGAGCGCCCTTGACCAAACGCAAAGGCTGCACTTGGTATGATCCTATCCTGTCCGTCCTGCTCAGCTCGATTCGCTGTCGATGCCGGCGCGTTGCGGCCGAGCGGACGGACGGTAAAGTGTGGTAAATGCGCCCATCAGTGGCGCGAAGACGCACCGCCGCCGGACGAAACGCCGGCGGTTGGGGATGTCGCCGACGACCTCGTGCCGCCACCGTTGGATCCACCGCAGAGCTTTCGGCGGCGGGCCAATCTGCCGGCACTCCCCCAGCCACGCAAACGCCGCCGGTCCGGCGCGGCGGCGGCGCTGGTGGCCTCGATTATCCTTGTGGCGGCGGGAATTCTGTGGCTCGGCCGGGCGCCGCTGACCGAGATATGGCCGCCGGCCGGCGCACTCTATGCCGCGGTTGGCCTGGGCGAGGGCGAAGAAAAAACATTCGTGCCGGGGGAAGGGCTTGAGGTCGACCCGGTCACACCGCGGCGCGAGACGGATGCCGGTGTACCCTACCTGGTGATCGAGGGCGAGGTGGTTAACGTCTCGGAAGTCCCCCGCGAGGTGCCGAGGATGATCGCCATATTGAGCGACGCCGAAGATGTGCAAATTCAGAACTGGACTTTTGCCGTCGATGTGGGCCGGCTCGGCCCCGGCGAGCGGGTACCGTTTTCGACCCGTTTGGCTAATCCTTCCGAACGTGCGACAGCGATTAAGATTGTCTTTACCGGATCGCCCGAGACTCGTTAGCCGGCAGCGGTCGCTGAATCCCTCAGCCGCCGTGCATTTTCGTGGCCCGCGAGGTAGAGATGGCGCGTATCCTGGTAGCAGAGGACGACCAAGCCGTTGCCGAGTTTGTCGAACGCTCGCTGCGCCATGACGGTCACGAGGTGGGGCTGGCCGTCGATGGACTCGATGCCCTGGACCGGCTGCGCGGGCATGGTTATGACCTGCTGATCACCGACATCGTCATGCCGGGCATGGACGGCATCGCCCTGGCGCTGAAGGCCGCAAAAGACTATCCGCAAATGGCGATTATGCTGATGACCGGCTATGCAGCCGAACAACAGCGAGCACATAACCTGGAGACTCTGATCCACCGTGTGCTGACAAAACCGTTCAGTCTAACCCAGCTATGCGACGCGGCACGTGAGGCTCTTGATAGAGACTGA
>QIGO01000087.1 GCA_003230015.1 Alphaproteobacteria bacterium | reverse complement strand
AGAAATACCGTTCGCTGTCATCGGGCAGCGCATTCAGTGGCAGAGACTGAGCCGATGCCTGCATACCAAGGCCGAGACCCAGCACAAGTGCTGAGATTGCGGCCCCATACCTCATTTGTTTCGCGTTCATTTGTCTGCCTCCCTTCGTTTCATTTTCTTTCCTTCCAGTATTGCCGCCCTTTCAGGGCGTTGACTTGCTACTCATCGGACCGGCTGTCCCCGCTGCCGTCTTGCTGCAAGTAAGAGTAGAAGCCGATTGAGGCGATAATAATCACCCCGGACGCGATCAGCTGCCAGAAGAACTGGAAGCGCAGCATGACGAGCGCGTTCGTTACCATTGACAGAAGCAGTACGCCAACAAGCGTACCGAACATTGTTCCGCGACCGCCAAATAATAGCGTGCCACCAACGACGACCGCCGCGATGGTGTGTAGCGCAAATCCCTGCGCTGTCGTCGCCTGGATGGCATTGAGCCGACCGGTCAATAGAATGCCGGCCAGTGCGGCACAGACCCCCATTAGGGCATAGTGAAAGATCTTTTGCCGATTGATGTTGATGCCGGTCAGAACGGCTGCTTCCCGGTTGCCGCCGATGGCGATGGCATATCGACCAAGCCAAGTATAGTTTAGGATAACATACCCAATTCCCAACGCAATCATGCCGACAACCGCCGCTGTGGGAAAGACGTCCATAATCCTGCCGCGACCGAGAAACGGAAGCGGCTCAGGAAACCGCGCGAGCACCGTGCCGGCGGCCAGCACCAGCGCAATGCCACGATAAACCTGGTCCATGGCCAATGTCGCCAACAGGTCCGGCACCCTAAGCTGAGTTATCACCAAGCCGTTGGTAACGCCGCACACAAACCCCACAGCAACGGCGGCGGCCATGGCGCTATAAAGCCCTAATCCGAAGTCCTTGATTAGCAATGCCATGATTACCGCCGACAAAGCCGCGACGGCGCCGATGGAAAGATCAATTCCCTTGCCCGTGATCACAATCGTCATGGCCATGCCCAAAACCATAAAGATCGCGGCGTCCTGCAGGATGATCATCAGATTGGCTAGTTCGAAAAAGCGCGGCTGGGCAATCGCCATTGTCACCGACAACGCTATGATCATCACCAGCGGGCCGATCAGGTTAATGTAACGCTTATACCAAGGCAGTCGGACCTTACGTTCGACATCCCGGTCCGCAACAAGCGGGGCGGTTTGCGTTATTGTCATTTCAACCCTTCGTTATTGCGCGGAACTAGGCCATTGCATCGACATCGACGTCTGAACCGACGATCATTCCCAGAACATCCCGCTTGCTCGAACGTGCCACTTCAGCAACACCCGCGTGCTTGCCGCCGCGCATTACCAAGACCCTGTCGGCTAACTGAAAAACGTGATCGAGATTATGACTGATAAGAATAATCGCCGTTCCGCGTTGCCGTACCGCCCGAATTAGGTTGAAGGTGTTGCGCGTTTCCTCGGGTCCAAGTGCCGCCAAGGGCTCATCCATCACCAGCACCTTCAGATCGGCGCCGATCACCGCCCTGGCAATCGCAACGGCCTGACGCTGGCCGCCCGAAAAATTTCGGGTGGGCGCATCGATATCGGGCAGTTCAATGCCGACGCGATCCCGGAGGACGGCAACGGCACGGCTGCGCATCGTCGAATTGTCAATAAACGGAATCCCTAGAATGCGCTTCACAGGCTCGAGCCCGAGAAATACGTTGGCCGGTGCCGTAAGCGTGTCGACGAGGCCAAGATTCTGATAGACCGCCGCGATGCCGGCATTGATGGAATCGCGGCGCGTGCTGATATTCAATTTTTTCCCGTGGACCCTGATCTCACCCTTATCGGCCCGATAGATGCCGGTGAGCACCTTGATCAATGTTGACTTGCCGGCGCCATTTTCGCCGGCGATCGCAAGGATCTCGTTGGGGAAAAGATCCATACTCACATCGATCAGGGCACGAAGTCCGCCGAAGGATTTGGATATGCCAGTCATTTGCAGGACAGGCTGCTTGCTCTCGTCCATCGCTTCCCCCCGCCCGTAAGTTCGATGCCCGCAATTTTGGTGGATTTTTACCCACTCTTTTCGAGTGGGTCAGATGCAGAACTTATGCAGCCGTTCTTTGTTTCATTGCGGGAGCGAACCCGCAGATGTACATGTTGCGGTGATCGACGTCATATGTCCAGTCGGTTCTGCGGCTTGCCCCGCTACCCTGCTGCTTTGCAAAGGGCCGGTGCCGCGGTTGGATGAATGTTCAGTGGCTGGTCAGCCCGTTTGGGACTAAGGCGCCAGCTGCTTGGGCGTGACGAAGCGGCGAAGGCCGCCGGCGGCCGACGGTGCATCGTGCCAATCATCCACGTCCAAGGCTATTTCCGCAATCGCGCCGGTTGGGAATCTATCGGCCAAACGTGTGCGCATCTGGGCATCGCCGGAGCTAGAGAGCCGGACCGCGAGTTGGCGAATGCCCGGATTGTGACCAACGATAAGCAGCCGTTGCACCTGGCCCGGCGCCTGCCTGATGGCGTCGAGAAGATTTTCGGCAGATGCGAGATATAGATCGCGGCTGATCTGGGTGGCGATGTCTTGTGTGTAGCCGTAGGAAACTTGATCCCAAGTCTGTCGGGCGCGGGTCGCGGCTGAACACAGCACCAGGTCGGGGAGACCAATGGTATTGAGCAAGAATTCGCCTAAGAACGGCGTTATACGCTCACCTTCCGCAGACAGAGGGCGTTCAAAATCCGCAAGTTCGGCGTCGCCCGACGTGGAATTGGCATGTCTCAATAACAGTAAGGTTCTCATGTATGGAAAATATATATCTCTTGAAGCTAAACAACAGAAATGTCCGTGAGCGGCGCCCTAGGGTCTTTCCGGTTTTGATGGATTCAAAATGAGCCCCTAGAGTCTTGTTTTGGCGTGTTTGCTGGCGGAAAAGCGAAGTCCGCTTTTCCTGGAAACACTCTAGGCCAGCGCATCGACAATGGCCTTGAACGCCAACATTCCCGGATCGTCGAGGCCGATGCTCTTGTCGCCAAACATTCGCGCCCGGCCAATCTTGTTGGTTTGCCCACGAAATTCGACAAGGGCCGCGGTGACGGCCTCTTGGCTGGTTATTAGCAGTGCTACCGGGTCTTCGAGGCCGTCGGTGGCGCGGCGGACGGCTTCCATGGCATCGAGGACCGTTTTGTCGCCGAGGCTGGCCTTGCCGCGGGCCATCATGGCCGCGATGGCCAGACCCAATATGCCGGAGGTCTCGGCCCATGGCATTTCGGTGCGGCCCTTGGTGGCCTTGGCGGCAGCCAGCAATCCGGTCGCCAGCAGGGTCCCATAACTGGACCCGGAAGTCTTGGTGAAAGCCTGGGAGACCTTCATGAAGGCCATGCCGAGGTCGTCGGGCAGGTCATCGAGGATTTCAGTGACCAGGCGCGCGCCGCGCACCATGGTGATGCCGAGGTCGCCGTCGCCGAGCTGGCCATCGGCGCTGTTCAGGGTGTCGGCCTCGGCCTCCATGCGGGTGGCTATGCGTTTAAGGCCCTGAGAGAGGTTGGCCTTGTTCAGGGGCATTCTATACGGTCCAGAATGCGCACTCGGCCGGAGCCTTGAGCAAGGCCTCCAGTTCGTCATCCAGTTTGCAGAAGGTGAAAGATACGCCGGCCATCTCCATGGATGTGGCATAGCGGCCAACCAAGGGCATGACGATTTCGACACCGAGAGCGTCGAGGCGGGCCTTGACCGTGCGGTAGAGGATGTAAAGCTCCTCGGGGGGCGTGGCGCCGAGACTGTTGACCATCGGGGAGAGGCGATCACCCCGGCTGAGCGGCATGTCGGCAAGGAGGAGGTCGCACATTTCATTGGCGATATCGTCAGCACTCTTCAGACCGCCGCGCCAGATGCCGGGCTCGCCGTGAATGCCCATGCCCATTTCCATCTCGTCATCGCCGATTTCGAATGTCGGCTTGCCGGCCTGGGGGACAGTGCAGGAAGACAGCGCGGCGCCGATGGAGCGGCAATTGTCGGCGGCCCGTTGGGCGAGGCTGGTAACCTCGGCCAGATCGGCCTGCTGTTCGGCCTTGGCGCCGGCGATCTTGAACGCATAGACCATGCCGGCGACACCACGGCGTTTCTCACGCTCCTCGAGTTTGGCACTGGCGACGTCGTCGGCGAGCAGGACCGTCGTCGAGGACACATCTTCCATTTCCAGCATGTCGCCGGCCATGTCGAAATTCATGACATCGCCGCCGTAATTGCCATAGAGGCGCAAAATGCCGGCACCGCCGTTGGCGGCACGCATGGCATCGGCCATCTGCTCCACCGAGGGCGAGGCAAAAACGTCGCCGATGGCACAGGCGTCGAGCAAACCCTTGCCAACATAACCGGTGAAGACCGGGAGATGGCCGGAGCCGCCGCCGGAAACAATGCCGACCTTGCCTTGTTTCGGCTCGCCGGCGCGGGCGATGACACGCCTGCCCTCCCCGGTGGCGCGATAATATTGTGGGTGGGCGGCGCAGAGGCCCTGGAGCATCTCGTCGACATAGGCATAAGGGTCATTGAGGATTTTTTTCATGGTCATCGCCTGGCGCTTCCCGCTACAGTTTCTTGGGCCTTTAGCGGAGAATGCCAGGACCGGCGGTGGCGCGTCAAAGATTTGTCGCCGGCGCCGGACTGCTTAGCTGCCGTTCCATGGATGGGGCCGTGCATGGGCCCTCGTGCTGGCGAGGGTGAGGCTTTATTGAACAGGCTCCCTGCCCGAACGTTCGGTCTCCTTGGAAATATGTAGGGAATAAAAACCAGGACAGATGTCGCGATGGTACAGTGATCTCCACCGAGGTCGCAGGCAATCTCCGTCCGCCCCCTGATTGAAATCAGGCGATTGAATCGGCCATAGTCAAGCCAGACAGGCTGCATGCCGCTGGCGATCCGGATGGTTATTTCTCTGGGGTGAGTTTGCTTGTTTGACTTCTGAGTGCGAACGATAGCGCTAACAAGTGCCAAGCGCTCTGAAATTTCCGTCCTGCATGTCGGTCAGTCCGACCGCGCTGCTGAGCCTTTTCCTCACTGTTAGACACCATAACACGATGGATCGGATAGTTATGCAACTATCGATTGTGCGCAGCGCTGTGATTATAAGCGAATGCTTCTATATTACCCGGGTATTATTGACATTTCGTATTACCCGGGTAATATAACCGTTCGGATAGGCACGGGAGATGGGAATCATGAGCGAACCGAAGTTGTTTGTTGCTTTTGCCGGCAGCGAGGTCATCGGCCGGGGTAGCCTGGCCGATGTCGTGGGCCGTGGTAAACGGCGGTTCGATCGTGGGAATGACGCGCGCATTGCGTTTTTC
>QIGO01000081.1 GCA_003230015.1 Alphaproteobacteria bacterium | reverse complement strand
GCCCCTCGCCGGGCATGACCTGTGAGAGACCCAGCCCGAGCGCCAGAATAATGGGCACGGTCACCGGCCCCGTGGTTACGGCGCCGGCATCCCATGTAACATTCAGGTACCCCGTGCCGCGCCACTGGCTCGCGGTGCCAAGGAAAGAGGCCAGCACCAATGTCGGGAGAACAATCCGGTAGAGCGGCAGACGTTTGTATATCTTGAACATGCCGAGTGCCAGACCTATACCGACGCCGCATCCAATGGCGTGGGGCAACAGGGTGTTCTTCAGTGGATGGCCCGGCATAGCCTCCACCCCGGGCGGCGTGGCAAAGGCAAGCGATGCGATTGCCGGCTCAGCAAGCGTTGCACCCCAACCAAGAAAAAAGGCTATCAGCATCAGGAATTCCAGACGAAAGCGTGTCGGCAACAAGGCACCGAGATTCTCGGCCAATGGCATCAGGCCCATGCGAAGTCCCTCAAGAAACAGCATCAGACCCAACACCATCCATCCCAACCCGGCCAATATCCGCAATGGATGTTCAACGGCCTGTTGCAGGACAAGCCATTGAAAGGCAAAGAGGAGCGCCACCACCGGCCACAAGCTGCGCAAGACCTCGGAAAACCGTTGGCTGACCAGCCGAAGCAACAATTTCATTGAAGCGGTGCTTAACCCATACGCCGGACAAGATCATGCGTGGACACCACCCGGTCGATAAACAGGATACCGTCAAGGTGATCCACCTCATGCTGAATCACCCGTGCCTCGAAACCGGAAGCTTCCATCTCGTATGTCTCGCCTTGCATGTCCTGATATTTCAGACGAATAATTCTGGCCCGCGACACCATGCCAATCCAGTCCGGTACGGAAAGGCATCCTTCCCGCCCCAAAACATCGTCACCTGAATGTTCGATGATTTCCGGATTCACAAGGTGAAGAAGCCCATGGTTGCGACATGAATGCCTGGCTACAGTACAATCAACGACCATTATACGCCGGTTGTCACCCAGTTGGGGGGCGGCAATACCAACACCGCCCGGCCCGGAACGCATGGCGGCTTCCATATCGGCAAACTGTTCGATCAGGTTTTGGTCAAATGTAGGAACTGTTTGCGACACTTGCCGCAACCGCGCATCGGGTAAAACAATAATTGAGCGGACTTTCCGCTGGCGGGCCATTTAGAGTATCTCTGACTCCATCGGATGAATCTCAATATCAACCTGCAAATGCCCGGACACTTCAGCCAGTTGCTGACGCATAGCTTCAACATGGTCGCCAACCGCAACCTCCAGTGCCATCATGTAAACTGGATTCTCTTCTCCCCTCTCGCCAAGGCGGGTCGAGAGGTCCACAACAGATATATCCAATCCTGCGAGACAGTCTGTAACAGCATGTACAATACCCGGTTTATCCGCACCGCTGACGGTCACTACATGGTCCGGCTCCGGTGGTGTGTGGTGTGCCTCGTCATCAGTGACAGGCTGGGACTGAACGCTCAAACCCGTCCGTTGCTCCAGATCCGCAAGGATGGCTTTCAATTCACCAAGCTTGGCACTTTCCGGCAACGATACGATCAACATCATGGTAAAGCGGCCACGCAACGCAGTCATGGAAGAATCGTTAATATTGGCATTTACATCCAGCAACGCTTCGGAAACGTCGCGGACAATACCAGGCCGGTCGTGTCCCGATATAGATAGCAGTATAAAGCTCATGGTTCCCTCCCGAATATCAATTCCAACTGGGTATGTTAGCCAGCCACACGGCAACAGCAAGAATCAGCCGTGCGTGAATTCAAAGATTATTTATCCGAATACCTCAATCGCGCCTCCGCCGATGAAGAGGTGTGTGTCACGCCGCACGGAAAACCGATAGCACGGATTGAAATCCGGTCCATATCCGCGGGAACGAAAATCAGCATTCGATTCTGATCCGAGCCTCATTCAGCCCGCATTATTCATGAATAATCCAAACCAGAGGAGGCGGCACGACGTTCAGATCGGGCGGCAGAGGTCATCGTGGAAGCGCGCATAGCGGTTCCCGGACGCGCGGCTACGGATGGTGCAGCGTCACTTCGGCTGATGGCGGGCCGAGCGAGCCGTCGGTTGCACGGTAGCGGATGCGGTAGCGAACCGCTCCGGTGCCGGGATTGAGATCACTGGCCTTGGAGTCGTTCGTCGGACCGGCGGCTGTGCGCCAGTGAATGTCGTCCACGGACGACTGCACGAGCACCGAGAGCCGCGCAGGCGGTTGCTTAAAACGAATTTTCACCATCGGGACAGGCTTTGCCACATAGTTAACCACGGGCTTCTCCGGTCGGGGGAGCAAAGGCGACGCTACCCGGACTTCGACCGCCTGACCGTCCGCGCTGCGATTGCCGGAGGCATCGGCAGCCACCAGATGGTACCAGTAGACCTTGCCGGGCTGAACCCAGGTATCCTCGAATCGCCCGGCATCGCCGGGCAACGGCTTGCCGATGACGAGTCCCGGATCGTCGACCGACCCGCCGCGCAGCACGTAGATCCGCGCCGTGTCTTTGACGGGAGCCGCCGCCTGCAGGCCGAGCGTCACCTTGCCACCAACGCCGCTGGCCGTGCTAATGCGCGGCGGCAACGGCGGTGTGGTATCAATCAGGCGCACCTTCACGATTTTCGATGGCGCACTCTTCAGGTTATCCTGACTGACGGCGGTCACCCGGTAGGCGAGCATGCCGCCAATCTGGGGGCCCAGCAGGTCATCGTACCGGGGCGGTTGCCGCAGTGTGGCGTTGAGGCGGCTCCAGCGCGGGCTGCCTTCGGCCCGGCGTTCGATGATGTAACCGGCGACATTGCCGGGCAGTAGCTCCCAGCTTAAGCGCACGCGCGTACGCCCGGCGTCGGCCTTGAGCCGCTGCGGTGCGGACGGGACCGCCGTGCTGCGCGCCTGCGCGGCCACCGGATCGGACGGCACGCCCAGATCGCCGTGCGGGCCCATGGCGCGTACGCGGTAGAAATACACGGTACCGCCCTTTAGCTTGCTGTCGCGGTATTCGGGCTGGTTCGTGGGAAGACCCCTGGGTGTCAGCACTTCGTAGGGGCCGGTATTGAGATAGGCGCGCTCGACCACATAACCGGCCGTGCGCGGGTTGTCGCTTTTCGGCCAATGCAGGCTCACACTGTCCTTGTCGATTTTTACCGTTATCCGGGCTGGCGGACGTAGCGCGGTGAAATCCGTTGAATAGACGCGCACGCGCGCCCAGGAGCCCTTGCGGCCAAGGGGATCGACCCAGCGAACCTGATAGGTAATCTCCTGTTCCAGCGGCGGCAGCCGGTCCATGTAGGCTGGTTGTTTCGCCTTGTGACCGAACGGAAGAAACGGCGCCTGCAACATGAGCGATTTGGCGCCGCCGCCCGTGTCCCGCTCCACACGATAAGACAGCACCGGAAAGGTCTTCTTGCCGAATGCTTGCCAGTACAGCATCACTCCGTCCCCCATGCTGACAGCCCGCAGCCCGGCGGGCGCCGGTGGCGCTTTGGACGGATCAAGGCGGCACGCGAGGGAGCCTCCTGCGGGCCGACCCCGGGCGTTCAGTGGCTGGATTTGCACCGACTTGATGTTGCGTGGCGCACCGGGGAAGACGCCGCCCATCCCGGCGGCGCGGGCAAAACGCCAGTCCGACAGCAGGCGTCCATAAATGATGACCGCCGCACCCGGCGATTTCGTTTTGCGCGCCCGCGCAGGCAGACGCCGCAGTGCTTCACGTTCCCCTTCGGGCAACCGTGACAGGGCTTTCGAATCCACACTCGTCCGTGCGAGGGTTTTACCGTTGGCATCGATCCGGAAACCGCCCGGCGGCCAGCGCGCCGGGGGTATCAGCATCAGAACTCGTAGCGCACCGTTCCGGTCCCGGGCGCACAACATCCGTTCGGGTGTTGCCGTCTGGGCGGCCTGGGCGGTTGCGGATACCGCAAGCAGGCACGCGCCGAAGGCCCCTATTACAAAATTCCGGGCAGCGCGAAGTGTCAGAATAAACAGAGCCCACCTCCTATATGCGGCTTGGGACTGGGCAGTATGCGCAGCCCGACATCCAGATGTCCGGGCGGACACCCGCCCAGCCTGAAGCCGACGGCCAGCTCGGGCGGCATAGCGGCCACGTGCATGCTGGCGCCGATTCCGGTGCCCAGACAGACGCTGAACGCACACGCGTGCGCGTCCATGTGCATACTGGCGTCCGCGCTGATATGCGGTTGGGGCGTGATCTCCGCCATGAGCAGCGCATCGACGATCACCCGGGCGCAGGCGGCGTTACAATTGCCCGCACCGAGGTTCAGGTGGGCCTTGGCGCCCGCGGACAAGCCATCGGAGCCGACCCAGCCATGCGCCCGCGTTGACGATCAGGACATGACCCTTTACCGGGTTGGGTTTGGTGCCTGCGTGGACATACCAGTGACCACCGCCGAAGTGCATGGCAATGGCATCATTGGAGGCCTCGATATACACCTTGTCGTCGAGGAAACCGTATTTTCCGTTTAGCGTACCGTCGAAGTTGCCGTTGGCAAACACGAAACGGCCGTGGAAATCGCCACCGCCATCCCATTGGTGGCGCACCAGCCAGGCCTTGTAGTCCATGCGGGCGCCAGCCTCCGGGCCGCTGGCCTTGACCGTGAACCGGCCATCGAAACCGTAAACGAAATGCGTCGGGTCGCCGACCAGTATGTGGGCATTGAACGCTGGCGTGTGGTCGACTTTCGCACTCACGTTACAACTCGCGCCGGAAATGAAGGAGGTGAGCGCCACATTATAGCCGAGCCCCCGCCGATGGTGTACAGGGTCATGAACGGCGGCACCAGCGGGGTGCCGGTCGGTCCCATCGACACATCGGCGCTGGCCGCCCAAAAATCATCGGATCCCTGATAGCCGAGGGCGAACCCACCCTTGACGGGCGGCCCGCCGAACACCCCCATATCGATCTTGCCGCAGTAGGAGGCATTCGCATTCCGTATCAGCCAGTCGCCTGGATCGGCTGCGGCGCTCTTACCATTCTGCGGCCCGGTATAGTCGGCATGGATTACCGAATCGGTTGACGGGTTCGCATCCGGGAACGGTTTATGGATCACGAAGTCCCCGGTGACCGGTCCGCTGCCGGTGTAATGCCTGGCCGAAGCCTCGACGATACGGTAACTCACCGGCGCGGGCGCCGCCGGCAAGGCCTCCGAGATGCGCAATTCCGTGCTGAAATTAAACAACAGCCGACTCGATTTTCCGGGGGTGGCGATCACGTCCATCCCTTTAAGATCGACCACGCCCTGCGACAATTGACCCTTGGCGCCGCTCAGGCTGATGTGCTTCGAGCCGCCGCCCTCCTTGAAGTAGGCCTTGCCGTTCATGCCGAAGACGAGATCGGGGACGGCCACATCCTTGGCAAAGGTTCGGCCATCGGCCCTGAAGCTGAACAGCGTGCTCTGGGCGAGTACCGCCAGACCTATACCCTTGAGGGCGCCGAACTGTAGCGCGTTGGCGTTCAGCGTGACCGGCCCGAAGTTGCGCGGCGGGGCATCACCGGTCATGTTCAGGGTCAGCTTGACGCCGCCGCTGCCCTTGCCCGCGGACAGCAACTGGCTGCCGCTGCTCGTAAGGTCGACATCCAGCCAGGGCACATGCACGCGCAGTCCGTTGTAGTTAGCCGTAAATCCCCCGCCCGTGGCATTGGCCTTGATGCTCTTCCAGTGAATGGAGCCGCGTTCCACCAGTGCGTCGTAGGGGCCGAAGTTCGCCGCGCCGCACAGACCCGAACCGTCGATACCCCAGCCGGATACGGATGCGGTCTGTCCCTTCCTGAGTTCGAAGGTGTAGGCCGAGAGTTGCGATCCGTTGCCCATGGGAATACCCATCCAGCCGTCGCCGCTACCACCGCACCCGCTACCTTGGGAGGCGCTTAAATCGAGAGCGGCGGACTTGGGCTTCAATCTGAAACCGCTGTCGTAGACATCAAGTTTCGGCAGCGGCAAGCCGCCTGCATACCAGTCGCCTTGCGGCGACAATACCGCAGTGGCGACGAGCGGTGGCGGCGGCTGCTGGTTGTCGGTCGCCAGAATATTCGTATTTTTGAGTGTTGCGCTCAGTGTCATCTTCACCGAATCCCCGGCTTTCCCCTGCAGGCGCTGTACCCGCACGCTAACACCCGGCATGAACAATTTATTCTGAATTGGCTCAGATAAATCGAAAGCGCCGCTGCTGACCGTCACCGCATCGTCCTTGAGCGTCCAGTCCTTGATCTTCAGCGGCACCGGAAATTGCACCATGCCGCCGCTGGCACCGGCAAAGTGAATGAACAGCGTGCCGTGACCGCTCCACTTGTCGCCCTGGCGGGTAACGTTGGGCGTACCTTTGCCCGCATCCTGCAACCCGCCAACGGTAAACTCACCGCCCTGAACCGGGAAGTGGAAGGTGCAGGGTTGGCCGGATTTGGATCCCAGCACCCGGTAAGTGCGCGCCGGGGCCGCGACGTAGGTCGGCGGCTTGCCTTTCGGCAACGCCTTGGCCGCATGCAAAATGCCGCCGATCCGGATCGGGCCACTGTCGAATACCACCCGGTCCAGCGCCGCGAGTTGTACCGGCTTCGACGCCTGTTGCGCCAGTCGCTGTAGCGGCCGGTTCAGCCATGCCACGGGGCCGCTGCTGCCGGAAAACTGCACGCCCTGCGGCGGCAGCACGCCGAGCCGCGGAGCGCCGTGCAGGCCGGCGGCCAGTTGAGCGGCGAGCCGGGGGTCGGGTTTGCGCCCGCCGGATCCGAACGCCAGGCCCATCAAAGCGGAGAGATTGGTCATCCCGCTGTCATCAGGGATGACTTTGGCGTCGAACGACAAGCGGTGCTGGCCGAGTTGATCAAACGGAATGGACGGTGACAGGATCAGGTCCGAAGCCGACACCAGCGGTTTGCCGGGATCTTTACGGGCCAGCACACGGTCGGAGCGAGCTGCGGAGGGGCCGAGCGGAAGGATGCTGTTGCCTACCGGGGCGCCGTCCACATACCAGGTCGTGCGCACCTGCCCCTGACCGTAGTAATTGATGTTACCGCCGCCGGTGAGCGCAACGTCGCAGGCCGAGAAGCTGGGCTCGCTGTTGCCCCTGGCATGGGAGCCAGATGACAGCAGGTTCAGGTGCGCGACCGACCGGTCCACCTGAAGATGCCCCGCCTTAAAACTGCTCCTGGCGACCGGCGAACCGCCACCGGATGCGGCTTTCGGCACCAGCGATTTGATGGCATCCAGTGGCGAGGCGATGCTGACGTTCCTGGGCGGCGTACCGCTCCCCGCTTGTTCGGGAAAGCCGCCTACCCTGGCCGACACCAGATTCAGAGGACCGTCCGAGGCCGGGTCGTGGCGCGGCTCGATGACCACCTGCTTGCACATCATCATGTAGGCGCGATTACCGACGGCCTGAGCGTGGTGGAAGGTGCGCGGCGTCGTGTTGTCGTTGGGACGATTGTTGCCGCCACCGATCATGACCTTCTTCAAAACCGCGCCATACAGGCTGCCTCCGGGATTAGCTGCCACACTGACGTTACCGGCGGATTCATTCTGAATGTCCCCCTCGGCCAGTTGATAGATCCGTACGGTGTAGCTGCCGACCCGTGAATAGGCGTGCTGGTGTTTGGAAAGGGTCGTGAGCGCGGAAAAGTCCACCTTGCCTTGATAACCGTCAGTGGAGGGTTTTTTCGTCACGGTCAGCGGTACGACGGTGCCATCGCCCCAGTCGAGGTAGATGTTATAGAAGCCTAATGTGGTAGACGTAATCGTGCCTTCATTCTTGCCGTGGCGCACGACTGCCTGGGACTTCCACGGATTGGACGACCATGGACTGTTAGCCAGATCCATCGTGCCGAACAGTTGCCACCGATCCCCGGTATGGTTAGCGGGGATGATCTTGGTTTCGAACTGCTTGCCTTTCTTCCTGGAGCCGGTATCGATCGGCCTGACATTGAGATTGCCCGGCGCCTCGTTGCCGCAGGCCAGACCGGTGGGGTGGTACGGTGCGGTCAGCGGCCAGCGCTCCGAGCGCTCGACCTCGCGCGGCACCATGGCGCCCAAGTTGCCCTTCGGAATGAATCCGCGGGCCAGCGATGCCAGCATGACCGGCCGGCGCATCTTCATCGCCGCATGGCGTTCGATGCCGCTCTTGAAGTAGCGGCGGTAGCCGACAACCTCCCAGGTGAGGGCCTTGAGCGGCAGCCTTTCCTTATGATTCTTCAGCACGGCCAACATCGTGGGCAACCACCCGCTCGCCGGGATCGCTCCCGCAAGCTTTGCGATCAGGGCCGGATCCGGCCATAGCCACGTTGGTAACGTTGAAAATTTATCCTTGAGTTGACCAATGTGACGTTTGGTGATCAGTCTGTCGCCGAACGCACCTCATACCACTCGGCGATACCGGGATTCTGCTCGCGCCAGTTAAAGACGTTGTTATCCTTGATGGTAGGCACATGAATGCCGACCTTGATAATCTTGGCCTGCTTACCCAAGACAATATCCTTGGGTGACGGCTTCATAGTAGCGAGACCCGAGAACCACTTGGGACTCGTCAGCAGGATGCGGCCCTTTATGGTGATTTTCCAGTTGGGCGGACGCAACTTGGGTTTCGGCATACTCACCATCAGGAACGGCCGCTGCACCAGGACCGTTGTCGGCTGTCTGGCCCATATTCCCCGGCTGCCCGCACGGATTTTCGCCCGCCGCGTGCCGGGTGACGCTTTCGCGTCCACGCGTAACGAAACTTCCGCATGGCCGCTGTCCCGCACCTTCACGGTATCGACGCGAATGCCATTGCCCAGGCTCAATTCGAGTCCGGCGGCGAGATT
>QIGO01000114.1 GCA_003230015.1 Alphaproteobacteria bacterium | reverse complement strand
GTCTTTGAATTGCCGGGAGACGGCACGATCAAGGCGCAAGTGCGAGAACTCGACATGTTCGGCGGCCTGCTGAACAGCGAGCCGTTTGAATACGCGCCAGGTATGGACCCGTTCACACTGGTCCTGACAGTGAACGGCGTCGAGCTGGAGCAGTTGCTTGCGATCGCGAAACTGGGTGACATCAGTGCCTCGGGAACGCTGAACGGGGTGATCCCGGTGACCGTCGAGAATGGTGAAGTCGCGATTCGTGGCGGTAACCTCACCTCGGGCGAAGGCGGCGGTATCCTGCGCTACAAGCCCCGGGATATCGGTCCGGCGCTGGAGGCGGCGGAGTTCAGTACCGGGCTGTTTCTGCAAGCGGTGGAGAATTTCTACTATGACTCCGTACAGGTGACGCTGGATGAGGGCGAGGCCGAGGATCTGGTGCTTGGGTTGTATCTAAAAGGCAAGAACCCGGACCTTTATGCCGGCGCACCTTTCGAGTTGAACGTGAACCTGACGGGGCCGCTGCGCGCGCTACTGGACCGTGGCATCAAGACCTACAAGCTGCCCGACCGTATTCGGTCGCAGATTATCGGTGACGCGGGTGGGTAAAGGTCTTGAGCAAGAGCATGGCTTACGCAGGACTTCCACAGTATGTTGAAAATTCGGCCCGGGACACCAGATATGGGGGATATGGTTGTGCGCGGTAAATTGCAGTGGGGCAGTGCCGGCCTTTGGGGTCTCGGGGCGGTGGCGCTATTGCTGGCGGCTTGTCAGCCAACGGTGAAAATCCAGGCGCCGGACGAACCGATCGTGATTAACCTCAACGTCAAAATCGAGCAGGAGGTCCGCATTCGTGTCGAGCGCGATATCGACGATCTGTTGCGAGAAAATGACGATTTGTTCTAGGAATCCAACCATGCTGATACTCCGGCGTCTGCGGCGCATCATTCCAGCCCTCATTGTGGCCGTTATTCTCGCTGCCGGAAGTGCCGTCGGGCCGGCAATGGCCGACGAACTCGACGATGCCAAGGCAAGCGGACTGGTGGGCGAGACATTCCGCGGGTATATCGCGCCGGTTGGCGACCCGACCCCTGAAATCAGCGCGCTGGTGGAGCGGATAAATGCCGGCCGCCGGGCCAAGTTCGAGGAAATTGCCGCGGATAACGATATTTCAATGGACCAGGTCGAGCTTCTGACCGGTCAGCGGGTACTCGAAAGAGCCGCCCCGGGGACCTATATTATGGACCCATCGGGCGCCTGGACGCAGAAATAGGGCTCGATTCGCTCGGGTGTGCAACGCTCCCGGCCAGTATCCTTGCGGCGGAGCATTTCATGAGCTTGCCACAGTCTGTCGATGCAACCTTGGCGTTGCTTGGAAAAGGCCGCTATGTGGCCGACCGCAGCCTTGCTACGGCCGTCTATCTGGCCCTGGCGCAAGGGCGGCCGCTGTTCCTGGAAGGCGAGGCCGGGGTCGGTAAAACCGAAATCGCCAAGGTGGTGTCGGAGGTGCTGGGCCGGCGGCTGGTGCGGCTGCAATGTTATGAGGGGCTGGATGTGGCCTCGGCGGTCTATGAGTGGAATTATGCCGCCCAGATGATCGAAATCCGTCTGGCCGAAGCGGAGGGTGTCAGCGACCGGGCGCAGCTGGGGACCGATATCTTCAATGAGCGCTTCCTGATCAAACGGCCGCTGCTGCAAGCGCTGGAAAGCGATCTGGCCGGGCCGCCGGTGCTGCTGATCGATGAACTGGACCGCACCGATGAACCGTTCGAGGCCTATTTGCTGGAACTGCTGTCGGACTATCAAGTCACGATCCCTGAAATCGGCACCATTCGGGCGGACAAGCCGCCGATTGCGATCATTACCTCCAACCGCACGCGTGAAATTCACGACGCCCTGAAACGGCGCTGTTTCTATTATTGGGTGGATTATCCCGATGCCGAACGAGAGCTTGAAATCCTGCGCTTGAAATCGCCGGATGCCGGCAAGCGGCTGAGTGCCGAAGTTGTCGGCTTCGTGCAGGCGCTGCGGGGGGCGGATTTGTTCAAAGTGCCGGGTGTGGCAGAGACCATCGACTGGGCCTCGGCCCTGCATCAACTTGACTATATAGAACTGACCCCGGAAGCCATCGACGACACCCTTGGCGTATTGCTGAAATACCAGGACGACATTGCGCAAATACGGGGCAGCGAGGCGGCCAAGATGCTCGATCAAGTCAAAAGCGAGATCGACGCGCAGCCGGTCGCCGGCTAGACCAAAGATGGCCGACGTGCGGCGCCACAATCAGGGCAATGGGACCGACTCACCGGTGGCCACCGGGCAAGGCGGTAAGCTGGCCGCGAATATCATGCATTTCGCGCGGGTGCTGAGAGCGGCGGGCCTGCCCGTTGGGCCTGCCAAGGTGCTGCACGCCATCGAAGCCGTGGATACGGTGGGGCTGGCCAACCGCAAGGATTTCTATTGGGCGCTGCACGCGGTATTGGTCAACCGGCGCGATCAGCGGGAATTGTTCGATCAGGCGTTCCACATATTTTGGCGAAACCCGCAATTGCTGGCGAAACTCAATGCGCTGATTTTGCCGACGATCACGGTGGAACAGGAAGACAAGGAAAGTAGCCGTGACATGCTGCGGCGGCTGGCCGAGGCGTTGCGGCGCGATGTCACGCAAGATTGGGACCCCGAGGGCGACGCCGAGGAAGTGGCGCCGGAATTCGACATGACGATGACCTGGTCGGACCAGGAAGTCCTCAGCGGTATGGATTTCGAAAAGATGTCGGCGGCGGAAATCGCAGAGGCCAAACGCGCTATTTCACGCATGCGCCTGCCGGTTATGACCGTGCCCACGCGGCGGCTGCGCACCGACCCGCGCGGGGCGCGGATCGATATGCGCGCCAGCCTGCGCGCGGCGTTGCGCTCCGGCGGGGCGGCGATACCGCTGAACTTCCGCAAACCCCGGCGGCGGCGGCCGCCTTTGGTCATGCTGTGCGATATCTCGGGCTCGATGAGCCATTATTCGCGGATGCTGCTGCATTTCATGCATGTGCTGAGCAACGACCGGGACCGTGTTTTCAGCTTTGTGTTCGGCACCAGGCTGACCAATATCACCCGTTACCTGCGCTATCGGGATGTGGACGAAGCGCTGGCGAAAGTCGGTGGCGCGGTGGAGGATTGGTCGGGGGGGACGCGCATCGGCCAAAGCCTGCATGAATTCAACCGGCGATGGGGGCGCCGGGTGCTGGCCCAGGGTGCGGTCGTGTTGCTGATTACCGATGGTCTCGACCGGGACGGAGGCGACGGCCTGGCCGGGGAGATCGACCGGCTGCATAAATCCTGCCGGCGCTTGATCTGGCTCAATCCGCTGCTACGCTATGATCAGTATGAGCCGAAATCCCTGGGGGCGCGCGCAATCCTGCCCAATGTGGACGATGTGCGCAGTGTGCATAATCTGGCGAGCCTGGCTGAGCTGACCGCAGTCTTGAGCAGCCTGGATAACCGCCGATCTCAGTCGGTGAAATCAATGCTGGAGAAAGTGGCATGAGTGGCGCTATGGACCCCGACAATGTGTTGCAGCAAGCCGTGGCCTGGCGGGCGGCCGGCAAGGGTGTCGCTCTGGCGACCGTGGTCAGCACCTGGGGATCGTCGCCGCGCCCGGTGGGCAGTCAGTTGGCGATCGATGAGAACGGCGCCATGGCGGGCTCGGTGTCGGGAGGCTGTATCGAGGGGGCGGTGGTGCATGAAGCGAAACAGGTGATCGCCGACGGGACGCCGCGGCTGCTGGATTACGGCGTCACCAATGAGATGGCCTGGGAAGTGGGCCTTGCCTGCGGCGGCAAGGTCGAAGTCTTTGTCGAGCGCGTGGACTAACGGGCATGCTGACCAGCATTCTTGCCAAAATCCTGGAGGCGCAAAAAGCCAAGAAACCCGCCGCATTGGTCACGCGGATCGAGGATGGCAGCCAATGCCTGATTGTTGGCGAGGGCATCGAAGGGACGCTGCGGGTCGGTGAAGACACAATGTCGGCGGCGCGGACGGCGCTGCTGGACGACAAACCAGGGCTGGTCGAGACAAGCGACGGCAAATTGTTCGTGCAGGTCTTCAATCCGCCGAAGCGGATGATCCTGGTGGGTGCGGTGCATATTTCCCAAGCCCTGGCGCCAATGGCAGAACTGGCCGGGTATGAAGTCACGATCGTCGACCCGCGTGGGGCCTTTGCCACCGAAGAACGCTTTCCGGGTGTGAGCCTCAACAACGACTGGCCCGGCGAGGCTTTTGCGGCCCTGGCGCCGGACAGCCGTACGGCCATTGTCACCCTCACCCATGATCCAAAGCTGGATGATCCGGCATTGCATGCGGCGCTGCGCTCGCCGGCGTTTTATGTGGGGTCGCTGGGTAGCCGAAAGACCCACGCCGCAAGGCTGGAGCGGCTGGACGAGGCCGGATTCGATGCCGCAGCCAAGGCGCGCATTCATGGGCC
>QIGO01000231.1 GCA_003230015.1 Alphaproteobacteria bacterium | reverse complement strand
GCCGTATCGCGCGAAGGAAGGTCTGGGTGGCTAGGGAAAACGACCGTAAACCGCACTTGTGGAGGCCAGGTCATGACTAACGCATCGTTAACCCGCGTCGCGTAGGTTCCGGCTACTGACGCAAAAAAGGGGGGCGGTGCGCAGTGTAGCGAGATTATTCCATGGCGAGCCGATGACTCCGCAGGAGATCGTGCAGATCATTGCCAGTCGCGAGGATTGGCTGGACAATGTGCGTGGGAGTGTTCCCGCCGACCGCTCTCTGCAAGACCTGCAGGGATTGTCGGTGGATGGCGCCAATCTTGACGGCGCGCGCATGTCGCCGCAGCAAGAAGCCAAACAACGCTCGGCCTAGCCCTTGCTCCGGGCGCTGTTCTGACTAAGTTAGCGCGGGTAGTCGTATTCGTGGAACAACCGGGCCTTCCCGCAAATGTCTGAAAAAGTGCACCACACGGATGTGTGCATCGTTGGCGCGGGCCCGGTGGGCCTGTTCGGTATTTTCGAGTGCGGCATGTTGCGGATGCGCTGCCATGTCGTCGATGCGCTGGATAGCATCGGCGGTCAGTGCGCAGCACTGTATCCGGAAAAGCCAATCTACGACATTCCCGGATTTGCGCGTATCGATGCCGGCAGACTTATCGAGCGCCTGGACGAACAAACAAAGCCGTTTGAACCGGTCTATCATCTGGGGCAACAAGTTACGGCGTTGCGGCAGGGTGAGGCGGGCCGCTGGCGGGTCGAGACTTCCGCCGGGACAAAAATCGACTGCGCGGTGGTTCTGGTGGCCGCCGGCTGTGGCGCGTTTGGGCCGAACCGCCCGCCGGTGGAAGGCATCGAGGCGTTCGAGGCGCGCGGCGGGGTCCGCTATATGGTCACAAGGCGCGAGGATTTGCGCGGCAAGCGCGTGGTCATCGCGGGGGGCGGCGACAGTGCCGTGGATTGGGCGCTGAGCCTGTGGGATGTGGCGGCGTCGGTGCAGCTTGTGCATCGCCGAGACAAGTTTCGCGCCGCGCCGGAGAGTGTCGCGAAACTGCGCCAACTGGCGCGCGATGGCCGGCTGGAACTGGTGGTACCCTACCAGCTTGCCGGATTGCTGGGCAGTAATGGGCGTCTTGAGGCGGTGGTCACGGAATCGCTCGACGGGGTGGCGCGGCGGCTGGACGCGGATGTGCTGCTGGCATTCTATGGCCTGGCCATGGATCTGGGGCCGATCGAAAAATGGGGCCTGGCGCTGGACCGCAACCATGTCCTGGTTGACCCGGCGACATGCGAGACGAGCACAAAAGGGGTCTTCGCGATTGGCGATATCGCCCATTATCCCGGGAAGCTGAAACTCATTCTTTCAGGGTTTTCGGAGGCGGCCATGGCGGCCCATGCCATGTTCGGCGTAGTTTATCCCGGAGAGGCACTGCATTTCGAATATTCGACGACGGCGGGCGTACCAACGGCGACCGGCTGAGCGAAAAACAGGGGGAGGGCAAGACAATGGCCAAAGCCTTTGCGAGCGCGGCGGACATGACCAAGAAAAAGATCAGCTTCGATAAGCTGGCGGACGGAGTCTATGCCTATACGGCTGAGGGCGATCCCAACACAGGGGTGATCGTGGGCGACGATGGGGTGATGGTGATCGATACCCAGGCGACGCCGGCGATGGCCAAGGATGTTCTCAAACACATCCGGAAGGTGACCAAAAAACCAGTGAAATATGTGGTGCTGTCGCATTATCACGCGGTGCGTGTCCTTGGGGCTTCGGCCTATAACGCCGACTATGTGATCGCCAGTCAGCCGACATTGGACCTGATCAAGGAGCGCGGCGCGCAGGATTATAAGTCGGAGCTGGAACGGTTTCCGCGGCTGTTCCAGGATGTCGGGTCAATACCCGGGCTGACCTGGCCGAATATGGTTGTGGACCATGCGCTGACCCTGTGGATGGGTGAACGCGAAATTCGGATCATGCATTTGGGCCGGGGACACACCAAGGGCGACACGGTGGTGTGGCTGCCCAAGGAAAAGGTGCTGTTCGCCGGCGATCTGGTGGAGATGGGGGCGACACCCTATTGCGGCGACGCCTATCTGGGGGATTGGCCGGGTACGCTGGATAAGCTGCGGGCGCTGAAACCAAAGAAGCTGGTGCCGGGGCGGGGGGCGGCGTTGCAGAGCGCGGCGAAATCCATGGCGGCGATGGATGCAACCGCCGGCTTCGTCGCCGACATGATGGCGAGCGTCAAGCGGGGCGTGGGCAAGAAACAAGAGCTGAACGAGGTTTTTGCGAATACCCATAAGACCCTAGCCAAGAAATACGGTGACTGGGTGATTTTCGAGCATTGCCTGCCGTTTAACGTATCGCGGGCCTATGACGAAGCCAGCGGCATCGCCGATCCCCGTATCTGGACCGCCGCGCGAGACAAGCGGATGTGGAAGGCGCTGCAGAGTTAGGCCGCTTTTTTTGCCGCCGCGAGGGCCTCGTCAAGGATTTGGCGGTCGCCGATGTGGTTGGCGAGTAGGAGGATGAGTTTGGCGTTGACCAGGGCGCTTTGCTCGTCAGTGAGGTCCTTATGCAGAGCTATCAGGTCTTCATAAAAGCTGTCCGGGTCGGCTATCTGTAAATCAGTGCGTAGCTTGCTGGCCATGGTCATGTCCGTGTCAGGCAGTGGTCGAGGGCTGCGGATACGGCTTCGAGACGCAAATGCCGCCAGCGTGCCGTGACATGCTGGTCGGGGCGGATCAGGTAGGCGGTTGCGGGCCTGGCATCGTAGCGGGCAGCGGCGATACCGTCCGGGGCCAGGACCAGGGGGCGGACGCTCGGCTGCAAGACTGACAGGGCGTCGAAAGTGGCCCGGGTGGCGGGGGAAATATCCTCGCCAAAGTAGAGTAGGGTGAAATCCGTGCCGATTTGGTCGAGCAGCCAGGTTTTGCGGCCGTCGATGGTGATCGGAGCGTCGGTGCAGGGGGTGCCGGGGTTCATGGTGCCGGCAAAATTGTCGGTATCAGGGGTGTTGAGAGGCGAGTTTTCATAAGCCGCGGGCGTCGAGAGGCGGCCTGCGTTGACGAAGCGGCGGGCGAATTCGTGGTCTCGGGCCAGGTCGAGCACCGCATCGCGAAAGGCGCGGCTGACCGGGGTTTTGGGAGTAATGAAATCGGTGCTGCGGGTGGAATTGAGAATATTCTCGTCGGCGCCATGGCGGCGTTCGCTGTTATAACTTTCGAGCAGGCTCCGAGGGGCCTGGCCGGTGCGTACCAGGGCCAGTTTCCAAATTAGATTGTCGGTGTCCTGGACGCCGCCGTTGCCGCCACGGGCGCCAAATGGCGAGACAACATGGGCGGCGTCGCCGACGAAAAACACCCGGCCGTGGCGAAATTTCTCCATGCGGCGGCAGGTGAAGGTGTAGACGCTGCTCCAGACGATCTCGAACTCGACGTCGCCGAGCATCTTCTTGATGCGGGGAATGATCGTTTCCGGTTTGCCCTCTAGCTCGGGGTCGGCGTCCCAGCCGATTTGGAAGTCGGTGCGCCAGACATTGTCGGCTTGTTTATGCATGAGTGCCGATTGCCCGGCATTGAAGGGAGGATCGAACCAAAAACGCCTGATCGCCGGATCATCACGCTGGATGGCGATATCGACGATCAGAAACCGGTCTTGGAATACGCGGCCCTGGAAATCCTGGCCAAGGGCGTCGCGGATTGTGCTGCGGACGCCGTCGGCGGCGATCAGCCATTCAGTTTCAAGGGTATATTGGCCATCCTGTGTGTCGACTGTCAGGGTCACTGACTCAGGACCTTGCTGGGCGTGGATGACTTTGTGCTGCCAGCGCAGATCGATGCCAGGCAGGGACTGGACGTGCTGGGCCAGGTAATGCTCGAAATAGAATTGCTGGAGGTTGATGAAGGCCGGCCGCTTGTGGTCGGGCTCGGGCAACAAATCAAACTGGTAGATTTGCCGGTCCCCGAGATAGACATTGCCGCGATTCCAGGTGACACCCTTGTCGACCAGGCGCTGGCCGACGCCGAGGCGATCGCAGATTTCCAGGGTGCGTTTGGCCCAGCATATGGCCCGGCTGCCATCGCTGACGGTGTCTTTGTGGTCCAACAAAACAACGGGGATGCCGTGGAGGCTGCAATCGATCGCCGCGGCAAGGCCAACCGGTCCGGCGCCAACAATGGCGACGGGGTGCGTGGGTGAGGCGCCTTCCAGCTCCGGACAGCGGGCGAAGGGGAGGTTTGGATATTTGAACGCTGTCATGGGCGCCTATGAGACGATTCGGCCTGGCGGTCGGTGACCAAAGCGGCCGCCGGTCTATCCAAACGCCTTGAACGTTATGAGCGTGAAAGTGTCCTTAACACCCTTGAGCAACTGGATTTGGCTGGTCACGAAATGGCCGACGTCCTGTCCGTCCGGCAGGTAACATTTCATGAGCAGGTCATATTGGCCGGAGGTGGAGTGGACCTCGGAAACCTGTTCCACTTGCATGACGGCCTGATCGGCGACCTGATAGGACTGGCCCAGCTCACATTTGATTTGGATGAA
>QIGO01000157.1 GCA_003230015.1 Alphaproteobacteria bacterium | reverse complement strand
TGTAAAGGTTGGACTTTTGCTCGGCATGGTTCCGCCGTTATCGGGCCAAATTCATAGGTGCCAACGACAACGTTGAGACCTTCGCTGTTGCCGCATAGGCAGTAAGCGCGGTCCGGGGGGCACCGGGCAACAGAAGCCCCCCACTGGTTTCGGGTCTGGGCACCCCGCTTGAGCGCTGGCAGGATCTATGGCTGATGATCTTTTGAAATACGACCGTATGGTCGAGGGCGCCCTCCTGGGGGTGGTGCAAGAAGCACTAAAGCTGGCGGCCAGCGAGGGCCTGCCAGGCGAGCATCATTTTTTCCTGACTTTCCGCACCCAGGCCCCCGGCGTCGAGTTGGAGGATTCTCTGCAGGCCCAATATCCGGAGGAAATGACGATCATCCTGCAGCATCAGTTTTGGGACCTGTTCGTGGATGACGATCGTTTCGGGGTGACATTGAGCTTCAACAACCGGCCCCACAATCTGGTGGTTCCGTTCGCCGCGCTGACATCCTTCGTCGACCCGTCGGTCAAATTCGGGCTGCAATTCAACGTCGCCGTCGAAAAAACCGCGCCAGCACCCGTGCCGGCGACGGTCCATCAGGAGGCAGCGCCCGATACCAGCCGGGAGGCAACAGAAACGAGTGACGAGGACAGCGCCTCGTCCGCCGATGTGGTCGCCCTCGACAACTTCCGCAAGAAGTAGTCGTCCCGCAACGAATTACCGAGCCGCGGTTCAGTCATGACAGACTCCTCCTTTCATCCGATCTTTGCCGAAGTTAACCATGATGGTCCGTTTCGCAAACTGACCGGCAGCCACGTAAAAACCCAGCAATTCTCGGGCGGACCCATGTTGGTGGTGGAACCGGCCGCCCTGACGATGCTGGCGGCGGAGGCGTTCAGGAGCATGTCGCACCTGTTGCGCCCGTCGCATCTGAAGCAATTGCGTGCCATCCTGGAAGATGAAGAGGCGTCCGACAACGACCGCTTCGTGGCCATAGACCTGCTGAAAAATGCCGTCGTCGCCGCCGGCGGCGTGCTGCCCATGTGTCAGGATACGGGGACAGCGATCGTGCTGGGCAAAAAAGGCCAGCACGTGTGGACCGGCGGCGGCGATGAAGCGGCCTTGTCGGAGGGGATCGAGCAAGTCTACCGGGAAGATAATTTGCGCTACAGCCAACTGGCGCCGCTGACCATGTTCGATGAGGCCAACACGGGCACCAACCTGCCGGCGCAGATAGACCTTTATGCCATGGATGGCGACGTTTACGAGTTTTTGTTCATCGCCAAAGGCGGCGGCTCGGCCAATAAGACATTCCTCTATCAGCAAACCAAAGCGCTGCTGAACCCAGCGAGCCTGATGGCGTTCCTGGAGGAGAAAGTCGCCTCCCTAGGGACGGCGGCCTGCCCGCCCTACCATCTGGCCGTGGTCATCGGCGGCACCAGCGCCGAGATGACGTTAAAGACACTCAAATTGGCCTCCTGCCACTATCTCGATGAATTGCCGCAACGGGGCAACAAACACGGCCAAGCATTTCGTGACCGGACCCTGGAAGCGGAAGTGCTGGCGATGACACAGCGGCTGGGAATCGGCGCGCAATTCGGCGGCAAGTATTTCTGCCATGATGTCAGGGTTATCCGCTTGCCGCGGCACGGGGCCTCCTGCCCGGTGGGGCTGGGGGTTTCCTGTTCAGCGGACCGGCAGATCATGGGCCGTATCACGGCGGACGGGGTGTTTCTTGAGCAGTTGGAAACCGATCCGGCAAAATATCTGCCGGAGATCGACCACGGGGCGTTGGCCGGGGATCCGGTGGCGATCGATTTGCGCATGCCGATGGACGAAATCCGCGCCATTCTTACCCAGCACCCGCTGAAAACCCGGCTTAGTCTATCCGGGCCGCTGGTGGTGGCGCGGGATATCGCCCATGCCAAATTTCAAGAGATACTGGATTCGGGACAGCCCCTGCCGGACTATCTGAAGAACCAGCCGGTCTATTATGCCGGGCCGGCAAAAACGCCGGTTGGCTTTGCGTCGGGTTCATTCGGGCCAACCACGTCGGCGCGTATGGATCCTTATGTGCCGGCGCTGCAAGCGGCCGGAGGGTCGTTGGTGATGCTGGGCAAGGGTAACCGGTCGCGGGCCGTGGTCGACGCCTGCAAAGCCCATGGCGGGTTCTATCTGGGCTCGGTCGGCGGGCCGGGGGCGCGGCTGGCGCAGGATTGTATCAGGAAGGTCGAGGCCATCGACTACCCGGAGTTGGGGATGGAAGCGGTGTGGCGAATCGAGGTCGAGGATTTTCCGGCTTTTATCGTCATCGACGACAAGGGCGGCGACTTTTTCGCGCGGCTCTAATCCTCCGCCTTGGCGGGTGCGGCGACCGGCGGTGTCGCCTCGTAGTGGGCTGGCCTGGGGCCGCCGCGCCGGTGGCGCTCGAGAGCCTGTGCCGGGGTTTCCATTAACGCGCCAGCGGCCATCGCGGCCTTGCGGTCGACCGGCACCGGTGCCATGACATTGGGCGGCGGCATCATGTTGGCATGGAAATAGGCCATCTTCTGCTTGCCCTTTATGCTTAGGCCCTTGGCGATGTCGAGATCGCGTTCGTTGACACCTTTGGGCGTGGCGGAAAAACCGCCGGGCATCCATTCCAAATCATGCCACCAACGTTTAACCGGATTGCGCTTGCCGTTGCCGATGCGATCGTCGAGGTCGATGATCCGTTTGCGTGTGAACGGCAGGTGGATGGTCAGCCACAGGAACAGCCGGTGGGCGAGTAAACCCTCGTTGTTATAGGGGCACATTTTCATGCAGCGTCCGCAGGCCGAGCCCTTCGGGTTGGTGACCCGATAGCTGGCGCAGCGGTGCGCGTCGGGCTTCCACATCTCATAACCGTTGAACATCACCTTGTCGCCATAGGAAATGGCGTCGCAGGGGCATTCGCGGGCACATTTGTGGCATTTGTTGCACATGTCCTGGAGACCGAAATCAATCGGCTGGTCAGGGACAAGCGGCATGTCGGTGGTGATAATGGCGGTCTTGAACCGGGGACCGAGAAAGGGGTTAAGGACGAGTTCGCCGATGCGGCTCAGCTCGCCAAGACCAGCGAGCAAAACCAGGGGGATATGCAGCACGTCGCTCTTGGCGTTGGTTTGAGAGCGGCTGGCGTGGCCGAGGCCGCGCAGCATGGCCGCGCCGATGCCACAAATCTCGGCACCGCGCATATAGGCGCGCATGGATTGGGCACCGGAAATCCAGTCGTCGCCGCTGGCGCCCTCCATGGTCTCGTGGCCCTGGTCGATGACAACGACAATGGCCCATTTGTGGCGCACAGGCAGTGGGGTTCCGTCGCCATCATGGGAGAACCAGGCGTAGCGTTTGGCCGGGCCGATACCGACCATATCAGCGCCGAGGCGATAGAGCAGCGACTTGACGGCCCGGCTGTTGCCGGCCGGATCGGCGGTGGCCTTGGCCGGTGCCACCGGGCCATCCTGAATGGGCACCATGGACCGCATGGCCGGCACCATGGCGTAGGCGAACGGGTGTTTGATGGCAAAGCGCAGACGCTCGCGCGCGGCTTTCGGTCCCAAGTCGCCACGCAATGCACGCTCGAAAAATGCCGCCCGCTTGGGCACGCGCGGTACTTCGTCGTCAAGAATCAGCGTTGTCGTGGACGCTACGCGCTTGATGCGCTCCATAGGGTAGGCGCCAAGGTGGCTGGCGCGCCGGCCTTGCAGCCAGCGCTGCAGACCCGAATGGGTGCCATGGCGGCCAAAAAACTGCCGCAAGCCGCGGTCGCACAGGGGCTGGCGGGCGAGTGGCCGATCCAAGGCCAGGGGCATGTCGGTGGTGACGATGGCGGCGCTAAAACTTGAGTCGAAATAGGGGTTTACGACGGTATCTTGCGCTAACTGGCCAAGACCGGCGCGGACAATGAGCCGGGGTTGGGCGACATCGGACGCGGCGCCAATTTGGGCCCTGGCGGGAAAGCCGAGATTGCGGATGTAGGCGGCGAGGACGACCGCCAACTGGGCGCAGCGGGTGTCGCCAAGATGAGGTATGGCGTCACCAACCCAGTCATGGGCCAAAGTACCAGGTTCGACCGGGCGCGCGTGCTCCATGAGGATGACTATGGCGCGCTTATGGTAGGGATCGACCGGCGCGCCCTCGGCATCGGTTTGGTACCAGACCGATGTCGGCAGGTCGCATATGCCTACTTGAGTGGCGTTGAGGAAATAACATGCGGCCTTGAGATCGTTGGCAAGCGCCACGGGGTCGTCGGGAATTGGCGCCAATCGCGGCGCGACATCGCCGTCGCCAAAACCGGCGAAGAGTTGCGAGTAAGTCTTGGCAATCTGCGTCAGCGAGGATCCGGCCTCGGTATCGGGCATCGATGCCGGACGCGGCGGCCTGGGACCTTGATCGGGGCCCGGCGGCGCGCTCCGTTTGAGGCGTTCGGCGGGATAGGGGCTTGTAGGAAAATATCTTCATGGGGCCGCGCTATGGGCGCCGAGCGAGGCGGCGATGGCGGCGGCAGCTTCGCGCAGGCGGGGCAAAAACCGCGTTTCATAACCGTCGCGGCCAACGGCATTGCTCAGACACACCATGGATAGGGCGGCGACGGCGGCCCGGCCATGAATGACCGGGACGGCGACAACCGTCAGTTGCTGTACCAGCAACGTCCATTCCCGGAACCCATAACCACGACGCCGTACGGTGGCGAGATGTTTGGTAATGCCGGCAATGGCGTCGAGGTCCGTGCTGGTGTGGCGCTCGAGCAACGTGCGACACTCATCGGGTGCACACCAGGCGAGATAGGCATCGCCGGATGCCGAGCCCAGCAGGGGCATGCGCCGCACCTCCAAACCACGGATCGAGAGCGGCGCCCGGGCACGGTTGTGGGCCTGGACAACCATGGATTCGCCATCGTAGCGGAGCAGCTCGCAAGGCCAGGGCAGATCAGCGCCGATATCTTGAAGGACGGGTTTGGCCGCCTGTTGCAGGGCGCCTTCCCGGTCATAACCTTGGGAAAGAAGTGCGACCTTGGCGGTGACGCGATACCCCTGCCCGTCCGGATCAGGATTGGCGAAACCTTCGGCGCAGAGGGTTTTGAGCTGCCGGATCAATGTGGGTTTCGGCAAGCCGGTAAGTTCGGTCAGACGCGCGACCGTCGCCGGATTGGACTGGTTGAGTGCCACCAACACTTGTAAGCCACGGGCCAAACTGCGGACGCCACCGGCCGCCACGGCGCTGTCCTCGGGCACGAGCCGGAGTGTTTCACGGCCCGATACTTCTTCAAGGCGCGGCCGAGGGTTCGTTCTACGGACCATAGGTTCGATTTTCGCTATGAGGCGTGCTAACGTCAAGCCTTACCGCCGGAGAATCCCTATGGCGCAAAAAAGCGCGTTCGCAGACTACGTCATGGATCTCCTGGGGAGGTTAGACGGGGTCCGCCTGCGGGCGATGTTCGGCGGCTATGGCCTGTTTCAAGAAGATGTGATGTTTGCCCTGATCGGCGAGGACATGCTCTATCTCAAGGTCGATCAGGAAAACTTACCGCTGTTCGAGGCAGCGGGGATGACACCTTTCGTCTACGGGGCCAAGGGCAAAACAACAACGATGTCCTACTATGAAACGCCGCCGGACGCGTTGGAGGATTCCGAGGCCTTGTTGGCGTGGGTGGAAAGCGCCATCGCCGCCTCGCGGCGGGCCAAAAAAACGAAACGAGGCGGGCCGCGCAAATGAACGCGCCGCGCTAGGGACGGCCATGGCATCCGAACATGGCCCGCAAAAGCGATCCGTCGTGGTTTCGGGACATCGTACCAGTGTGTCGTTGGAGCCGGCTTTCTGGGAGGCCCTGCGGACAATGGCCCAGGAACGGGGGCTTTCGGTCAATGAAATGATCGCCGCAGTGGATGGCGTGCGCCGCGG
>QIGO01000090.1 GCA_003230015.1 Alphaproteobacteria bacterium | reverse complement strand
AGGCGCACAGGCCGCAGCCTTTGCAAAAGTCGTAGTCAAACTCGAAGCCCTTGCCCGGGCCCAGCTTCCTGACCGCATTGTCGGGGCAGACGCCATAACAATTGTCACGTTCAAAGCAATTGCCGCAGGACAAGCAGCGCCGCGCCTCGAACAGGGCGTTACCTTCGTCCAGATTGCCGACAACTTCGTCGAAGCTGGTTTGGCGGCGGATGATGTCGAGGTCCGGCTGCACCGATTGCGGCGCGTCCTCATAATACCAGGTGTTTAGGCTATCAAAACTGGCCAGTTGGTTCTTTGCCGATTTTTTATAGGTCTCGCCCTTGAGCCAGGCGTCGATGTGACGGGCCGCCTTCTTGCCGTGGTCGATTTCGACCGTGCGCATGATGTATCCACGTCTTGTCCCAAGGCGAGGATCAGGGTGTCGGCCTCGAGGGTTTCGAGTTCCCCCGTGGGCTGGGGCCGGCCGTTGTCGTCGATTTCCATCCTTTCGACGGTAAATGTGGTCTCGTCGATCTGCTTGATGGTTCGAAGCCAGTGTATCAGGACGCCTTCCTCCTCGGCCTCCGTCGCTTCGAAGTCGTGGGCGGGCATTTCCTTGCGCGAGCGGCGGTAGACGATCATCGCCTGTTCGACGCCCAGGCGCTTGGCGGTGCGGGCCGCGTCCATGGCGGTGTTGCCACCGCCGTAAACGATGACCCGGCGGCGCAGTTGTGGCGGTTCGGCGCCGGTTTCCATATCGCGCAGCACGCTGGCGGCGTCGAGGATCTTGCCGGCGGCGTAGGCGGGTATGTCGATCCGCTTGGCAAGATGGGCGCCGACAGCAATGAAGACGGCTTCGAAGCCGTCAGTTTTGAAAGCTGCGGGAATGTCGTCGACCTTACGGTTGAGCTGCAATTCGACGCCGAGGTCGAGGATGCGTTGGATTTCGTTGTCCAGCACGTCGCGAGGCCGGCGGTATTTGGGGATACCGAAACGCATCATGCCGCCGGCCATGGGGCCGGCCTCGCGAATGATGACCGCATGGCCCAGGCGCCGGAGGTGATAAGCGGCCGACAGTCCGCTGGGCCCAGCGCCGACGACAAGCACGCGTTTGCCGGTGGATTGTAAAATCAGGTCCGGTGCCCAACCGTTCTTGATGGCCTGATCGCCAAGAAAACGCGCGACGGCGTGAATGGCGACGGCCTCGTCCAGGTCGGCTCGGTTGCACGCATTCTCGCAGGGATGATAACAGACACGACCCATGACCGCCGGCATGGGGTTGTCCCGCATCAGTAATTGCCAGGCCGTTTCGTAGTCGCCTTCCTCGGCATAATAGAGCCAGCCCTGGATGTTCTCGCCGGCCGGGCAGGCGTCGTTGCAAGGGGGCAGGCGGTCGCGATAGACGGGTCTGACGGTGCGCCAGGAGCCGGTGTGATTGGCCAGGCTGGTGCCGGGCTCGAGGGTGATGGCGTAAGAGAGCTGTTTGTTGATATTCGCGGTCATGGCTTCTTCCCTTGGTCCAACAGGCCGAAGCGCTCGATATTGTGGTCGGCCATGCGCTGGATGGCAGCGATTCTGTCGACGTCCTTGGCGCCCTTGCCGAACAGATGGGCAAAGCGCCTTTGAATTTGCAGATAGTCCTCGACCGGCGCCTGGCGGCGGATTTTTTTTTGATATTCGTGATTTCTCCGTGCTCGGCCTCGAACGGGGGAACAGGCCGCTCTCGACCGCCAGTCTGGCAACCGGAATGGTGGTATCGGCCGCCGAGCCCCAGCCCAGGGGGCAGGGGATCATAATGTGGATGTAGCGGGCGCCGGACATGGCCATCGTCCTGGCCACCTTGTCCTCGAGGTCGTGCAAGTCGGCGACGGTGGCGGTGGCGGTGGCCACATAGGGTATGTTGTGGGCCATGGCGATCAGCGGCAGATTCTTGCCGGTGCCGAAAACGTTGCCCGGTGCGGGGCCGATGGCTTGCGTCGTCGCCGTGCGGGCCGTGGGCGGCGTGGCGCTGGAGCGCTGAACACCGGTGTTCATATAGGCTTCGTTGTCATAACAGAGATAGAGCACGTCGTCGTTGCGCTCGAACATGCCGGACAGGCAACCGAACCCGATGTCGGTGGTGCCACCGTCGCCGCCCTGGGCAACGACTTTGACGTCTTTTCGGCCCTTGACACGAAAGGCCGCGGTGACACCGGTGGCGTTGACGGCGACCAGTTGGCCGTCGGCGGCGCGCACAAGGCCCCGTCCAGTGCGTAACGCGCACCCAGCGGCTCGCCACAACCTTGGCACGCCCGGTGGCCGGACGTAATGGCGTTGGATCGGTCCATGCTGGCTTGCACCGTGCGCCTGGCTTCGTCGAGCCGCCGGTTGCCGACGGTCCAATGCGGCCGTCCGGTGCTGGCGGTGCCGAAATCGGCGCCGGATTTTATCGGCCGTAGGATTGCTATCGCCTGGAATGGATCGGCCGAATGCGCCCGGGCCCTGGGTGGGGCGACCAATTTCTTTGAACAGGCCGAAGCGGTCGTGATCCTCACGGCGCATAGCCAGCGGACCCCGGTCTCGGTGGTGCCGGAGTTGGAGGGCTATCTCAACGCCACGGGGTCACGGTGGAGACCAGAATCTTCGCCAGCCTGGACCGCGAATTCATGGGGGGCAGAATTCTGCTGGTGAGTGCACCAAAGAAGGTGTCGATTTGCTGGTCATGGGGGCCTTCAAAATCAGCCGTCTCAGGCAGCTTGTCCTCGGCAATGCCACTCGCGATGTGCTGGAGTCCGCGGCTATCCCGGTATTGATGGGCCACTAGAGCAGTAAGCCCGCCAGGTCACACCGGTTTGGGTCGTTTGGGATGGAAATTCTAGTCAGACCAAATTGTGGCCGACTTTTGTGCTTGCCGCTGGATAGGCCCTCTGAAAACAGGTCTTACCCGCTTGTGCCACCTGCGCATTTTTCGTACAACCAATCAGACCATTCCTGAGATGGAAGCCCGTCGGCCGTATTTGATTGCGCGCGCTGGTGGCGCGATATCCTTCACCCTCTGGCGATAGAGGAAAGCAATGAGCAGTACACTTGCCCGCCGTCGGGTCGGGCGCAGCGATTGCGATGTTACCGTGCTGGGCATGGGCGGTGCTCCCCTCGGCAATCTTTTTGAAAAGCTGCCAGATGAAAGGGCGCTGGAGACGGTTGAGGCGGCCTACAGTTCGGGCGTGGGCCACTTCGATATGGCCCCGCAATATGGTCATGGCGATGCCGAGCACCGGTTCGGGCATGTTCTTCGCAACAAGGATCGAACTTCCTTCACGCTGTCAACCAAGGTCGGGCGCTTGTTGCGACCCGCCAAGCCGGAGAACATCAAAAGAGGAAGTTTTAAGCACACCCTCGATTTCGAAATCGTGCACGACTATAGCTATGACGCTGTTATGCGCTCGGTCGAGGACAGCTACCAGCGGCTGGGTATGAACCGTATCGACATCGCGCTGATCCACGATGTCGATGTGGCCCATCATGGCGACGACTATGACGCGCGCTTCAAAGAAGCGATCGAGGGTGCCGTGCCGGCGCTGCAGGAATTGCGCAAGGCCGGGGTGATCAAGGCCATCGGGATCGGTGTCAACGAAGTCGAGCCCTGCGTCCGCTTTGCCAAGAATGCCGAACTGGACTGCTACATGCTGGCGGGCCGGTACAGCCTGCTCGAACAAGACGGGCTGGAAGAGTTATTTCCGCTCGCCGAGGACCAGGGATTCTCTTTCCTTATCGCCGGACCTTTTAAATCGGGTATTCTGGCGACCGGCGCCAAGCCCGGCGCCATGCACAACTACCGCCCCGCCGCCCCTGAAATTCTCGAGAGGGTGACGCGAATCAGCGAGATTTGCGGCCGGCACAACACGCCGCTTGCCGCCGCGGCCATTCAGTTTCCCCTGGGCCAATCGCGTGTCGCTTCGGTTGTTACCGGCGCGGTGCGGCCGCAGGAAATAACTCAGAATGTCGAATTGATGGCGCATAAAGTGCCGGCGGACCTGTGGGCGGAGCTGCGCCGGGAAGGCCTGTTGAACGAGGCCGCACCCGTTCCCTCGGGCCCATTTGCGTGATTGCCGGACCCTCTTAGCCAGATGCGATCGTCGAATCCACAATCACCATCTGGGCGGTTTGTCTGACCGTGTGCCGGTGCCGGCGGTCCATATCGAACCGGTCGCAGCGTAGGTAACGCGGCGCGAAGCGCTCGAGCGGGGCGCCGTCTGCGATCGCCTCGGGGCCCAATCCCCGCCGCGCCTGGGCCCGACAATGAGACAAGACGGACTCTAGATAGCCATGCTGATCAACAATGGCCTGCCGGCATGCCGCTGTCCCGCGCACGACGTCGCCATGGCCGGGAACCAAGATTTCCGGTGCCAGGTCCCGCAACCTGGAGAGCGTGTCGAGCCAATCCTCGCAGTTGCCCGTGTCCGAAATCGCCGGGACTATGTTGCGGACGATCGTGTCGGCGCAGATCACCGCGTCCAGCGCCGGGATATGGACGATCGCTGAATCGGCGCTGTGACCGGGCGCATGGGAAAGGTGAACCGAATATCGGCCGACTTCGATTGTCGCCGTCTTCTTGTATGTCTTGGTGGGCC
>QIGO01000216.1 GCA_003230015.1 Alphaproteobacteria bacterium | reverse complement strand
CCGCGAGCGTTCTGAGAATGCGCAAGGCGGTGCTCTTGTGCAGCCCGGCATGCCGGCTTATGTCGGACAAGGAAACCGGGCCTACCGACGTGGAAAGGACCTCGAGCAGCGTAAGCGCGCGGCGAATGACCTGAACCGAAGAGGAATCGGCGGCGGCCCGCCCACTTTCAGGGCTTTTCCGCGGCGTCGGCGATACTGATTCGGGCATCGTCACTTGTTACACGATGCGCAATGCTGTTTCAAGATACAGCACGCTGTCGGTGCGATACAGCAGCGCTCTTACAGGGCCCGGACGACCGCGTCGGTTATGGCTTGGGTGCCATCGCTGCCACCCATTTCAACGGGACATAGCGTCTTGGTGCGGAAAGCGTTATCGACCGCCTCGTATATGGCCCGCGATGCGTCGAGGTAGGCCGACCTTCCGTTTCTCTCACCCAGCCACTCAAGCATCATGGCCATGGAGAGAAACGTCGCCACAGGGTTCGCCTTGCCCTGGCCGACAATATCCGGTGCGCTACCGTGCGAGGGCTGGAAGACCGCCATGCGATCACCAAGATCAGCCGAGGGCGCCATGCCCATACCGCCGATCAAAGCCGCGCCCAGGTCGGAAAGGATATCTCCGTACATATTCTCAGTAACAACAACGTCGTATTCCCAGGGTCTGCGGACGAGGTTTAACGCGGCGGCATCGACATATTCATGCCCGGCATCAATTTCGGAATAGTCGCGCGCGCATTCGTCGAAGATGCTGCGGAAGAAGGCCATGGATCTGAGAACATTGGCCTTGTCAATGCAGGTCAGCCGGCCAGGCCTGCCCCGCTGTTTGCGCCGGGCGGTCAAGTCGAATGAAGTCTTGAAAAGCTTGGTCGAAACCTCGCGGGTGATGATGAGCGTGTCGCGCGCCTGCTCATTGTCAATTACGATACCGCCGGCCAGGTCAGCGAAGAGCCCCTCGGTCGATTCCCTGATGATGACAAAATCGATGTCCTTGGCGCGCGGGTCCGCCAAAGGCGTCGGGGCGCCGGGAATGGCTCTTATGGGGCGGATACCGGCATAGAGATTGAAATGGAAACGAATGTCGAGTTGCGGCGCCAGTTCGCGGCCATCGGGCAGCCGCACATCGGGTAGCCCCATGGCGCCAAGAAAAACCGCGTCACATCCTTCGATCGTCGCCAGGGTTTCTTCGGCCAGCGCTGTCCCCGTCCGGCGATACAGTGCCGCGCCTGCATCAAGATGGATCAATGCCAGCTTGATATTAGGGATTTTCGATCGCAATGCTTCGAGCAGATGCAAACTGGCGCCGATGACTTCTTTACCAATCCCGTCTCCGGGCAGAACAGCAATACGAAATTCGCTTTTCGAAACGGGATCCATGGCGATGGTCGCCTTCCTTATCGGTAGTGGCAGGAAACAAAATGATGCGGAGCGATCTCGCGCAAGACGGGGCTCTCGATACGGCAGCGATCCTCAGCGTAGGGACAGCGGGTGTTGAAATGGCACCCCGGCGGCGGATTGATGGGGCTGGGGACGTCGCCCGAAAGCACTGCTTTGGCGCTGGATATACTGGGGTCGGGGGTGGGAACGGCCGCCAACAGGGCTTCGGTATAGGGATGTTTGGGCGTGTCGAACAGGGTGTCGCGGTGCGCCAGCTCGACAATTCTCCCCAGATACATGACCGCGACGCGGGTGCTGATATGGTCGACGACGGCAAGATCGTGGGCAATGAACAGATAGGAGAGTTTGAACTCGTCCTGCAGATCCATCAGCAAATTGATGATCTGCGCCTGCACCGATACGTCCAATGCCGAAACCGCTTCGTCGCAAATAATCAGGTCCGGATTGAGCGCTATGGCGCGCGCGATGCCAATACGCTGGCGCTGGCCGCCGGAAAATTCGTGGGGGAACTTGCTGGCATGTTCGCCCTTGAGGCCGACAACCTCCAGCAACTCGGCCGCACGGGACAAGGCCGCCTTGCGGCCCGTGACAGTGCCATAGTTGACCAGGGGCTCGGCAATGATGGCGCCCACTTTCATCCTTGGGCTTAGGGAGGCGAAGGGATCCTGAAAAACCGCCTGCATCTTGCGGCGATGTTGCCACAGCCGCTTGCCGCTGAGCCTGGAAATGTCCGCGCCGTCGAGTTTTATGGTGCCTGCCGTGGGGTCGACGAGGCGCAGAATGGCACGGCCCATAGTCGATTTACCGCAGCCCGACTCACCGACGATGCTCAGGGTTTCGCTGCGCCGCACACTCAAACTTACGCCGTCCACCGCCTTGACGGCGTGCTTCGTAGTTTGGAACAACTCCTTCTTTAGCTGAAAATGCACCTTGAGGTCAGTCAATTCCAACAGGGGCGGCTCACCCTCGGTCCGTGCTTCTTTGGCGTGCCCGGTCATGCCGCGGTCTCCGCGTTCCAACAAGCGACGGCATGATTGGATAGCATCGGCCGCAGCGGCGGCGCGCTTTCCCGACATTGGGCGGCGGCCAAAGGGCACCGTGCCGCGAACTGGCAAGCGATGGGCGGATCGGTCATCGACGGCACAACGCCCGGAATTTCAGGCAGCCGACGCGGCCGGGCCGAACCCGTGTGACGATTGTGGATGCGGGGGATCGATGCCAAAAGGCCGCGCGTGTAGGGATGCTTGGCGTCTGCGAAAATTTCCGCCACGGGCGCCTCCTCGATGATGCGGCCCGCATACATGACGGCCACCCGTTGGGCTGCTTCGGCAACCACTCCCAGATCATGGGTGATTAGGAGAATCGCCGTTCCTGTTTCTTCCTTGAGCCGCAACAATAATTCCATGATCTGGGCCTGGATCGTCACGTCGAGGGCCGTTGTCGGCTCATCGGCGATCAGCAGTTTCGGATCACAGGCCAAGGCCATGGCGATCATCACACGCTGACGCATACCGCCGGACAATTGATGGGGATATTCGGCGTAACGGCGAACCACGTCGGGGATCTTGACCATGTCGAGCATGTGCAGGGCCCGGTCCCGCGCCTGCTTGCGGTTACCGGGCCGGTGTTTGGCTACGACTTCGGTAATCTGTCGGCCGATGGTCAGCACGGGATTCAAGGAGGTCATCGGTTCTTGAAATATCATCGATACTTCGTTGCCCCGGATGGACCTGATCTTAGCCTCGGGCAGTGCCAATAGATCACTGCCGTTGTACGAAATGGTGCCTTGCGTGGTCAGTGCCGGTGGCGATTTCAGTAGTCTCAGGATCGACAAGGCGGTGACGCTCTTGCCGCATCCGGACTCCCCGACCAGGGCCAATGTTTCTCCTTCCCTAAGGGTCAGCGAAACACCGTTTACCGCGTAAACTGGTCCGGCCTCGGTCGAGAACCGGACCGCAAGGTCGCGCATCTCGAGGATCGGTGGCGGACCTTGCCGCATCGGTTAAAGTTCCTTTGTCATGCGCGGATCCAACATGTCCCGCAGGCCGTCACCGACAATGTTTATCGACAACACCATAGCAGCCAGAAACCCACCTGGGATCAGCACGATCCATGGCGCGGTAAGGAAATATATGCGCCCCTCGGCCATCATATTGCCCCAACTGGGGATCTCCGATGGCGTGCCAGCACCAAGAAAACTCAGATACGCCTCGGTGATGACAGCGGCGGCGCAGATAAATGTGGCCTGCACAATAAGGGGGGCCATGGCATTGGGCAGGATGTGGCGGTGCAGGATGCCAATTGTGCTGGTGCCCACGGAAGTCGCCGCGTCGACATAGGGTTGCTCGCGCAGCGTCAGCACGACGCTGCGCACAAGGCGGACGACGCGCGGGATCTCGGTGACAGCTATCGCCATGATGACGTTGCCGACACTTGGCCGTGTCACCGCTACCAAAGCTATAGCAAGCAGAATGCCCGGTATCGCCATGATCCCGTCCATGACACGCATGATAATTGAATCCAGGCGCCGGAAATAACCGGCGATCAAGCCGAAAAACAGGCCGGCGATACTCGCGATGAGAGCGACGCTAACACCAACGATGAGCGAAATCCGGCCGCCGAAGAATGTTCTGGCGAACATGTCCCGCCCTAGGTTGTCGGTACCGAACAGGAAGTCCCCGCCCGGGCTTGTGAGCCGCACAATACCGTTGATCCGGCGTGGATCGCTGTCCGTCAACAGCGGTGCGAACACCGACACAAGCACCAGCAGGACAAACAAGGCGCCGCCGAGAACGAGCGAAGGGTTGCGCCCAAATTGGACACGAACCGCCGTACCGATCCAGTCCAGGCGGGTCACAAGATCAAGCCGCTTTACATCGCCAATGATAGACAAGCCCGGTTCCCTCAGTAGCGGATTCTTGGATCGAGGTAGGTGTACGCTATGTCGACAAGCAGATTGACCAACACGAAAATCGCCGAGAAAAACAACATCACGCCTTGAATCACGGGGTAATCCCGCTGGAAGATCGCATCCGCCGTCAAGCGGCCAACGCCGGGAATCGCAAAGACAGTTTCGGTGACGACAACGCCGGAGATCAGTAGTCCGAAAGCGACACCAATAACCGTCACAATGGGTACCGCGGCATTCTTGAGGGCATGGCGAAACAGGACGACGGCCTTGCCAAGTCCCTTTGCCTCGGCCGTGCGGATGTAGTCCTGGCTCAGAACTTCAAGCATGCTGGCGCGCGTGATGCGGGCGAATAAGGCAATGAACAGGGTGCTCAAAGCCATGGTCGGCAGCGTTATGTGCTGTAAGAAAGGCACAATACCGTCGCTGAGCGGTTTGTAGCCCTGCACAGGAAGGATCCGTAGCCCCAACGACAGCCACGAAATTAACAAGTATCCAACAATGAATACCGGCAAGGAAAAACCGACGACGCTGAACAGCATGACTAAACGGT
>QIGO01000225.1 GCA_003230015.1 Alphaproteobacteria bacterium | reverse complement strand
GTCAGTGTGGTCGGGTCCGGCGGTCATGACGGGTGTTTTAACCAAGATTTGGTGCCAGGTCGCGGCCTGCTTTGGCACGGTCGCCGGCCGGCTTTGGAACGGCCGCTGGCCGGTGCCGGGATGTTTATCCACGAATCCTGTGGGTAAGGGCGGGGATAACTGGGTCGGCTAGCCCATTGGAGGCAAGTTTACCAACCCTTCCGACGTCATTGCTCAAAAATTGTGCAACATATTTAAATTACTGTTTTTAAATGATAAAACACCTGTCAAGGACCAACCGACATGGTCTCCACTGGGCTTTATCGCACTGTTGTATTAATGTAACATACCTCCATCGATCCTGTGTACAACTACACCTCAGATTGGCGGAAAACCGCCGTTCGTTGGCGCTTCAAGCCAGGTGTTGCCCGCCATCGAGAGCGATCATTTGTCCGGTCACCGTGCGGGCGCCGATGATGTAGTGGAGGGCTTGGCAAATATCGTCGGTGGTCGCGGCCCGGGCCAAGGGGGCGCGGCTGATCATGGCGTCGAAATGGGCCTGGGATTGGCGGGCACTGCGCAGGGTCGGTCCGGGGCCGATGGCGTTGACGCGGATATGGGGGGCCAGAGCCATGGCCATGGTTTGGGTGAGACCCCACAAACCGACCTTGGAAAGGGTGTAACTGACGAACTCCGCCGGCGGGTTCCAGACCCATTGGTCCAGGAGGTTGACGATCAAGCCGGGTTGGCCTTTGCGGTTCTCGGCAAAGTTTTGCATCAATAAAAACGGCGCGTGGAGATTGGTCTCCATATGGGCGTGCCAGGTCTCGCTGGTTGCGGTGGCAACGGAATCGCGCTGGAAATGGGCGGCGTTGTTGACCAGTAATCCGATAGGACCAAGCTCGTCGCGGGCATGGCCCATAAGGGCGGCGGCCTCATTCTCGCGGCTCAAGTCGGCTTGGAGGGTGCAGGCCGTACCACCGCCGGCGATGATTTGGGCGGATAATTCCGCGGCGGGTGCCGCGGAATTGCGGTAATGCACGGCGATGGCCCAGCCCTGGCCGGCCAGGGAGAGGGCAATGGCACGGCCGATGCGGCGGCCGGCGCCGGTGATCAGGGCGGTTCTGGGGATGTCTTGGCGCATTGCTCAGACCCCGCCGAGGACGGCGCGTAGGGGGCTGATCTGGAGGAGGATGTAGGCGGCGTAAATAGTCACCAGGGTTATGCCGGCAGCCCGTCCCAAACGGCGGCCGCTCAGTAGCAGAAAAAGGACCAGTACGCTGATCGCCAGGAGGATCCAGATATCGAGAGATAGGATCTGGGCGGGGACGGGCAGAGGGGCGGCGATGGCAACGCCGCCGGCAATGCCCAACAGGTTGAAGATGTTGCTGCCGAGAATGTTGCCGATGGCGACATCGCCGTGGTTGCGGCGGCTGGCTACCACGGCGGTCGCGACTTCCGGCAAGCTGGTGCCGAGCGCCACCAGGGTCAAACCGATGACCGCCTCGGATATACCGAAGTGGCGCGCGATGCCGGTGCCGCCGCGCACCAGTTGGTCGGCACCGATGAGAATGCCGGCGAGGCCGACGGCGAGCAGCAGGCCGGCGGTCCATAAACTCTGAGGAACACCAGTGACTTCTTCGGCTTCTTGAACGTGAACGGCGTCAGCGACAACGACGCGACGCTCGGCTCGGTAAGCATGGCCAATATAAATCAGCAGCAGTGCGACCAGGACCAGGCCATGCCACAATTGAAAACCGGCCATGAAACCGAGGGCGATGAATATGAGGGTCGCCGCCAGCATGGCGACGGCGTCGCGGCCGATGGCGCTACGGTTGCAGATCAACGGCCGGGCGAGGGCGGCAACACCGAGGACGAGCAACAGGTTGGCGATATTGCTGCCGATGACATTGCCGACCGCCATGGCCGGCGCGCCGGCAAGGGCAGCGGTCAGGGTGGTGACAAACTCCGGCGCGGAGGTGCCAAAAGCGACGACGGTGAGGCCGATCAGCAAAGTGGACAGGCCAAGCATGCGGGCCAGGCGAACGGCGCCGCGAACCACATAATCGGCGCAGAACAATAAGAGCGCCAGGCCCAGGGCCGCTTGGAAAATAAAAAGAAAAATTGTTCGATCTCCCGCGAATAAACAGCTAACGGTGGCGGCGATGCCGGCCTCTGGGCCGGGTTGGCTTGGCGCGGGTGGCCTTGACTTGGGCGTTGGGGCGGCCGAGGGCGGCACGGGCGCGTTCGGCGCGCTGTTGGCTGAGGCCGACGGCAGTAGATGAGCCGCTGCTGGGCAATTCAAGCTGTTGCTCTTCGAGGCGGCGGATCTCATCGCGCAAGCGCGCCGCCTCCTCGAATTCCAAATCGGCGGCGGCGTCGCGCATGCGCCGTTCCAGATCGGCGAGGTGGGCCTGCAAATTGTGGCCGACAAGATGCAGGGTGTCGTCGTCGCCGGTATCCACGGTGACCCGGTCGCGCTCATACACGGAGCCGAGGATGTCGGCGATGTTTTTGCTGATGCTGGCGGGGGTTATGCCGTTGAGGGTGTTGTATTCCTGTTGTTTTTCGCGGCGGCGCGCGGTTTCGTCCAGGGCGGCCTTCATGCTCTTGGTGATGGAGTCGGCATAGAGGATGACGCGGCCTTCGATGTTACGGGAGGCGCGGCCGATGGTCTGGATCAACGAAGTGCGGGAGCGCAAATAACCCTCCTTGTCGGCGTCGAGAATGGCGACCAGGGCGCATTCGGGGATGTCGAGGCCCTCACGCAGCAGGTTGATGCCGATGAGAATATCGAACAGGCCGACACGCAGGTCGCGGAGGATCTGGATGCGCTCCAAGGTATCGACGTCGGAATGCATATAACGGACCTTGAGGCCCTGGTCATGCATGTATTCGGTGAGATCCTCGGCCATGCGCTTGGTGAGGGTGGTGACGAGGATGCGGAAGCCGCGTTTGATGGTTTCGCGGCATTCGGCAATAACGTCGTCGACTTGGCTTTCCGTCGGGCGGATGATGCAGACCGGATCGATGAGGCCGGTGGGGCGGACCACCTGTTCGGAAAAAACGCCGCCGGTGCGCTCGATCTCCCAATCGGCGGGGGTGGCGGAGATAAAGACGCTGTCGGGCCGCATGCGGTCCCATTCCTCAAATTTGAGAGGCCGGTTATCGATGCAGGAAGGCAGGCGGAAACCGTATTCGGCCAGGGTGGATTTGCGGGCGTAGTCGCCTTTGTACATGCCACCGATCTGGGGCACGGTGATGTGGCTTTCATCGGCAAATAAGAGGGCGTCCTCGGGCAGGTATTCGATCAGGGTCGGTGGCGGTTCGCCGGGGGCGCGGCCGGTGAGGTGGCGGGAATAATTCTCGATGCCGGCGCAGGAGCCGGTGGCTTGAATCATCTCAAGGTCGAAGGTGGTGCGCTGCTCCAGGCGTTGGGCTTCGAGTAGTTTACCTGCGGCCGTCATCTGAGGGAGGACCTGCAAGAGTTCGGCCTGGATGGTCTTGACGGCCTGCTGCAAGGTCGGTTTGGGCGTTATGTGATGGCTGTTGGCATAAACGCGGATGGCGTCGAGATCATTGGTCTTGGCGCCGGTCAGGGGATCGAATTCGACAATCGATTCGATTTCGTCGCCAAACAGGCTGAGGCGCCAGGCGCGGTCCTCCAGATGGGCCGGCCAAATATCCACGGAATCGCCGCGGGCGCGGATATTGCCGCGATAGAAACTGGCGTCGTTGCGGCGGTATTGCAGCTCGATCAAGTCGCGCAAAATCTTGTTACGCTCGACCTTGGCGCCGACCTTGTAGGGCAGGGTCATGCGCTGATAACTCTCGGCATCGCCGATGCCGTAAATACAGGAAACCGAGGCGACGATGACGACATCGCGGCGCTCGAGCAGGGAGCGGGTCGCCGAATGGCGCATGCGGTCGATCTGCTCGTTGATCGAGGATTCCTTCTCGATATAGGTGTCGGTGCGGGCGACGTAGGCCTCGGGCTGGTAATAATCGTAATAGGAGACGAAATATTCGACGGCGTTGTTGGGGAAAAAACCGCGCATCTCGCCGTAAAGCTGGGCGGCGAGGGTCTTGTTGGGCGCCAGGATGAGGGCCGGCCGGCCCATGGCGGCGATGACATGGGCCATGGTGAAGGTCTTGCCCGAACCGGTGACGCCGAGCAGGACTTGGTCATGCTCAGCCTGCTCCAGGCCTTTGATAAGCTCACGGATGGCCTGGGGCTGGTCGCCGGCGGGCTGATAATCCGAAACGAGGTCGAACTTGGCCCGAGGCAAAGGCTCGGTACTGCCCGATTGGGCCAGGACGGGCTGGGCCGGACGTTCTGTTATCTCGGACATGGGGAATATATAGGGGTTGAGGTGGTCCGGGTACCAGTGCTGTCTGAAATTTGGCAACGGACGTTGCCGGTCTAAATTTGGCAACTGCCGTTGCCCGCCACGGAGGGCGGGTTTAGTGTCGGGCCGAAGACAGCCATCCCATTGGAAAGAGCAACGACCATGGCCTTCATTGCGGACCGATTGAGCAACATCAAACCATCGCCGACCGTGGCGGTGAATACCATGGCCAACGAAATGAGGGCGGCGGGCAAGGATGTCATCGGGCTTGGCGCCGGGGAGCCGGATTTCGACACGCCGGAGCATATCAAAGAGGCCGCCATCAAAGCGATGCGGGCGGGCAAAACCAAATATGCGCCGCCGGCGGGTATTCCCGAATTGCGCCAAGCCGTCGTGGATAAATATCGCCGGGATAATAAGCTCAACTACACGGCCGCTCAGGTGGCGGTAAGTGCGGGCGGAAAACAATCTATTTATAACGCCTTCATGGCGACACTTAACGCTGGAGACGAGGTTATTGTGCCGACGCCCTATTGGGTGTCCTACCCGGATATCGC
>QIGO01000107.1 GCA_003230015.1 Alphaproteobacteria bacterium | reverse complement strand
TCCATGTGCGCGGCCATGCTTATGATTTTGATGAGTGGGAAAGCCTGGGCGCCGCCGGCTGGGCCTACCAAGACTGCCTGCCCTATTTCCGTAAATCCGAAACCTGCGCCTACGGCGCCGACCCATATCGCGGCGGCGACGGCCCCCTCCATACCTGCAACGGCAACAACATGGAAAACCCGCTCTATCGGGCTTTTATCGATGCCGGCCGGGAGGCCGGCTACCCGGTGACGGCCGACTCCAACGGTTACCAGCAGGAAGGCTTCGGCCCCATGGACATGACGGTAAAAAAAGGCACCCGTTGCAGCGCCGCCTATGCCTATCTGAAACCGGCCCGCAACCGTGTCAATCTGCGAGTCCAGTCCATACCGGCGCGCTCAGCCGCCGGGTGATCATGGACGGCAAAAAAGCCGTCGGTGTCGAGTACGAAAAGAACGGCGCCCGGCATGTCGCTCTGGCGGCTCGCGAGGTCATTCTGGCGGCGGGGTCCGTCGGCTCCCCCCATTTGCTGCAACTATCCGGTATCGGACCCGCGTCCGTTCTTGCCGGCGCGGGCATTCCCCAACTCCACGACCTGCCCGGTGTCGGCGCCAACCTGCAGGATCACCTGGAGATTTACATCCAGTTCAAATGCCGCCCGCCGATTACCCTCAATAGCCGCCTGGGTCTGGTCAGTAAATTCCTCATCGGTGCCCGTTGGACCATCTTCAAATCGGGTCTGGGCGCCACCAACCATTTCGAATCCGGCGCCTTTATCCGCTCCCGGGCAGGTATAAAATGGCCCGATATTCAATATCACTTCCTGCCCGCCGCCATGCGTTACGACGGCAGGGCCGCCTTTAGCGGTCATGGATTTCAGGTTCATGTCGGCCCCAACAAGCCCCGGGCGCGTGGCTCGATTGCCGCCCGCTCCAGCGAGCCCCGCGACCCGCCGCAAATCTGTTTCAATTATCTGGATAACGAGGCCGACCGGGAGGATTTCCGGCAATGCGTGCGCCTGACACGCGACATCGTCGCTCAGCCGGCATTCGATCCCTATCGCGGCGCCGAAATTCAACCGGGCGAGGATGTTCGCGCCGATGACGAGATCGACGCCTGGGTGCGCGATAATGCGGAGAGTGCCTATCATCCGTCCTGCACATGCAGAATTGGCACCGACGCCATGGCGGTGCTCGACCCGCAATGCCGGGTGCGTGGCATCGGCAATTTGCGGGTCGTCGATGCGTCCGTTTTTCCCAGCATTCCCAACGGCAATATAAACGCCGCGACGATCATGACCGCGGAGAAGGCCGCCGACATCATCCGTGGCCGCGACCCGTTACCGCCTTCGAATGCCGGCGTCTATGTGGATCCCCATTGGCAATCCCGGCAGCGCCCCGGCCAGGCCCTACGCACGGTCGAAGTCTGAGGCCAATACTGTAGCAACGGCCCGGCTACTCGCCAGTCCCGTCCCCGCACACATCGACATTCAGGACCCCCCAACCGAACACTTCGTCGCGCCCGGGCGCGCCCACATCCCGCACCACTTTCCGCAATGTCTCGCGGATCAGTGCGGGGTCGGGGGCAAGGCCCCGCCGCAGCAGCTCGGCCACCGCGGCAGTGATCGCCGGCACCGCGAAAGAGGTCCCGCTTTGCACCTGAAAGCCATCCGCCGAGGCCGTTCGCACCCCCACGCCGAGGGCTGAAAAATCGATATAGCTGCCGCGATTGGCAAAGCGGTAAGCCCGTGCGTTTTTATCCACGGCTGTCACCGCCAAGACTTGCGGATGGGCGGCGGGATAGGCCGGTGCTGCAGCCGGTCCGCCATTGCCGGCGGCGGCGACCAGCATCAGGCCTTCGCCGGCGGCTTTGCTCAGGATCAGCGACAGCACGGGGTTTTCGCTGGTTTCGAAACTCATATTGACCACACTGACCTGGCTTTCGATCATCCAGTCCAGGGCCTGCAGGACCGCATACAGCTCGGCCGCCAGGCTGCCGTCTTCTTTGCGCCTGAAAACCTCGGCAATGTAGAGTTCCGCCCCGGGCAGCACCCCGCCGACGCTCTCCGCCGGATCCCCCACCAGGAGCGAGGCGATGGCCGTGCCGTGATCCACCGGCGCCGGCACCGCACCGTCACCGAGGAAGGAACGGCGGATAATTTTGCGCGAGCGCAAAGTCTTATGTTCGGGGTCGACGCGGGTGTCGATCATGCCCAGCCGGATACCACTGCCGCAATCCCGTGCCCCACCGAACACCGGTGCTCCGGCATCGACTGCCGGCACCCCATTTGCCGCGGCCATCACCACGGTGCCATTGGCCGCGATGAGCGCGTCGGGCAAGGCTTGGCGCAACATTTCCGTTGCCGCTTTGCGGTTGATCGCGGGCGGCAACGTCACCCGCATCAGCGGTTTGCCGATACCCCGAAGCCAGGAACTGTCGGCCAGGCCGAAACCTTGATCGGTCAGGATCGCCACCGCGTCCGGCCGGTCTGTAACCACCAGGATATCCCTTGGCGCCGTTTCGCCGACCGGCAACATCTTGGCCGCGACCGCCAGGCCCACGGCCAGAGCCGTCAGGGCCAAGCAGCCCCGGCGTGCTGATAGACACATACCCATGGGCTCGAGGGATGGCCCAAGAAGGTTAAAATGCCATGAAATCTCGCGTTCGGGTCAACGACAGGTCGCCTCCAGGGCTGTCAGTCGAGCATCGTCTGGCGCCGCCACATCAGCGCCTCCAGGACACCGCCCCACTCGTTGCTGACGCAGAAATCGATGGCCTTGTCATGGTCCATATTGGCCAGCAACGACTGCGCCAAATCGCCTTGATAGGCCCGGTTCGCGATCGCGATCTCTTCTGCGTACATGATGTTCCCCTGCTGTCTTTGCGTTGCTGTTTCCTACCCCTCAACACGCAGGCCAAAGACATCGGGGGTTATCCCAACGCGCGGATTTCGTGGCGCCGGCGTTGACCGCTCCGCCAATTGCCATTAGGTGCATGAACGCGCCCGCCGCCAGCCGCCCATGCCCGGAGTGACCCCATGTCCCAACTCTACCCAGCCCAGACATCCCGCCGCCTCATCCGCGCCTGCGACCGCGCCACCTTGGCCACCGCCCAGGCCGACAGCGACGGCTGGCCTTATGGCAGCCTTGTCCTGGTCATGGCCGACCATGATGCGGCCCCGGTCCTGCTGCTTTCCAACCTCGCCGAACACAGCAAGAATCTGGCTGCCGACAACCGGGTCTCGCTGCTTTTCGACGACACCGCCGGCCTCGACGACCCGCTGACCGGCGCCCGCGTCACGGTTTTGGGCGAGGCCCGCGAGACCGACGACCCGCGCCTGCGCGCCCGCTTCATCGCTCGCCATCCCAGCGCACGCGATTATGCCACTTTCACCGATTTCCGCTTCTATCGGCTCGCCGTGACCCGCGCCCATCTGGTTGCCGGTTTCGGCGTCATCCACTGGATCGACGCCGATGCCTTATTGTGGCGCGGCGACGCCGCCGAACTCATCACCCGCGAGACCGACATTGTCGAACACATGAATGCCGATCACGCCGACGCCTTGGACCTCTACGCCAATCGTCTGCTGGGCCTCCCCGGCAGCGGCTGGACCATGACCGGCATCGATCCCGAAGGCTGCGATTTGCGTCTCGGCGGCACCGTCGCGCGGCTGCTTTTCGACGGCCCGGTCCACGACGCCGACACCGCCAGGCAGGCCTTGGTGGCCGCGGTCAATCGGGCCCGGACCCAGGACTAAACCCCGAGCCACCACCGGCAGCCGAAAATAGACCGACAAAAACAGTTGCATATCCACCAATTAGATATATCTGTTATTTAGATATAACGAAATTTCCGATACATCGAAATGGAGGTGAAACATGCACCAATGTTCCCAAAAATTCCTCGGCCACCGCTTCGCCCGGCGCTGGCATGGCAGACATGGCGGCATGGGCTCTCGCCACGGCGGCCATGGCCGCCTCGGCCGCTTCTTCGCCCATGGCGATCTGCGTTTCTTGATCCTCAAGCTCATCAGCGAAAAGCCGCGTCATGGCTATGAGATTATCAAGGCCATCGAGGAAGGTGTCGCCGGCGCCTACACCCCCAGCCCCGGCGTCATCTACCCAACGCTGACCCTGCTTGATGAGCTCGGCTGGGTCCAGATCACCGCCAGCGAAGGCACCAAGAAACTCTATGAGGTCACCGACGACGGCAAACTCGCCCTGGAGGCCAACCGTGCCACCGTCGACATCATCATCGGCCGCATGGCGGAGATTAGAAGCACCCAGGCCGCCACCGCCCAACACCAAGATGATGACGTCTACGCGGGCACCGACGCCGACGTTGCCCCGCCCATCCGGCACGCCATGCGCTCCCTCATGAGTGCCCTGCGCCACCGCCATGCCGGCACCGACCTCACCCAGAGCCAGGCCATGGCCATCGCCGCCATTCTCACCGCCGCGGCGGAGAAGATCGAACAGGCAACTTAGGGATAATTTCGAAGATGATACCGACCACGCACGCCGCCACCGATCCTGTTATGCACAACCAGCGGTCATCCAGCATTTTTAACCAGGAACGTGCGTCTTCATTCGACAAGCAACATGCAAAGATGGCGCCCATCCGCGATGCCCTTCATTTTCTCATGCGCATGATGCTTGCTGAACTCCCGGCCGACGCGCGCATACTCTGCGTCGGTGCTGGCACCGGCGCCGAATTGATCGCCCTGGCGACGGCGTTTCCGAGATGGCGTTTCACTGCCGTCGAGCCGGCGGCACCGATGTTGGACATCTGCCGCCGGCGCGCCGAAGAATGTGGCATCGCATCGCGCTGCACATTCCACGAAGGGTATCTTGAAACGCTGCCCGGATCCGAACCTTTCGATGCGGCGACGTCCATTATGGTCTCCCAATTTTTCATGCGGGCCGAGCAGCGGCGCGACTTTTTTCATGAAATCGCCGCACGGCTTCGTCCCGGTGGCTATTTAGTGAGTTCTGATTTGGCTTCCGATATATCCTCTTCTGTCTACAAGGGTCTTTTTGAAGTTTGGCTGCGGACACTGAAATATTCAGATTTGCCAGCCGCGGAAATCGACAAGTTTCGCACGTCTTTTGGCCGCGATATCGCGGTTCTCCCGCCACGGGAAATCATCGCGTCCAGCGGCTTTGCCACCCCTGTATTATTCTTCCAGACAGTTCTCATTCATGCTTGGTATGCGATCAAATAGCGGGGCAAACCTAGCCACCCGGTCCCGTCCCGAGGCAGATCGATACAATTGCGCCAGGCTGTTATGGCGCCTTACCTAATGGGCGTCATCCCAAGTAGGACCGACACCTGCATCCGCCACCAGCGGTACATCCAGGGTCAGCACCGGCTTGATGGCATTCTCCATCACCCCGCGCACGGTCCCGATGGTCGCCTCCACTTGGTCGTCCGGCACCTCGAACAGCAGCTCATCATGCACCTGCAGCAACATCCTGGCGCTCAGTTTCGCCTCGCCCAGGGCCGCCGGGACCCGGATCATCGCCCGTTTAATGATATCGGCGGCGGTCCCTTGGATCGGCGCGTTGATCGCCTGGCGTTCGGCAAAGCTGCGATGGCTGGGATTGCGGTCATGGATACCGGCCAAATGGATACGCCGGCCGAACAGGGTGGTGACGAACCCGGTCTCCCGCGCCCCTTCGATGGTTTTGTCCATATAGGCCCGGATACCGGGATAGCGCTCGAAATAGGCGTCGATATAGGCTTTCGCCTCGGCCCGTCCAATGCCCAGATTACGCGCCAGACCGAAGGCGCTGATACCGTAGATAATACCGAAATTGATCGCCTTGGCGCGACGCCGGGTGGCCCCGTCCATAGCCTCGATGGCCACCCCGAAGACCTGGCTGGCGGTGATCGCGTGAATATCCTGGCCGCGGCCGAAGGCCTCGATCATCGGCGCGATGCCGGCGACATGGGCAACCACCCGCAACTCGATCTGCGAATAATCCAACGACACCAGTTTATGCCCGTCAGGGGCGATGAACGCGCGCCGGATCTTGCGGCCTTCTTCGCTCCGTACCGGGATATTCTGCAAGTTCGGATCGTTTGAGCTCAGCCGCCCGGTCTGCGCCACCGCCATCGCATAGTCGGTGTGCACCCGGCCCGTATCGGGATGGATCTGCTCCACCAGGCTGTCCGTATAGGTCGATTTCAGTTTTGATAATTGGCGCCAATCCAGCACCACCCGCGGCAGGTCATGGCCGCTGGCGGCCAGATCCTCGAGAATCTCGGCACCCGTCGAATAGGCCCCGGTTTTGCCCTTTTTGCCTCCCGTCATACCCAATTTATCGAACAGGATCTCACCCAGTTGTTTTGGCGAACCAACGTTAAAGTCCTCCCCGGCCAGGGCGTGGGCTTGGGCCGCCAGCTTTGCCATACGGCCAGCGAAATTCTCGCTCAGCCGCACCAGTTCGGCCCGGTCCACCAGCACCCCGGCGGTTTCCATTTGCGCCAGAATAGGCACCAACGGCCGCTCCACGGTTTCGTAGACCGTGGCCATATGCTCCCGCGCCAGGCGCGGTTTCAGCGTCTCATGCAGTTGCCCGATCATGTCGGCGGCGGCGGCCCCATAGTCCAAGGCCAAATCCATCGCCACTTCGGCAAAGGCGATCTGGCTCTTACCCGTGCCCACCAGGCTCTTCATTTCGGCCAGATCATGGCCGCAATGCCGGGTTGCCAACTGCGCCAGATCATGGCCATGGCGCCCGCCGTCCAAGACAAAGGACAGCAGCATCACATCGTCCAGCGCCCGCGCCCCTAACGGCGGTTCCTCCGGCAGATGACGCGCCCATTCCTGACCCAGGATGATCAGGTCCCGTTTGATATTATGGCCGATCTTGAGCACCGCCGGGTCTTCCAACAGCGCCTTCAAGGCATGCAGCACCTCCGGCACGGGAATTTGTGCCAGCGCCGGCGCCGCCACACCCCCCAGGGCCAGATCGCCTTGTTTCTGCGCCGGCAAATGCCCCACCGGCACGTAACAGGCCTGACCGGCTTCAACCGACAGCGCAATGCCGGCCAGCCGCGCCCACATATTGTGATCGCCGGGCCGCGTCGTCTGCACCGCCACCGCGGCCCGTCCCAGGCGCACCGCTTCGGCGATCCAGCCTTCCAAATCGGCCATCTCGGTAACCAGCTCGTAGCGCCGTTCTTTTGGTTTTACCGCCGCTTGGTTGGGGTCCTCGTCGATCAGCCCGTCGCGGTACCACCGGGCACGGAACCGCGCCAGGATGCCCTTGAAATTTTGTTTTTCGAGAAACGCGTCGAGCAATTTCGGGTCGAAGTCCCGCCGATGGAAACTGTCTAGTGGCGCCTCCACCGGCACATCCGTGCGCAACTCAACCAAGACCCGGCTGAGCCGCGCCTGTTCGGCGAACTCGATCAGATTCTGCCGCCGCTTCGGCTGTTTGATCTCCTCGGCCCGCGCCAGCAGCGTTTCCAGATCGCCATATTCATTGATCAGCAATGCCGCTGTCTTGACGCCGATACCGGGCACCCCGGGCACATTGTCGACACTGTCACCGGCCAGCGCCTGCACGTCGATCACCTTATCCGGCCTCACCCCGAAACGCTTTTCCACCTCCGGCTCGGCGATCACCGCGTTATTCTTCATGGGATCGAGCATCGTCACCCCCGGCCCCACAAGCTGCATCAGATCCTTGTCGGAGGAGACGATGACGACCTCGCGCTCGCCCTGGGCCTGTGCCGCATAGGTGGCGATCAGGTCGTCGGCCTCGAAACCGCTTTGCTCGACACACGGCAGATTGAAGGCGCGGGTCGCCTCGCGAAACATCGGGAATTGCGGCACCAGGTCTTCCGGCGTCTCCGAGCGGTTAGCCTTGTATTCTTCGTAGATTTCGTTGCGAAAAGTCTGGCCCGACTTGTCGAAAATAACCGCCACCGCGTCATCTTCTTCCACGTCGTCGAGTAGCTTCTGGATCATGTTGCAGAAGCCATAGACCGCATTCACCGGCGTGCCATCGGCACGGGTCATCGGCGGCAGCGCGTGAAAGGCGCGGAAGATGAAACCGGAGCCATCGATCAGATAGAGTCGCTTCTGACGATGGCCCGCGGGCGCGGCGGATGAGTTAGCCATGGCATAGATGTAAACCATTTGCCCCACCGCGCAAATCGCCTGGCACTCCCATGGAAAAGATGCATGCAATGGTCAAGCCCGGCATCATGCCGTCAGTTAAGACCTCGGGAGCCAGATGGTGAGCGACCAGCCCATTCTAATCGTCGGCGGCGGCATCGGCGGTCTCGCCGCGGCCTTGGCGCTCAGCCGCCAAGGCCGCGCCACCCACGTTATCGAGCAATCCGATACTTTTGGCGAAATCGGCGCCGGCATTCAGATCGCCCCCAATGTGTTCAAGATGTTCGCCGCCCTCGGCCTGACACCGGCTATCAACGAAGTCGCCGTTTTTCCCGACGCCCTGGTGATGATGGATGCCCTCAGCGGCAAACAAATCACCCGCATTCCCCTGGATGGGCCTTTCCGCGCGCGCTTTGCCTATCCCTATGGCGTCATCTACCGGCCCGACCTGCACCGGGTGTTTCTCGATGCGTGCCAGGCGGCACCCTTGGTCGAGCTTTCCACCGGCCAGAAGATTCTTGGCTATGAGGTCGAGGACGGCCAGGTCAGCGTCGCCACCCAATCTGGCAAGACCCTTACCGGCGCGGCATTGATCGGCGCCGACGGGTTATGGTCGAAAATCCGCCAACAAATGGTCGGCGACGGCCCGCCCCGTGTTTCCGGCCATATTGCCTATCGGGCCGTGTTACCCACCGCCCAGGTGCCCCGGACGTCCCGCAACAACGATGTCACCCTCTGGGCCGGTCCCAAGACCCATCTCGTCCACTATCCTCTGCGCCGCGGCGAAATCTTTAACCTCGTCGCCGTTTTCCACAGCGATCGTTACGAGGAAGGCTGGGACGTTTTTGGCGAGCCCGCCGAGTTGGCGCAACATTTCGACGGTCAACATGCCAGTGTCCAGGCCATGCTGGAGCAAATCGACTCCTGGCGCATGTGGGTCTTGTGCGACCGTGATCCCATCAAACATTGGAGCCGGGGTCCGGTAACATTGCTCGGCGACGCCGCCCACCCGATGTTGCAATATCTCGCCCAGGGCGCCTGCATGGCCATTGAGGACGCCGTCTGTTTGGCCGGCAAAGTCACTGGCCATGGCCGCGACATTGCCGGCGCGTTCCAGGCCTACCAACAGGACCGCTACTTGCGCACCGGTCGCGTCCAACTCACCGCCCGCTTTTATGGCGATGTCTATCATGCCGCCGGTGTCACCGCCGAGCTGCGCGACATGACCCTTGGCAACCGCGCCCCGGCGCAAGCCTATCAGGGCATGGCATGGCTCTATGAGGGCATCGACGATGCCGGCGCGCAACAATTCTGATGGTACTTTTATAGCCTCATCTCGCCACCGGTTAACTCCATACCGGCCTCGATATACGTGTAGGTAGCCAGAGGGCAGCAGAACGCACCCCTCGCCAAACGAAGCCGACGCACTATGGAGAATCCGATGGCCAACTTGAGCAACACCCGCAAATTCACCCTCGCCCTCTGTGCCGCCGCCACGCTTCTCAGCGCCAATGCCGCCTATGCACAGCAAGGCCCGAAATGCGGCCCGCGTCAGGCCATCGCCGATATCCTGACCAAGCGCTACGCGGAGACACCGGTCTCCACCGGCCGCTCCCAGGGCGGCGCGGTGCTCGAGCTGTTCGCCACCGCCAGTGGCTCGACCTGGACCTTGTTGGCCACCAATCCCAAAGGTGTGAGCTGCGTTGTCTCCCAAGGCGAAACCTGGATGTCCCTCACCCCCGTATCCGGGCGCATCTCATAGTGCTGGTCCAAGAACAGCACCGCCACGAAAAAACAACGCCCCGAGTAGATCCGCCCAGGATCTACGAGACGGCCGCGAATTGATGGGGGGCCATGGAGACCACCCATCGCCGGCCCTCCGGCGCGCCCGCGCAGACGTGGACCGAGAGGTCCACTGTCGTGAGCGACAAAAACAAGAGTTAGGTCCGACCAGGACCTAGCTCACGGCCGCGAACGCGGCCCGCCGGTAGTCCGGCGC
>QIGO01000146.1 GCA_003230015.1 Alphaproteobacteria bacterium | reverse complement strand
CCTGGCGGACCCCAATAACTAGTGGATAGAATCCAACATATGGTACCCACACGATCGCGTATCCCGGCATCTGGGCACGAGAGGGCCCGTGGGCGATGCCAAAGCATCGTCGAGGGTTTTCGACGCCCCCAGATGCCGGGATACGCGACCCGGAGGGCGGCTTTGCGATCTCACCGGCTGCGTTGCACGACACTTGTGATGCCATGGCATCACGGCGCATCGCGCGCCTTGCCGGATGAACCCGCAAAGCCGTCGTGTGGGTACCATATATTGAATTTTATCCACTAGGCGAGGCGCGGGCAACGATAATGCGCGGCAGCGGTGTCCTTTCATTGGCCTTCCACGGGACGCTTTTCCTGTTGGCTCATTTTGGCCTCAGCGAGCTGTTCACCGGCCCCCCCGTATCCGCCACCATTATCCCGGTGGAGCTGGTGTCCATCGCCGCGATCACCTCCGCCCCCGAGGAAACCACCCCGGAGCCGGAGGTCGAGCCCGAGATCGAGCCTGAGCCCCAAGCGCCACCGCCGCCACCACCGCCCGAGCCGCTACCGCCGCGACCCGAGCCGGAACCGGAACCTGAAATCGAGGTCGCCGCGTTACCGCCGGAACCTGAGCCGGAACCTGAGCCGGAGCCGGAACCCGAACCAGAGCCCGCGCCGGAACCCGAGCCCACGCTCGACCCGCCACCGCAGCCCAAGCCGGATATATCAACCCAGGCCAAGCCGCGCGCCAAACCGAAACCACCGGTGCGCCGTGACTTTGCCAACGTCCTCAAAGACCTGGCGGCAAAGGACAACGATGCGCCGGCGCCAAGGACCAAAGTTGTTAAGGCGACCGCGCCGGAAGGTCCAAAGACCCCGCAAGTTGCGAACAAATCACGCCGCGAGCCGACCATCGCCGAGATCGACGCCTATCGCGAGATTTTTAGGCGCACCGTCGGGCCGTGCTGGAATCCGCCGGTCGGCGCCCAGGGGGCGGCCGATTTGGTCGTGCCCCTGGTCCTGCAACTCGACACCACCGGCAGGATCGTCAGCGCCAGGATCAAGAATATCGGCCGCGCCACGGGCGACCGATATTACAAGGCCGCCGCCGAAAGCGCGCTGCGTGCTGTTTTGAACGATCGCTGCAATACTGTGGCGCTTCCAGTCGAAAAATATGAAGATTGGAAGGATATAACCGTCAACTTCGACCCCAGGGAAATGTTGGGCTACAGATGAAAACAATCACCAAGGCCTACCGCGTACTGATCCTCGCCCTAATCTTACCGGCCCTGCAGATCGCCGGCGCCGCCAGGGCTGAGCTGGTCATCGACATCACGCGCGGCAATGTCGAACCCCTGCCCATAGCCATTCCGGCATTTATCGAAGCCAAACCCGAAGCCGCGCGGTACGCCAAGGATATCGCGGCCGTGGTCACGGCTGATTTGGAACGCTCGGGTTTGTTCACCGCGGTCGACCCGCGCGCCTTCATTGAAACGCCGACGGATCTGTTTGTTCGCCCGAACTTCAACAACTGGCGTGTCCTTAATGCGCAGGCATTGGTCGTCGGCCGCGCCGACATCCCGGCCGATGGCCAATTGCGTGTCGAATTCCGCTTGTGGGACATTTTTTCGCAGCAAGCTTTGTCCGGCGTCACCCTAACCACGGTGCAAACCAACTGGCGTTCCCTTGCCCACAAGATCGCCGACGAGATTTACGAACGCATCACCGGTGAAAGCAGCTATTTCGACACCCGAGTCGTCTACATCTCCGAGACCGGCCCGCCCGACGCCCGCATCAAACGTTTGTCGATCATGGACGCCGACGGTGCCCGTCACCAATTCCTGACCGATGGCAGCAACCTCGTGTTGACCCCGCGCTTTTCGACCACGTCGCAGGAAATAACCTATCTTTCATACGAGAATAATCAGCCGCGTGTCTATTTGTACAACATCAATACCGGCGAGCAGGAGGTCCTCGGCGATTTTCCCGGCATGACATTTGCGCCTCGCTTCTCGCCTGATGGCAACAGCGTCATCATGAGCCTGGCGGAGCAAGGCAACACCGACATCCACGTCATGGATTTACGCACCCGGCAGGTCAAGCGTTTGACGCGAAATCCCGCCATCGACACCGCACCCAGTTTTTCGCCCGACGGACGCCGTGTCGTTTTTGAGTCCGACCGTGGTGGCAGCCAGCAACTTTACATCATGAGTGCCGCCGGCGAAGGTGTTCAGCGCATCAGTTTTGGCCAGGGCCGCTACGGCACGCCGGTCTGGTCACCACGCGGCGATCTGATTGCGTTTACGAAAATATACCAGGGCGCATTTCATATCGGCGTCATGCGTACCGACGGCAGCGGCGAACGCTTGCTGACCAAGGGTTTTCTTGTTGAAGGACCGACCTGGGCGCCCAATGGCAGAGTCTTGATGTTCTATCGCCAAACACCATCCGACGCCGTCGGCAAGGGCGGTGAAAGCAGACTATTCTCCATTGATCTAACAGGTTTCAACGAACGCGAAGTCATCACACCCCTCGACGGTTCCGATCCCGCATGGTCCCCGTTGGTACCTTGAGTGCAAAGCATAGGCGCACTCTTGCAACACCGATTCGCCCGCAGTATATTCAGCGCCGCAGCGGGTACGGGGGTGTACCTTCTGGCCGGGGGGGCCGAGCCCACATTGGTGGGTCCCAAATTTAAACAAATCTCCCGTGGTCTTCCTTATAGCCCGCGGCTAAGGAGTCATCGATGCGATTGAAACTTCCCATTATGATCGCGGCGGCATTTGTTCTCGCCGCCTGTTCGACGGCCTCTGAAGAGGCGGCCAATTCCGGATCGAGTGGGGCTGCCGATACGGCCGCGGTTCAAGCCACTCCAGACCCGCAAGTATCGCGGAGTACCGGGCCCGAGCCGGGCAGCCAGGCGGACTTGGTTGCCAATGTTGGCGACCGGGTATTTTTCGAATTTGATAAATTCAGTCTGAAGCCCGAGTCGCGCGCGGCGGTGGAGCGCTGGTCGGCTTGGTTAAAGACTTATCCCAACGTGACGGTGACACTAGAGGGTCACGCCGATGAGCGCGGCACACGTGAGTACAACCTCGCCCTCGGCGAGCGTCGGGCTAATGCGGCGCGCGAATACATGGTGTCCCTCGGCATCGATCCGAACCGGCTGAGAGTTGTCAGCTTTGGTAAGGAACGACCCGCGGTGATCGGTTCCACGGACACGGCCTACTCCCAGAACCGCCGCTCGGTACTGGCTGTCAACTAACCACGTCTGTTATTTGCCATCGCGGCGCCCGCGCGCGAATGTCGCGCGGGCGCCTTACTTTTGCCCAAAAAACCGATATAGTCGCCTTGGCCATGAAATAGTGCCTCCCGGGCCGGGTGGGCGCATCAAGGAGGGCCTGGCATGTCTCGGTCCCGTACCCTCTCTTCACCGCGACGGAATTCTAAGGTGTTTACGCCCACTAGGCTGGCCACCCTGATTGTCCTATCCGTGGGCTTCGCAGCACCGGCTTGGGCCCAAGACAATCTCGCCGACACGCTGACGCGCATCGAACGCCAACTGCTCTCTCTGGAGCGTACCGTATATCGCGGCGACCCGCCGCCGGCACCGACCCCGTCAACCGCGCCCAGCGGCGGCCTCAACAACGCCGCGGCATCGCAGATCCAAGTGCGCATTGATGACTTCGAGCAAGAGATGAGGTCTTTGACCGGCCAGGTCGAACGCATGTCCTTCGATCTCCGTCAGTTGACCTCGCGTCTCGACAAGCTCGTCGCCGACGTTGATTTCCGCTTGCGTACCCTGGAGCAAGGCGGTCAACCGCTCGTTTCCGGCGACGGCGCCGCACCCCTGGCCGCCGATGGCCGCTTGCCGCTCATTTCCGCGGCCGAAGACCCAAGCGACACAACAGGCGTTGCCGAACCCGGTTCCACGGTTCGAATCATTGGCACGTTGACGGAAAGCCAGATTCGCGACGCCGCGACCACGACAGCCTCGGTGGCACCAAGCAATGCAACAGCACCGGAGCCGGCCGGCATCAGCCTGCCCGATGGTCCCCCGGCCGATCAGTACAACTATGCCCGCTCATTCCTCATGCGCCGGGACTTTGCCAGTGCGGAGGTGGCATTTCGCACTTTCATTGAAGCCAACCCGGAATCGAATCTGATTGGCAACGCCCAATACTGGCTGGGTGAGACATTCTACGTTCGCGAGAACTACCTGGATGCCGCGCGCGCTTTTGCCGAGGGTTATCAGAATTTCCCCACCAGCGGCAAAGCCCCCGACAACCTGCTGAAACTGGGTCTTGCTTTGGCCAACCTTGATCGCAAGGACGATGCCTGCATCACTTTGTCGCGGCTCGGCAGCGAATATCCCGAGGCATCGGCAAACATCCGCCAGCGGGCGGCGCGCGAGCATGACCGACTCGGGTGTGGCTGACCCCGCTTCGCGTTCGCCAACCGCCGCGACGGCGACAGCCGCACCGGTCTCCGCCCCGGAATTCGCCGCGCTGATGACGGCACTGGCGCCGTTCGAATCCCGTCCCCACATAGCCGTTGCGGTATCCGGCGGGCCCGACAGCATGGCCCTGGCGCTGCTCGCGCGACAATGGGCCAGCGCTGGCAATGGCACAGCCACGGCTCTTGTCGTCGACCACGGTCTCCGCACCGAGTCGGCGCGCGAGGCTGCCCAAGTCAAGCGCTGGCTTGCCCGCCACCGTCTAACCACCAAGATTCTAACGTGGACAGGGCCGCGCCCCCGAGGCGGCCTGCCCACTGCCGCGCGTGACGCCCGTTATGACTTGCTGGAGCAGCATTGTGCCGCCCTTGGCATTCTGCACCTGCTGATTGGCCACCACCGCGAAGATCAGGCGGAGACATTTTTACTGCGCCTGGGCCGTGGCAGTGGCCTCGACGGCCTTGCGGCCATGGCGCCGATTCATGAGCGCGGCCAAATCAGGATATTGCGGCCCTTGCTTGATGTCCCCCGCGCCCGGTTGGCCGCAACTTTGACGGACAACGCCCAGCCATGGATCGAGGATCCCACCA
>QIGO01000052.1 GCA_003230015.1 Alphaproteobacteria bacterium | reverse complement strand
GGGCATGCATTTTGCGCAAAAACGAAGACGCAGCCGGCGCGAGGCACTTGGCGCCGCGACAGGATAGGAGTGCGGCGATGTATAAAAAAATCCTCGTTCCCATCGACCTGGAACAGGCAAGCTCGTGGGAGCGTGCGCTGCCGAGCGCGGTGGCCATGTGTCAGGCCTTTGGGGCGGAACTGGCGCTGATGACAGTGGTGCCGGAATTCGGCATGGCCGTGGTCGGCTCCTTCTTTCCCGAAGGCTATGAGACGACGATGCGGGAGGGTGCGGCTCAAGCGCTGGCGAAGATGGCCAAGGACGAGTTGCCGCCAGGGCTTGCGGCGCAATTGGAAGTCGGCCATGGGACGATCTATCACGAGATCGGCCGGGTGGCCGAAGTGATCGGCGCGGACCTCATCGTCATGGCGTCGCACCGCCCGGAACTAAAGGACTATTTGCTTGGGCCTAACGCCGCGCGGGTGGTTCGCCACTCGCCGCTGTCGGTGATGGTGGTGCGCTGACGGACAGGAGATCGCCGCGCCGGCGCCCCTTCAGTTGGGGGCGTTGCCATGGCTAGTCTGCCGGTGTATTACAGCGCGGCCTTCGGGGAGTGGCGCAGTCTGGTAGCGCACATCGTTCGGGACGATGGGGTCGGAGGTTCGAATCCTCTCTCCCCGACCATTTTTGAAATGGCCAAGTCAGGCGGCGTTGGCCTGTTTTTGTTGGTGTCAGGCCGACCAAGGATGCTTGGCTCAGCGGCTACGTAGTACCACGAAGCGGCGGCGGGCCAGCCGCTGGCCGATGTGGCTCAAGCTTTCATCGTTCTTCGACAGCAGGTACAGGACGTCGTAGGTGTCGGTGTGAGCGTCTCGCCCGACCACTTGTAGGCAATGGAACGGTCGGTCAAGACGGTTGAGCCGGAGTGCGAAGTCACCGCCGTAGTGCCGGTAGTGCTGGTGCCGCTCAGGATCGGGATAGCCCCAATCATCGGTATCGAGCAAATAGGCCGGCATCGGCACGTTAATATGCACGATGCCTGACGGAGAGGTTATGCGCAGCATTTCGGTGATTGCGCGGGCATCATCGGCGACATGTTCGAGAACGTGGTTGGATATCACCCAATCATAGCTGCCGTCTGGCCGATCAATGTCCTCCAGGTTCAGGTGATTAAACCGCTGGAATGTGGAAACCTCAAATGATTCAAACCATTGTGCGTCTATGCTAATATCACCTGCGAACTGAAGCGCGCGCGATTTCTGGAGCAGTGCGGTGGGCAAAGCCAAGTAGATCGCGCGGATGATGCGATGCCGCTCGAGAGATCCGCACTCGGCGCACTTCGGTGGCACCTCTGCGGCAAGACGGCCACCAGGACCAGGTGTGAAATCGGACGAGCCGCAGATGTTGCAGCGAGCTGGCATGTGCCAGCTGTATACAGGCGTAGTCCGGCAAGATCCATCGGTGGATGCTGTTCTGACCCGGCTCATCCCTGTTGAGCAATCTCGTGGCCGCTAGCAGGTTCGACAAAGCTCATGCTGCAGGCGTCGGCCAGGTGATTAAAACGCTGGCGTAGCGGTTCGGAGAAGGCCATTGCGTGCGTACGAAGTGCCAGATCATACTCCGTCGTGGATCTCTCCATGACGTGGCGGGCGGGTTGGCGCGTTGTTGGCGGAATGTTGTCCATGATGAGGCCGACGCGGCCGATGGATTTGCAGAATAACGAAAGCGCTCTCTTCCACCGCTCTTCATCCACAAGATGCACAAAAACGGACGCAGCGAGAACGAGATCGTATTTTTCACCGGCTGGATATTCCACCAGGTCGCATGACGTGAAGCGCCCCGTAGGGTAAGCTGCCCGCGCTTGCTCCAGTGCTTCATCGGACGCATCGATGCCATGGTATTCGCAGTCGAAGGCTTGCGCCAAGCGCCCGATTCCGCAGCCAAGGTCAAGGACACTCAGAGGTTTCAAGTCGGAGGCGACCTCACGAATAGCGCTGGTCAGTCTCTTGGAATGGGAAAGGTTCTCCGCGACAGGCCTGTCAATTCGACCAACAGAACGAATGTCGCCGCGAAGCTTAGTGTGACGCTCGCGCCAATACTCTAAGTCCTTGTAAGGTGCCGTCATAAACTACGCCTGAGCTGGCTCTGACCCGATCGATACCGGCGCATTCGGGCGATCGGACTTTTGGCGGACGATCGGGTGATCCCATCTTAGCTTGGTGAGAAGAATGTCCGAGATACAGTTGCATGTATTGTGCGGGCAGATCGCGTACTGCTCCGGGAAAGTTACAGCCTCGCCAACGTTGCCGATTGGGCCACCCACTCGGCATACCGCGCTGTATATCGTGCCATCCGGTACGATATACAGCCTCTCAAGTCCAGCCGCGCAGTGCCAACCATGCCAAGTGTTCTCTTGGTTCAGGATAAAAAGATTTGCTCTTTGCAAATGGCGGGACCCGTCGCGATGTGTCTTGGCCATCACAGACCTAGGCCCGTGGGCCTCGATAGGCTGACGTGGTCTGAGTGGGGTCTTTAGGAACTCCAATTGTTCTTGTGTATATGGGTAGAGTTCTTGCCTGAACTCCACTCGCAATGGTTTGAGATTTATCGTAATACTATCGAACATCTCTCGGATCTCGGAGGCGAAGGCCGAGCAGAATTCAAATTTGTCCGGCAACATTGTGATGTTAACATGCACAGGAATATGTTGCCGTAGCAGGTCGATTACAGCTTTGAAGTGATCCTCTTTTGCAAATTCTACGTGGAATGTTAGGACAACGAAATCCAGATCTTGAACGGCTTGTTCCCAGAATGAAAGGGACCTTACACCGTTCGAGGTAACCGACTGCTTGAACCCCCGGATCGCGCAAGCCCGTATCAGGCGACGGAAATCTGGATATACTGTTGGCTCCCCACCGGTATAATGAAGCCAGACCTTCTTGGCGAACCTCCTTTGATAGTGGTGATCTAGCTGGTCGAGGAATTCGTAAATACTCTTGAGATCAATCCAGCCCTCGCTTCCGTCGTGAAGATGCTCAGGGCAGTAACTGCAAGCATATGTGCAAGTGTTACCTAGCATCCACTCCACAAGAACGAATTTTGCCGACCCGTCGGCGGCGTGCTCTATGGCGATGACATCATGATCGGATCGTGATTCTGGCACTTCGAGTGGGCTATGGGCGATTTGGGACTCTGACATGCCTACCTGTCGATTTCCGGATTATGGGCGGATGCTAACGGCCAATGGTTTCGGCGGGGTTAAGCATCTTGGCGGCCGAGCCGGGCCGTAGGTTTGTATGAAACGGCGGGTCGTGGCTGACAGCCAGTTCGGTGCTTGGCAGGGGCCTCCTAAACCGTATGGTATGGCCTGTCTTCGTGGATGATCGGAGGAATGGCATGGGTGCTGGCGTTGGTTTTGACAGGCATGGGGGCATTGCCGTTCTGACCATAGCTAATCCGCCTGTTAACGCGCTGAGCGGGGTTGTACGTCAGGGCCTGATCGATAGGGTCGCCGAGGCGCAAGCGGATGAGGCGGTGGCGGGGATCGTGATTACCGGCTCGGGCAAGGCTTTTATCGCCGGGGCGGATATCAAGAGCCTGGGCGGGCCGCCGGCCTCGCCGCCCTTGTCGGTGGTTTGCGGCGCCTTGGAAGGGGCGGGCAAACCGGTGGTGGCGGCGATAGGGGGCGCGGCTTTGGGCGGCGGGCTTGAGGTGGCATTGGCCTGCCATTTTCGAATTGCGACCGCCGGCGCCCTTTTGGGGCTGCCGGAGGTGAAGATCGGTGTCTTTCCCGGCGGTGGTGGTACCCAGAGGTTACCGCGGCTGATTGGCCTGGATGAGGCGCTGGGCATGATTGTGCTGGGGGAGCCGGTGGCCGCGAACCGCGCTTTGTCGCTGGGACTGATCGATGCCATGGCCGGTGATGATTTGCTCGGAGACGCCATCGCCTCGGCCGAGAAACTGGTCGCCGAGGGGAAGCCATTGCGGCGGACCAGTGCCCTGGTCCGTGGGGGTGAGAGTGCCGGGGTGGCCAATGAGACCTTGGCGCGGTACCGGCAACTGGCCGGGCGCCGGGCGCGCGGGCAGCTGGCGCCGCTAAAGGCCATCGAAAGTGTGGAAAACGGGCTGGCGATGCCGTTCGGCGAGGCGATTGCGGCGGACGCGGCGGCGTTTCAGGAAATCCGCGTGACGCCGCAGGCAAGCGCCATGCGGTACGCCTTTCTGGCCGAGCGCGAGGCGGTGAAGATACCCGATATTCCACGTGAAACACCGGTTCGTGCCATCGAGGATGTGGGTATCGTCGGTGCCGGCACCATGGGGTCGGGGATCGCCATGGCCTTTGCCAATGCCGGCCTGCGGGTGCGTTTGGTGGAGAGCGACAGGCAAGCTCTGGACCGGGGCATGGCCATGCTGCGGGGCAATTATGGGTCAATGGTCAAACGCGGCCATATCGACCAGGGGGAAATGGCCGATCGTCTGGCGCGGATCGAACCGAGCCTGGTCTTCGACGGCCTTGGTGCGTGCGATCTGGTGATCGAGGCGGTGTTTGAAAAAATGGCGCTGAAACAGGAAATATTCGGGCGGCTGGACGGTATCTGCAAGGACGGGGCGATCCTGGCAACCAATTCCTCCTCCCTGGATGTGGATGAGATCGCGGCGGCCACCAGGCGTCCCCAGGATGTGCTGGGGCTGCATTTCTTCAGCCCGGCGCATGTCATGAAGCTGCTGGAAGTGGTGCGGGCCGGGCAAACCGCCAAAGACGTCGTGGCGAGTGCCATGAGGCTGGCCAAGAGGCTGGGGAAGGTTGGTGTGTTGGCCGGGGTTTGCCCGGGGTTCGTGGCCAACCGCAGCCGGGCGCCGATGGTTCGTGAGGCGGTGTTCCTGGTGGAGGAAGGCGCCTCGCCACAACAAGTGGACCGGGTGTTGTATGATTTCGGTATGCCCATGGGGCCACTGGCGGTGGGGGATCTGGCGGGCCTGGATATCGGTTGGCGGATCCGTCAGTCCCAGGCGGCGCTGCGGCGGCGCGAAGACCGCTATCCTCACCTGGCCGACAGGCTATGCGAATTGGGGCGTTTCGGCCTGAAGACCGGGGCCGG
>QIGO01000060.1 GCA_003230015.1 Alphaproteobacteria bacterium | reverse complement strand
TCGCGGGCGATCTCCTGAGCGCGCAAATGCTTTTTGACAGTAATGGGAAAATAGGTGCCGCCCTTGACCGTGGCGTCGTTGACGACCAGCATGCATTCGCGACCGGAGATCCGCCCTATACCGGTGATAATGCCGCCGGCCGGAACGTCTTCATCATAGAGCCCATGGCCGGCGAGTTGGCTCAGCTCCAAGAAGGGCGAGCCCTCGTCCAACAAAGCGTCGATGCGCCGGCGAGGCAGGAGTTTGCCGCGTTTGGCATGGCGTGTGCGGGCCGCTTCGCCGCCGCCCAACTCAATATGCGAGACGGTCTTGTGCAAATCCTCGACAAGATTGCGCAACGCGCTGTCGTTGTTGGCGAATTGCTCGGAGGCGGTGTCGATCGTGGTGTCTAGAACCGGCATGGGCGCTCGCTCGATGGTGGCAACAGCTTGGCCGGCGAATCGAGAAAGCGCAAAGGGAATATGGAGGCTGTTCGAGGCAACGGGATCAGGCGGCGCTGACGAGGCTTATTATCCGCTCTTTTGGCAGTGTGACAGTAAAAGTACTGCCAACATCGGGCTCACTCTCAATCTGCAAATCACCGCCATGCAAGCGGGCCATGGCGGAGACTATGGGCACGCCCAGACCGGTGCCGCCTCTGCTGCGGTCGACGGCCGAAACCTGGCCGAAGGGCGAGAGGACGTTGGGCAAATCCTCCTGGGAGATGCCGATGCCGGTATCCGCCACGCTGATACGGCAAGTGCTGTCAATAATGGCTACCGAAACCGTGACCCTGCCGCCGCTGGGTGTGTATTTAATCGCATTGCCGACCAGGTTGATAAGCATCTGCTTCACACTACGCCGGTCGGCCTTGACCTCGGGCAAGGTGTCCGGCAAGTCCGAAATAAGCTCGAGACCACTGTCGTCGGCGCGCGGCGCCAGGATGCGCCGGACCTCTTCGATGACTTCGCCGACGTCGACCGGCTGCTCGTTCAATTCCATCTTGCCGGCCTCGATCTTGGACAGATCGAGGATGTCGTTGATGATATCCAAAAGGTGATGGCCGCTGCTGTGGATGTCATCGGCATAGCCGGCATAACGTTCGGGGCAGTCGGCGCCGAATACCTGATCGCGGATGATCTCGGAAAAACCCAGGATGGCGTTGAGCGGCGTGCGCAGCTCATGGCTCATCTGCGCCAAGAAGTTGGATTTCGCGCGGTTACCCTGTTCAGCCGATTGCTTGGCAAGAATTAACTCATCGGCCATGTGCTTGAGCTGGTTGCCCTGCTTCTCCAGGCGCTTCTTGCTATCCTCCAGCTCGGAAACCTGGTGAGCCAACTCTTGCCGGTTCTCCTTGAGCTGCAAGATGGCATTGTGCTGCTTGCCGTAATTTCGGCTGAGGATCAAGAAAGCCATAATGCCGGCGAAGATGACGATCACGGCCGCGGCGGTAAGGCCGAACCGTATGCCCATGCTCGACCTTAGGACCGTCGCGGGATCGTAAGCCACCAACGCGGTGAGCGGCCAATCTGCAATGGGGACGGCGGCGGCGATGTAACCGCTGGCCACTTGGGATTCGCCGACCTCGACACTGGGCAGGGCGTCGCGCCCCGGCGGCGACGGCCGTAAGCCGATCTGCCGGCCCAGGAGATTGCCGGCCGAGCCCAAGAATTTCTCGCTGCTCGACAAGACGCGGGATTGCTCAGTCAACAGGGCGGCGCCGAATCTGCCGCTCCCTGTCGTGACATCGTAGAAGTCCATAATAAGTTCGGCCGCAACCCTAGCGACGACGACACCGCTGAAGTTGCCGGCTGAATCGTCGATGCGGCGCGTGATGGTGATCAGAGACGCGGTGGAGCTCTGATCGGGCGAGGTTTCGACCAGGTGGAAAGAGGCCGTGCCGGTCGTGCGGTGAAGGCGCAGATATTCGGCAAGAGCGGCCGGCCGTGTCTCGGCCCGATTGCCGCCGACAGTGAGTATAATATTGCCCTTGGAATCGATGATGGTAATGGCGGCCAAGTGGGGCAGATCTTCCAAGGCACCGACGAACATACTCTTGAACATGTCCGATCGCGCCGCAAGCTCACCGGTCGTTGCCAAGACATATTCAATGTGGCTTGTAAAAACACCCAAGGTGGTCTCTATCGCCGCAAAGGCCTGGGCCGAACGCTCGGCAGCCATTTGCGCGTGTTCAATGGATGTCTGACGGGCGGATTCGAGTCTTGTGTTGCTATCCTGTACCCAAATGAAGGCAAGCAGAAAGAGGGCAGCAACGCTCACACCAATCGTTGCCAGCGCAATCCTGGTTTTCACTAGGAGAATGGAGCCTGTATTGGGTTTTGGGCCCATTGAGCCTGATTCCAATAGTCGCCAGAACACGTCCAGACGGATTGTGAGGAATAGGCTTTAACATCGAATAAACCGCCCGGACTTGACTAACCTATTGAAACTAAACGCTACCAACCTCCCTCCGACAACCACTGGTCGATATGGGGAAGCCGGTCCACACCCCAGAAGGGCTCGCCGTCAACGATGATGTAGGGGGAGCCAAAAACACCGTAAGAAATTATTAACTCAATCTGGTCGCGCAGGCGCTGTTTAACGCCGGCGTCTTGCAGGGCGGCGCGTAGCTCATCACCGTCGATGCCTTGGTCCCGGGCGATCTGGATCACGGTGTCGGCGGGGCCGATATTGAGGCCGCGGACAAAGGCGGCGTCAAACAGGGCGCGCGCCAGGGCATGGGCGGCGTCTTCGTCCCGGTCGAGCAGCCAATAGAATGCCCGGGCCGCCGCGACGGTGGCGAACGGGAAGCCGTCGGGCATGGTGAATGGGACGCCAAGCCGGCGCGCGGTGCGGGCAAAGTCGTGCAGGGCATAGTCGCCCTTGGGGCCCTGGCTGGTTAGCGGGGTGGCGCCGGTGAGTTTGAAGGCGACGCCGAGCAAAAATGGGCGCCAGTTGACCTTGCGGCCATGCCGTGCTGCGAGGTCGTCAATGCGACAGGAGGCGAGATAGCCGTAGGGGCTGGAGAAATCAAAATAGAAATCGAGGGGGGCGGGCATGGGTGTCGATCCTGCGTGGGTGCGGGCCTACCAGGCTAGTTCGGTGCTGTCATAGTTCCAAAACCGGCCGCTGTCCTGGTGGGATAAACCGGCGATTACATCGCGGATAGATTTGGCGCTTTGTTCGGGCGAGAGAGTGGCCGCGGGTCCGCCCATATCGGTCCTGACCCAACCGGGATGCATGACAACAGCGATCAGCCGTTGGGCGCGGTATTGGTTGGCAAGGCAACGAACGGCGGCGTTGAGAGCGGCCTTGGACGACCGGTAGATGGGGGCCCCGTAACCATCGTTAAGCCCGATGGAACCCATTTTGCTGGAGATAAAAACGATGGTCTTGGCCCGGCTGGCCAAAATCCGGTGGATGAGGGCCTGGGCGACCATGATGGGGGCGACGGTGTTGACGTGCAGAGCTTGCAGCCAGCGCGCGGCATCGAGGGCGCCGAAATCGGTTTTCAGGTCGCCGATGCCGGCGTTGTGAATGCATAAATCCACCGGTGCGGTGCCGATGCTGGCGGCCAGAGCGTCGATTTGCGCGGGGTCGGTCACGTCCAGGCGATGATACTCAAGGTCGCCGGCCAGCCCTGCCAGTGCCGGTGGTGGCTCGGACGCGCGGTGGGTGGCATGGACGCGCCAGCCATCGGCGGCATATAGCTTGGTGAGCGCCAGTCCGATGCCACGGCTGGCGCCGATGATGAGGGCTGTCGGCATATCTTGACTCACCGGGATTGCTCGAATAATTCGCGGCCGATCAACATGCGCCGAATTTCACTGGTGCCGGCGCCGATCTCGTAGAGCTTGGCGTCGCGCAGAAGCCGGCCGGTGGGATACTCATTGATGTAGCCGTTGCCGCCAAGGGTTTGGATGGCCTCTAGCGCCATCCAGGTGGCCCTTTCGGCGGCGTATAAAATAGCGCCGGCGGCGTCCTTGCGGGCGGTCTCGCCGCGGTCGCAGGCGGCGGCAACGGCGTAAACATAGGCCTTGGCCGCGTTCATGGTGGTGTACATATCGGCGAGCTTGCCCTGCATGAGCTGGAATGTGCCGATGGGGCGGCCGAATTGCTCGCGCTCATGGACGTAGGGGACGACGATATCCATGCAGGCCTGCATGATGCCCAAGGGGCCGGCGGCCAGAACGGTGCGTTCATAGTCGAGGCCGCTCATGAGTACCGAGACGCCCTTGCCGACCGTGCCGAGCACATTCTCGGCGGGGACTTCGCAATCGTTGAAGACCAACTCGCAGGTGTCCGAACCACGCATGCCGAGTTTGTCGAGTTTTTGGGCGGTGGAGAAACCGGCGAATGTGTTCTCGATGAGGAAGGCGGTGATGCCGTCCTTGCCGGCATTGGGGTCAGTCTTGGCATAAACCACCAGGGTGTCGGCCTCGGGGCCGTTGGTGATCCACATCTTGGTGCCGTTGAGGATGTAGCGGTCACCGCGTTTGTCGGCGCGCAAACGCATGGAGACGACATCCGAGCCGGCGCCGGTCTCGCTCATGGCCAAGGCGCCGAGATGTTCGCCGCTGATGAGCTTGGGCAGGTAGCGGGCTTTCTGTTCGGGCGTGCCGTTGCGGCTGATCTGGTTGACGCAGAGGTTGGAATGGGCGCCGTAGCTCAATCCGACGGACGCCGAGGCGCGGGAGATCTCCTCGGTGGCAATGCAATGCTCCAGATAACCCATGCCGGCGCCGCCAAAATCCTCGCCGACCGTTATGCCGAGCAGGCCGAGTTCACCAAGCCGGGGCCATAAGTCGCGGGGAAACTTGTTGCTGCGGTCGATCTCGTCGGCGCGGGGGGCAACGTGGTCGGCGGCAAAGCTCTGCACCGTGTCGCGCAGCATGTCGGCGGTGTCGCCGAGGCCGAAGTTCAACGATGGTAGCTGATTGGGAATCATGGCTCACCTCAGCTATGCTTGGCGCTAGAGCAAATTCCGTTCACTTGCGCTCACTCCATGTGCTCTAGCAGGCTGCTGAAAAAGTCGTGACGGGCTCAAAATGATCCAATTCCCGCATCACTGCGTCGTACATTTGATCGAATATTCCCGAT
>QIGO01000201.1 GCA_003230015.1 Alphaproteobacteria bacterium | reverse complement strand
AGACGGCCGCCGCCATACCGCGCACGACACTAGCCCAACCGCTGCTGCCAACCGAAGTAACCGTTCTCCCAATTGAGACATCGGAAATCTTCGTCCAAGTGGGAGCCTTTGGCGATTTTGGCAACGCCCTGCGCCTGCGCGATCAGCTCTTCGACTTGGGCACCACCAGTATCAGCCGCGTTCGGACCGGCGAGGCGGAATTCTATCGCGTGCGTCTTGGGCCGCTTAACAATGTCCGATCGGCCGACGCCCTGCTTGCCGAAGTCGCCGAAGCCGGCGTTTCAAACGCCCAACTTGTTGTAGAATAACACCTGCCCGAGGCCACTGCGACAAACCCAATGTACAAGGATCGAGTATAGCCATGGCCAAGAAACATCTGATATCTCGCCTCGCCGCGATCAGCGTCGCTTTGGCGCTCACAGTCGCGGCGGCACCCGCAACCCGCATGGTCATTCGAAACCAAAGCCAAGCAGGCCATCTTGGTTGACTTCGAGACCGGCGCCACTCTTTTCGAAAAAAATGCCGACCAACTTATGTTTCCGGCCTCTATGACCAAGATCATGACCGCCTACTTGGTCTTCGAAGCCCTGAGTGACAAGCGCCTGGCTATGGACGACACCGTCGTCATCTCCGAGAAGGCCTGGCGCACCGGCGGTTCAAAAATGTTTATCGAAGTTGGCACCCAGGTCACTGTCGAGGACCTCCTGCGCGGCATCATCGTCCAATCGGGCAATGACGCGTCCGTTGCCATTGCCGAGGCACTGAACGGCAGCGAGGAAGCCTTTTCTGAGGCGATGACCGAAAGGGCCCGCAAGATGGGCATGGCGGACAGTGTATTTCGCGATGCGACCGGCCTGCCCAACCCCGAACATGTGACCACGGCCCGCGATCTCGCCATCCTTACCAAGAACATGATCCAGGACTTTCCCGAATATTACCCGATGTTTGCCGAGAAGACTTTCACCTACAACGAGATCCGGCAAGGCAATCGCAATCCGTTGTTATACAAGGAACTTGGCGTCGATGGGCTCAAGACGGGCTTTACCGACGAAGCCGGTTACGGCTTAACGGCGTCGGTAAAAAGAGGCGACCGCCGCTTGATCATGGTCATCAATGGGCTCGAGTCCGTACGTGACCGTGGTGAGGAGGCGGAAAAACTGATCGCCTGGGGCTTGCGTGAATTCGACAACTACCCATTGTTCAAAGCCGGCGAAGTCGTTGAGGAGGCTGAGATCTGGCTTGGCGAAGCCGGCAGTGTGCCGCTCGTCCTCAATGAGGACCTGACGATCACCTTTCCGCGCAAGGCACGCAAGGGCATGAAAGTCGCCGTATCCTACGATGGGCCGATCCCGGCACCGGTTGTTAAGGGCACCCAAATTGCCTCTCTCGTCATCACCGGCCCGGAGATCACGCCGATCGAACTGCCCCTTTATGCTGACGCCGACGTTAACGGCCTCAACTTTTTCGGCCGTCTCAGCGGCGCGCTGGGCTATCTAGTGTTCGGCGCGTCGGCGAATTAGCGGCTTGCGGGAAGACGAGTGACACGCGGCCGGTTCATCACATTCGAAGGCGGTGAGGGCGCCGGCAAAACCACGCAAATCCGCCACCTTGCCCAGCGCCTCGCCGCCGGCACGCGCACCATAGTGCAGACCCGCGAGCCCGGCGGTTCACCGGCCGCCGAGTCGATCCGCGGCCTCTTGGTCGCCGGCGCGCCGGACCGCTGGGACGCGACCAGCGAAACCCTGCTCCATTTCACGGCCCGCCGTGAGCATCTTTTGCACACCATCTGGCCGGCCCTCGACCGCGGCGACTGGGTCATCAGCGACCGTTTCGCCGATTCCACCATGGCCTATCAGGGTTATGGCCACGGCCTTGGCCGCGAGCCCATTGAACAGCTCTATCGCCTCGTCGTTGGCGATTTTCGCCCCGACCTGACGATCATCCTCGACCTCCCGGCGGAGTTGGGTTTGCAGCGCGCCACTTCCCGCGGCCCGGCCGAGAACAGATACGAAAAAATGCCCCTTGAGTTTCACCAGCGCCTGCGTGCCGGCTTCCTGGACATTGCCAAGCGGGATCCCGGCCGTTGCGTCGTCATCCCTGCCGACGCACCCACGCAAACTGTCGCCGACGCGATTTGGCGGTCGGTCCAACAGCGGCTCGCCTAACGCCCGCGCATGAGTCTTGCACAGGCCTCATGCGTGAGCTTTAATAATCATACAATATTGTACCTATTAAATTCGGGAGGAAATCATGCTGCGCAAGAGTATTGGTTTTGCGGCCGCGGCGATTGTCGCCGGCGCGCTAACGGCACAGCCTGCAAACGCTCAAGAACTCACCATCGCGACATCGCTACCGAGCCTGGAATTCCCCTTCTTCGTCCATATGCAGAAGCAGCTGCAGGCCGAAGCGGAGGCACTCGGCGGCATCACTTTGCTAGAAACGGACGGGCAGAACAGCGCCCCGAAGCAGACGGCGGATATCGAGGCTGCCATCACCCGTGGCGTCGATGGCATCATCATCAGCCCCTTGGACGCCGTAGCCCTGGCGCCGGCACTGCAGCAGGCCGTCGATGCCGGCATTCCGGTGGTCACCATTGACCGCCGCGTCGAAGGCGTGCCGGGCATTCTCGCCCATGTCGGCGCTGACAATGTTCTCGGCGGCGAGGCCCAGGCTAATCTAATCATGAAGATGTTCCCCGACGGCGCCACCATCTTCAACCTTCAGGGCCAACCCGGCGCCAGCCCGGCCATCGATCGTAACGCCGGTGTTCATAACGTCTTGGACGGCTTGTCCGACAAGTACAAATTCGTCTTCGAGCAAACGGCCTTTTTTGCCCGCGACAAGGGCGCCTCGGTCACCGAGGCTGGTCTTGCCGGCCTCGATAACCCGCCCGACGTCATAGTCGCTGCCAACGACGACATGGCACTAGGCGCTGCCGTGGCCGTAAAGGATGCCGGCCTGAGCATCCCGATCCTCGGCTTCGACGCCTTGCCCGAGGCCTTGAGCGCGGTCCAGTCCGGCGATCTGGTCGGCACCGTCGAACAGTCTCCCGGTGGCCAGAGCCGTGGCGCCATGCAGCAATTGGTCTCGTTCCTGCGCGACGGCACCAAGCCCCCTAGCGTCACTTTGCTGACACCCTTCATGATAACCAAGGAAAACATCGACCAGGCAGAGCGCCTGGGCGAACTGCAATAGAACCAGACCGAGGCACGATGGCGCGCCAAGGACGTGCCATCGTGCCTCGGTCTTTTTGCTGACAATCAACCGATTCCGCGGGTTTCGGCGCGATCTAGTGGGGGAGGGCGCAGCCGGTGATAACGACGAAACTTGTCCGGCGCTTTGACATGATAGATGTGCTGGGACGGTTTGCGCCCCTCATATTCTTGATCTCGCTGATGATCGCCTTCACCATCGCTGAACCCCGTTTTCTCTCACCTTTCAACCTGTTCAATGTCATGCGGCAGATATCCATTACCGGTCTGCTGGCCATTGGCATGACATTTGTCATCCTCACCGCCGGCATTGATCTGTCGGTCGGCGCGCTGCTGGCATTTGCCGGCTTGGTTGGTGCTGCCGTGGCCAAGGGCGGTCTTGATGACCGTTTTGCCGTCGGCGCCAGCGTCACTGCGGCCAACCCTTTTTGGCTGGCACTTCTCGCCGCCATCGCCATCGGCCTTGCCGGCGGCGCCATCCAAGGCCTGGCGGTCACCCGGCTCCGGGTGCCGCCTTTTGTCGTCACCCTTGGCGGCTTGACCGCCTTTCGCGGTGCGGCGCTGCTTTTTTCCGGCGGCGGTCCCATCAGTGGCTTCGACCCCGCATACACCTGGTGGGGCCAGGCCAGGCTGTTCGGCACTCTATTGCCGGTCCCAGTCGTCATCTTTGTCTTATTCGCGCTGATCGCCCATTTTGTCCTCCGCTATACTCAATTCGGGCAGCATGTGTACGCGGTCGGCGGCAATGCCCAGGCGGCGGAGATGAGCGGCGTCAACGTCCGCCGGGTTACGCTTCTGGTCTATGTCATCAGCGGCTTTTTTGCCGGCTTGGCGGCCTTCGTCTTGTCGGCGCGGCTAAATTCTGCCGAAGCCGTGGCCGGCCTTGGGGTCGAACTCACCGTCATCGCCGCGGTGGTCATTGGCGGCACCAGCCTGTTCGGTGGATTTGGCACCATATTCGGCACCGTTATCGGCGCCATGTTGATCGGCGTGCTGACCAACGGCCTCGTTTTGATGAATGTTTCCACATTCATCCAGCAGATCATCATCGGTGTCATACTGGTCCTCGCGGTCGCCTTCGACCAATATGTCGAAACACGGCGCAAACAGCGGCCCGGACCCGATGACCAACACCTTTCACCAGACTGAAACGCCCCCACGCCAATGAGCGACGAAATCATCGCCGCGATTGAGGCCCCGCGCCATACCGCGACCTTGACCGGTCATGACACCGCCGTGCGGACCTTCGCCAGCGCCTGGGCCGGTCGGCGCCTGGCCCATGGCTGGCTTATTTCCGGCCCGCCGGGGATCGGCAAGGCCACATTGGCGTGGCGCATCGCCCGCCACGCCCTAAGCGCCCGGGCGGACGAACAAGCGGCAGACTTGGCCGTCGACCCTCAGGGTGCCATTTTTCGCCAAATTGCCGCCGGCGCCCATCCCGATTGCCGCCTCGTCCGCCGTAGCCTCAATCCAAAGAGCACGCCGCCCAGGTTACGCGGCGAAATCACCGTCGACGATATCCGCGCCTTGAGCCCGTTCCTGCGGCGAACCGCGGTGCAAGCCGGCTGGCGCGTGGTCCTGATCGACGCCGCCGACGAAATGAACGTCAGCGCCGCCAATGCCCTGCTCAAGCTGCTCGAGGAACCGCCACCGAAAGTCTTGCTTTTGCTTGTCTGCCACGCCCCCAGCCGGCTCCCCCCAACCATCCGCTCCCGTTGCCGGTCGCTACCTCTGCGTCCCTTGACCAACGGCCAGCTTTGCCAAACCATTACCGCCCACACCTCCGCCGCCGATCTCGCCGCGGAGGATCTCACCATCATCGCCCGTTTGGCCGAAGGCAGCCCGGGCCGCGCCTTGGCCTTGATCGAACGCGGCGGCCTTGCCGTCTACCGCGACCTCCTGGACATCATGGCCGCCCTGCCTGATCTCGACATCCAACGGCTCATGGCCTTAGCCGACGGATTCGTCGGCGCCAAAGGGGAGGTGCCCTACCGCACTTATACCGAGCTGCTGCAATGGTGGCTGACATCCTTGATCCGCGCCGGTGCCCGCCGCACCGATGCCGCCATTCTGCCCCGGGAACAGGAGATCCGCGCCCGTCTGCTTGCCCACGGCCTTGATCCCTGGCTCACTGTATGGGAGAAAACGCGCACCCTGTTTGCCCGTGCCGATAGCGTCAACCTCGACCGCAAACAGGTTGTTTTGAATGTGTTTTTCGCCCTGGCCCAGGCCGCCCGGGCCTGAACCGAATCAGGGCTGAGGAATGCTGGTCGACAGCCACTGCCACCTGGAGTTCCCCGACCTTGTCGACGAGATCGACGATGTACTCGCCCGCGCCGCCAGCGCCGGCGT
>QIGO01000006.1 GCA_003230015.1 Alphaproteobacteria bacterium | reverse complement strand
ATTCCATTCACTTGCGTTCACTCCATGTGCTCTAGCTTGTTGTTTTTGCGCATTTTCTAATCGTTCAAACGGATCCGTTTGAACGGAAAAATCTCTAGCGCAAACTCCGCTCACCCCTTGTGCTCCGGCTTGTTGGATTAAATCATGTTGCGATTGTCCAGGCATGCCGGTTAGAGCAAAAGTGCTCTAACGGTGGATGGGTTTATATTTGATGCGATGGGGCTGGCCAGCCTCGGCGCCGTGGCGGTTCTTGTAATCAGCCTCATAGCTCTGGTAGTTGCCTTCGAACCAAATGGCCTGACTTTCACCCTCGAAGGCCAGAATATGCGTGGCGATGCGGTCAAGAAACCAGCGGTCATGGCTGATCACAACGGCACATCCGGCGAAGTCAAGCAAAGCTTCCTCAAGCGCCCGCAAGGTGTCGACGTCAAGATCGTTGGTGGGTTCGTCGAGCAGCAGCACGTTGGCGCCCTGTTTGAGCATCTTGGCCAAATGGACGCGGTTGCGCTCGCCGCCTGACAAGTGGCCGACAGGCTTTTGCTGGTCCGAACCCTTGAAGTTGAAACCAGCAACATAGGCGCGCGATGGCACCGAGCGATTGCCGAGTTGGACAACGTCAAGGCCGCCGCTGATCTCCTGCCAGACCGTGCATTCGGCGGCGAGGGAATCGCGGGATTGGTCCACATAGCCAAGTTTAACCGACTCACCAATGCGGATTTCCCCCGCGCCGGCAGTCTCCTGCCCGGTTATGAGCCGGAACAAAGTGGTCTTGCCCGCGCCGTTGGGGCCGACAACACCAACGATTGCCGCCGGCGGAATCTTAAAGGATAAATCTTCAATCAACAGCCGATCGCCAAAAGCCTTGCCGAGATGTCTTGCCTCAATCACCAAGTCGCCCAGCCGTGGTCCGGAGGGGATGGTGATCTGCGATTTGTCCGGGGCGCGATCCTGACTGGCGGCGACGAGCTGATCGTAGGCGGCCAAACGCGCCTTACTCTTGGCCTGACGCGCGCGCGGGCTTTGGCGCACCCATTCAAGCTCTTGGCGAATGGTGCGCTGGCGTGCGCCTTCCTGCTTTTCCTCCTGGGCGAGACGTTTGCTCTTGGCTTCCAGCCAGGCGGTGTAATTGCCCTCAAACGGCAAGCCGCGGCCGCGATCAAGCTCGAGGATCCAGCCGGCGACATTGTCGAGAAAATATCGATCATGGGTAACGGCGACGACAGTGCCCTCATAGTCGTGGAGGAAACGTTCAAGCCAGGCGACCGACTCCGCGTCGAGATGGTTGGTGGGCTCATCGAGCAGCAATAAATCAGGCCGGGATAGCAGCAGCCGGCAAAGGGCAACACGGCGGCGCTCGCCGCCGGAGAGTTTGCCTACATCAGCGTCGGGCGGCGGGCAACGCAAAGCATCCATGGCAATCTCGACATGACGGTCGAGGTCCCATGCGTCGGCGGCGTCGATCCGGGTTTGCAGCTCGCCCTGCTCTTCGATCAGCGCGTCCATCTCCTGCGGGCTGAGGTCTTCGGCAAATCGCAGGCTGACTTCATTAAAACGGTCAAGCAGGTCCTTGGTGGCGGCGACCCCCTCCATGACGTTGCCGGCGACATCCTTGGCCGCATCGAGATCGGGTTCCTGGGGCAAAAAACCGACGCTGACACCATCGGCGGCCCAAGCCTCGCCTTGGAATTCCACGTCGAGACCCGCCATGATACGCAGCAGCGTGGACTTGCCGGAGCCGTTAGCGCCAAGAACACCAATCTTGGCGCCCGGGAAGAAGCTCAACCAAATGTCCTGCAGCACCTTGCGGGTGCCATGGCTCTTGCCGAGCTGCTTCATCACGTAGATGTATTTATGTGCGGCCAAAGGACCCGTCCCACCTTGCCTATGTCGAGATAGAAGCGCACGGCGGCGCCACGAAGGCGTCTTGTATCACTGGCGCGGTAAACCGCAACAGCAGCAATTGCAAGGCCCGGCCCGAAGGAGAAAAAAGAGCCGCCCGAAGGCGGCTCTGGATCTAGAATATGGGGCCTATGGCAGCGTCACGTCGCGCCATTTGAAGACGTTGTCGGCGCGTTGCTGAAGACTGACACCCTTGCGGATGCCCCAGGACACAGCTTGCTGGTGGAGGGGAACATAGGCAATGTCGTCGATGGTGATCTGCCAAACCTCGTCAAGCAAGGCCGCGCGTTTCTCCTGGTCGGTCTCGCTGAGAATCAAGGAGGTCAGGTCATCGACACGGGGGTTGCAGTAACCGCCAATGTTGAACTTGCCCTGTTTGACCTCGCCTCGAGAGGCCTCGGCCCATACCGGTTCGTCAGCCGAGGTGCGCGGGCAAGCAAAGAGGTTGGCGAGCGGGTTCCAGGAGTCGAAGCTGTCAGGCTGCCAGCCGAGCAGGAAGAAACTGGTGTCCAAATTCGGCGCCAAAATCTTGCCAAAATAAATCGATTTGGGCTGTGCCAGAAGATCGACCGTGATGCCGATCTTGGCAAGCATGGCGACCGTGGCCTGACAGATCGCCTCGTCATTGACGTAACGATCATTGGGGCAGTCCAAGGTGACTTGAAAACCATCGGGATAGCCGGCCTCAGCCAAGAGATTCTTGGCCGCGTCGACGTCGTAGGGCAGGCGCTCGAGGTCGGGGTTGTAGCCGATAATGCCGGGGGCGATCATCATCGCGGAGGGGTTCGAGGCGCCGCGCATGACCTTGTCCTTGATGGCCTGGGTATCGAGGGCCTGATAGATAGCCTGGCGAACACGCTTGTCCTTGAACGGGTTCTTGCCCTTGACGTTGGAATACAAGAGTTCGTCGCGGAACTGGTCAAAGCCGAGATAGACCGTGCGAACTTCCGGCCCAACCAGAACATCGGTGCCATCGGCATCGCGAACACGGCTAAGATCCTGCACGGGGATCGGGTAGGCCATATCGAGTTCGCCAGTCAGCAAGGCAGCGACACGAGTGGCGTCGGAGCCAATGGGCGTAAAAGTGACCTTGGTGATGTTGTGCGTCTTGTTGGCATTGTTCCACCAATTGGGATTGACCTCAAATACGGTGCGGACATCGGCCTCGCGGCTTACCAACATGAAGGGGCCAGTGCCGTTGGCGTTGCGGTTGGCGTAGCTTTCATCCTGACCCGCCGCCGATTCGGCTTGCTCGGCGTTATTTTCCTCAGCCCAGCCCTTCGACATGATGAGCCAGTTTTCGAATTCGGAAGTCAGAATTGGGTTCGGGGCATTGGTGACGATGTCAATGGTGAAGTCGTCGATCTTGGTGACCGAGGCCACGGAAGCAAATTTGGACTTTATATCCGACCCCTCGCTGAGGGCGCGCTGATAGGAGAAAACGACGTCATCGGCGGTGAAAGGCCGGCCATCATGGAATTTTACGCCTTGACGCAGGTTGAACCGCCAGCGCGTGGGTTCAACAATCTCCCAGCTTTCGGCCAACCCGGGCTGGATGGAGAGGTCCGAACCCCGCAATACCAAACCCTCATAGACGTTGCCCAAGGTGCCGAGAGAAAATGTCTCGTTAAGGGAGTAGGGGTCCATGGAATTTATATCGCCTTGGAATGCGTAACGCAGCTCCTGGGCCTGTACCGGTGCTGCAAACGCAATCAGGATCGCGCCAGCCAAACCAAATCGGGTCAGTTTCATTTCTCGCCCCCCCTGTTCTGATGCATGTCCATGTGCGCACACGCGCATGAACGCGTCATCCGCTGTCGTTTTTGGATATAATTCAGATAGTCTGAAATTTGTCCAATAGTCAACGCGCCCGTGGGAAATAGTGCCGAATATTTGCGTTCTTGCGGTGTTGACTAGCCCTGGTTCAGAGCTTTGCTTTACGCAACCGTAATGCGTTCGAGACAGCCGACCCAGACCTAAGGCTCATGGGCAGCACCGGCGGTCTGTGACGACGGGGCGATCCGTGGCCCGGTTCTGCCTATTCTCTTTTACGCGTGATGCGCTTCGGCGAAATCGTCCAGGATAGGGCAATCGGGGCGGTCATCGCCGGCGCAACGCTCTACGAGATGGCTGAGGGTGGCCGCCAAGGACCGCAATTCTGCGACCTTGACCTCAATCGAGGCGATCCGTTGTTCGGCCAGTGCCTTGACGTCGGCACTTGCGCGGTTGCGATCGTGATAGAGAGACAGCAGGTCCCGGCAATCGCGGACGCTAAATCCAAGGCCGCGGGCGCGCTGAACAAAACGCAAGACATGCAGATCTTCAACGCCATAGTCGCGGTATCCGTTAGCGCCGCGCGCGGCCGGCAGGATCAAGCCGATGTCTTCATAGTAGCGGATCGTCTTTGCATGCAGGCCCGCCTGGGCTGCCGCCTGGCCAATATTCATGGGCGTCACCTCTTCCGCCTGTATATTGAGCTTCCAGCCGCTGGAAGGTCAAGGCCAATTGGCCGTGGCATGATTTTCTTCAAATCTAATAAACCGTGGAACTCCTATCTATTTTTCCGGATATCACTGGGAAATACGCAACTTTTCTCTCACACAACACCAGTATGCTCTTGGGATGATCACTGATTCACTCAAGAAGGCGTTTTCGGAGCATCCCGCTTCGGTTAACGAGACTTACGGCGAGCATTTGGCCGTCGCGACGAGCTTTGGCTGGCGCCTGGTATTTGGCGGCGTCGCCTGCCTGATCCATGGGATTTTGCCGTTCATGTTCGTGACCACCGGCAGCCGCATGATCGGTCAGCTGCATGATGAAATGGTGGTCAACCGGGTCCGGCGCATGGCGCGGGAGCCAGCCCTAGAAGGGGCCAGTTGCCAAGATACCTGAAATTCGTAGGATGTGTTCCCGATTGTGCCACTAATCATGGGAACAAAATCCATGGATGCCATCGACCGTAAGATTCTCGACCAGATCCAGGCCGATGCGACCCGACCGATCGCCGAGATTGCAGAACAAGTCGGCCTGTCGTCGACGCCATGTTGGCGCCGGATCCAAAAATTGGAGGAGGCCGGCGTGGTCCGGTCCCGCGTGGCCTTGCTGGATGCTGACAAGCTGCAGGTCGGCGTGACCGTGTTCGTGGCCATAAAAACCGATGATCACAGCCTTGGGTGGCTGGAAAAATTCGCCGCAGTGGCAGCGGAACTGCCAGAGGTCATGGAGTTCTACCGGATGAGCGGCGAGGTGGA
>QIGO01000151.1 GCA_003230015.1 Alphaproteobacteria bacterium | reverse complement strand
CCCGCGCGGCGGCATAGGTGGCATCGTTGAGCAGCCCCAGTCTTTGCAATTTGGCCACGACCTCGGCGATCCAGCCTTCCGCTTCCTCTTGATCCACCGCCGTCACCGCCGCGGCGCGCGCCACCCGTCGCCGCAGCAACCGCCTGAGCGTTTCGGCCGAGCTGGCGTAACGGCCGAGATAATGCAGCGCTATTCTTTCCAGCCGCGCCGGCGTTGGCTTGCGTGGCTGGCGACGCTGTCCTCGGTCCTGGCTCTCCGTGTCGGGCCGTGCTCTAACCCTGTCACTCAACGCATAATTCGCCGGTTTTGATGCAGTGACCGCTTTCGTTGCACCCTGCGGATACTCTTCATAATGTGCGCTGCCGATCATGGAGCATGCTGCTATGTCTGAGACACCTTTTGTCGGCGCCCGCCCGCCCGCCCGGCCCCATCCGGGGCCTGTCGCGCCTCAGATCGGGCCGGTGAACTGGCGTGGCCTGTGGACCTTGTACCTAAAGGAGGTCCAGCGCTTCATCAAGGTTTTCAGCCAGACCATCGCCGGCCCGGTGGTCAGCACGCTGATGTTCTACACCATATTCAATGTCGCCTTGGGCGGCGCCAACCGGACTGTCGGCGACACCCCATTTGTTGAGTTTCTCGCCCCCGGCCTGATCATGATGGCAATGGTTCAGAACGCTTTTGCCAACACCTCGTCTTCGCTGATGATCGCCAAGATTCAGGGCAATATCGTCGACGTGCTGATGCCGCCCCTGACCGCCGGCGAATTAACCGTGGGGTTCGCCGCCGGCGGTGTCACACGCGGCATCATTGTCGGCATTGCCACCGCCATTGCCATGTTGATATTCGTCCCCATCGGCTTGGCTAATCCCGCCCTTATCGTTTTTCATGCCGTTGCCGCGTCGTTGATGTTGTCTTTGTTAGGCATCATGGCTGGCATCTGGGCCCAGAAATTCGATCATATGGCGGCGGTAACGAACTTCATTATCATGCCTTTTTCCTTTCTTTCCGGGACTTTCTATTCGATCCAGCGGCTGCCGGAGGCTTGGCAGACGGCGGCCCGCTTTAACCCGTTTTTCTACATGATCGATGGATTTCGCGCTGGTTTCATCGGTCACGCCGACACCGACCCGTGGCTTGGCGTGGCCATAATGCTGGTGATCGACTTGGCCTTGTTCTTTGCCACCTACCGCATGTTCGCCACCGGTTACCGGCTTAAGGCTTGAGGCCGGGCACGTTGACAGCCCCCCTGACATTCACGATAGTCTCGGCCTTTTTCCCGCCGGCGTAATACCGAGGAACCGCTGTGACCGCCACGATGCCGACTTATGCCCGCGCACCCCTCGCTTTTGAACGCGGCGAAGGGGCGTATTTGTTTGGCACCGATGGCCGGCGCTATCTCGATTTCGCCGCCGGCATCGCCGTCGACAGCCTCGGTCATGCCCATCCCCATCTCGTCGCCGCCTTGACCGAACAGGCTCAGCGCCTGTGGCATGTCTCCAACCTCTATGAGATTCCAGAGCAGGCCCGTTATGCCGAGCGCCTTGTCGCCGCGACATTTGCCGACGCCGCGTTCTTCTGCAACAGCGGCGCCGAGGCCGTCGAATGCGCCCTCAAGGTGGCGCGCCGCTACCATGCCGAAAATGGCGCGCCTGAGCGCTTTCGCACGGTAACGGTTCAGGGCGCCTTTCACGGCCGCACCCTTGCCACCATCGCCGCCGGCGGCAACCCCAAATACACCCAAGGGTTTGGCCCCGCCGTCGACGGTTTCGACCAGGTCGCGTTTGGCAATCTCAATGAGTTGCGCGCCGCCATCGGCGGCCAGACGGCGGCCATTATGGTCGAGCCGGTTCAGGGCGAGGGCGGCATCCGCGCCATGGACGCCGAGTATCTCCGGGGTCTGCGCCAGGCCGCCGACGATTTTGGCATCCTCTTGATTTACGACGAGATACAGACCGGATTCGGCCGCACCGGTAAATTATTCGCCTATCAATGGTCCGGCGTTGAACCGGACATTCTCGCCGCCGCCAAGGGCATCGCCGGCGGTTTCCCCTGTGGCGCTTGTCTGGCCACCGAGCGCGTATCGAGCGCCATGGCTCCGGGTATCCACGGCACCACATTCGGCGGCAATCCGCTGGCCATGGCGGTCGCCAATGCCACGTTCGATATTTTGTTGTCCGCCGGTTTTCTCGACAATGTTGTCGCCATGTCGGCGCGTCTGAAAACACGTTTTTCCGAAATCGCCGCCAGCCATGAGCGGATTATCACCGATGTGCGCGGCATGGGTTTGATGCTGGGCCTGCGCGTTGCCGAAGACCGGACCAACGCCGATTTTGCCACCCGCCTGCGCGATCAAGGATTGTTATGTGTACCAGCAGGCGAGAATGTTGTCCGCTTTGTGCCGCCCTTGATCATCGGGCCCGAGGAAGTCGATGCCGCCGCCGCCATGATCGCCGCCGCCTGTAGCGCCTGGGATTCGGACAATGGCTAGGCTGCGGCATTTTCTCGATCTCAGCGACATTGAGACCGCCACCCTGCGGCACGTCCTCGCCCTCGCGGTGGCACGGAAGGGCAAGGCCCGGCCCGAACCTCTGCTGGCCGGCAAGACCTTGGCCATGATCTTCGAGGAGCCGAGCACCCGCACGCGGGTATCCTTCGAAGTCGCCATAACCCAGCTTGGCGGCCACGCCGTTGTCCTCGACAGTGCCGGCTCCCAGTTGAGCCGCGGCGAAACCGTGGCCGACACCGCGCGCACTTTGTCGCGCTATGTCGACGCCATCATGCTGCGCACCGTTGATCATGAGCGCACCCGCGAGATGGCGCAAAATGCCGGTGTACCGGTCATCAATGGCCTGTCCCATCGCTCTCATCCCTGCCAGGTGATGGCCGATTTGATGACTTTCGAGGAGCATCGCGGCGCCATCGCCGGCAAAATCGTCACCTGGACCGGCGACGGCAACAATATGGCCAACTCTTGGATCCACGCCGCCGCGCGTCTCGGTTTCACCCTGCGGATTGCCTGCCCGCCCGAGCTCTCCCCCCGTGCTGAAGATCTCAACTGGGCCGCCGGCCTTGGCGCCGATATTGTGGTCACCGCCGACCCCCAGGCCGCCGCCGCGGGCGCCGATTTGATCGCTACCGATACCTGGGTTTCCATGGGCGACGATCAGACCGAGCGCCGCCACAATTTACTCGCTCCCTATCGCGTCGACAGCCACCTCATGGCGCGGGCCAAACCCACGGCGTTGTTCATGCATTGCCTGCCCGCCCACCGCGGCGAGGAAGTAACGGCTGAGGTCATGGACGGGCCGCAATCGGTGGTTTGGGACGAGGCCGAGAACCGCCTGCACGCGCAAAAGGGCATTTTGTTATGGTGCCTTGGCGCTGATAGCCCCGGCCATGGAAGCTGAGTTTGCCGACCGGGCCCGTGCCGACGACGACCTGATTCAGCCCTTCCGCATCGAGCCGAGCGGCCAGGGCAAGGCGTTACAAGGCCGCTTGATCCGCCTTGGCCGGACCGCCCATGAGATCCTCACCCGTCATGATTATCCGGCACCCGTGGCCACTCTGCTTGGCGAGTGCCTGGCCCTGACGGTAACCCTGGCCAGTGCCTTGAAATTCGACGGCATTTTCATCCTCCAGATTCAAAGCGACGGCCCGGTGCCGCTGGTCGTCGCCGATATTGCCAGCACCGGCGACCTGCGCGGTTATGCCAAATACGATGCTGACTCTGTCCGCGGCTGGCAGGCGGCAGCCTCTCGGGATAGCAGCGCCGGCAGCCCGCCTGTCCGCGGCCTGCTCGGCGACGGACGTCTGGCCTTCACCGTCGACCAGGGCGAGCACACCGAACGCTATCAAGGCATTGTCGCGTTGAGTGGCGACACCATCACCCAATGCGCCCAGCACTATTTTCGTCAGTCCGCACAGCTCGACACCGGGCTCATGCTGGTCGCCGGTCGAACCGCCGGGGCGGGCGGGCAGGTCTGGCGCGCCGGTGGGCTCATGCTCCAGCGCCTGGCTGAATCTTCCGCGGCGGCGATGCTGCGCTCCACCGACGGCGACGACCCCTGGCGCCGGGCGATGATGCTCATGGCCACGGGGACTGCCGAGGAACTGCTTGATCCAGGCTTGCCTGCTCATGATTATCTCTACCGCCTGTTTCATCAGGAAGGACTGCGGGTCAGCCCCCAGCGCCCGTTGCGCGCCCGCTGCCGTTGCTCCCGCGAGCGTATTGCCAGCATGCTCGAAGCACTGCCCCGCGCCGAGGTTAGCGAGCTTGCCGTCGACGGCAGACTCGAGGTGACATGCGAGTTCTGCAGCCGTGTCTATCGGCTGCCGCCGCCACGCTTGATCTGATCTCTGCCCCAAATTTGCCCATTGCCGAATCATTGGCTAACTGGGCAGAGTGCGGCGACACGTCGAAAATCGCCGAATATCGAGGAGATCCCGCCATGGCCAGGGTCAAGGTGCGCGTCGCGATTCTGTCATGCCTGGGCGTATTTCTTGCGGCCTGCACTACGGTGGCGCCGGCGCCGGGTTTCCCTGACTTGACCTATGGCCATTTGCCGCCCATTCGCCTCGATGTTGCCGCGGTTGAGATCGTCGACGCCTACAGCCCGCCGCTGCGCGACCCCAATGTCGAGCATCGCGCCCCCGCCCAGCCCGCCGTCGCCGCCAGGCGTTGGGCCGAGGACCGCCTGGTCGCCGCCGGCAACCGCGGTGGCCGCGCCGTGTACACCATCAGGGACGCGTCGATTATCGAGATTAAATTGGAGCCGACGAGCGGCTTGAAGGGCGTTTTCATCAAGGATCAGTCGGAGCGTTACGACGCCAGGCTGGCCGTCGAGCTCGCCATTTTCGACGCCACCGGCAGCCAACGCGGCAACGCCACCGCCACCGCCACCCGCTCGCGCACCGTGCCGGAGAATGTCACCTTGAATGAGCGTGAGCGGATCTGGTTTCAGATGGTCGAAGGCATGATGGCCGATCTCAACCGCGAACTGGAAAAAGCCATCGGCCAATCCCTAAGCCCTTTTACCCTCTGAGCACCGCCGCCCTGGTCTTCCGGAACAAAACGCCCCGAGTAGATCCGCCCCGGATCTACGAGACGGCCGCAAGCGGCCCGCCGGCCCTCCGGCGCGCCCGCGCAGACGTGGACCGCGAGGTCCACTG
>QIGO01000010.1 GCA_003230015.1 Alphaproteobacteria bacterium | reverse complement strand
CTGACATCACTCCTAGCCATCGTGGCACTACTGGCCGGCAAGTACTTGGGCGCCAATTGGCTCGATCCGGTGATGGGTATTGTCGGCGCGGCCCTGATCACACGCTGGTCTTATGGACTTATTCGCGAGACCTCGCGGGTTTTGCTCGACAACCAAGCTGAAGAACAACACGCCGCCTTGTTGCGAGAGTCAATTGAAGGGCACTCGACGGACCGCATAACGGATTTACATATTTGGAATATCGGTCACAATATTTTTGCGGCGGAAATCGCCATCGTCAGCGACAGGCCCAAAACACCCGATCAATACAAATCGATGATCCCGTCGAAGCTCAAGATCGTACATGTGACGGTTGAGGTACACCGGTGCACCGGTCACTAATGAAAACCCCACGGCCCACTGCCGGCTGCGAACGCCCCAACAGCACCCATGTGGCTCCCAGCATAACCCGCGGCCTCTCGCCGTTGCGCTAAGGGCACCCACAAAAGACCCACGACAAAGCCGCAATAACTCCTCAATACAGCGTCATATCCACGGCTTGGCACAATCCTTTCTCCTCACGGAGATCGCGATGGTGCATCTGTGGATAATTCCCAAAGGCGTTATTGATCATCCATCGGTTAACGTTGCGAGGCGCACACGATGCCGACGCTGGACACTGCCCTAAACGATCAGACCGGCTGGAACGGCCTTCTGACCACGATCAATCGGCGCGTCGAAGTCGACCTGCAGGAGGTCGAGCGGGTTATTGAGGTCGCGCGCCGAACGCCCGGTCTCGCCGAATATGGTGACGAGCTGCAAAAGCTCGCGGTTTTCTTCACCGTCGCGACCCAGTCCTATATGGCCAACGACCCCGGCGGTCTAAGCGGTCTGGTGGATTTCTGGGATCGTTACCGTGCCGTGGTGACCCAGCGTTACGCCTCGGTGACGCCGGTCGAGCTGCGCGCCGCCGACAAAGTGGTTCGCAGCATTTTCCAGCGCTTTCTCGACGGCGTACCCTCGGCCAACATCGCCTATTCGCCCGATGCAGCACCCCTTGTCTTTGGCGGGCAGGGGGGTCTGACCGGCTATTTTACCCATCCGCCCGGTTGGAACCGGCCATTTGCGATTATTAGCCTGCCCCACGCCGCCTTCGACAATGTTTGGCAATGGCTGGCCCTGGCTCACGAGGCCGGCCACGACACCTACGCATCGGTCACCGGCCTGCCCGCGGATGTTGAGAGCGCCCTCGACGCCCGCATGCGGCGCGCGGTCACGGACAATGAAGTGGCGATCCCGGATGTCGATGTCGATCTCAACCCCTTTGGGGTGCCCTACCGAATCCAATATTCCGGCGCCGACTTCCTCGCCAAGATTTGGACGGCCTGGGCCAATGAGTCCCAGGCCGATATCGTCGGCCTCTTGAGCTGCGGCGGTGCCGCCACGGTAGCGCTGCAGCAGATTATCGGCTTCACTCAGACCGATTCCTGGGAGGTTTTTAACGAGGCCGGGACCATCGCCGACGGCCCCGAAGCCCATCCCACATCCTATATCCGTAACGAGTTCAACATCGCCGCCCTTGAGGTCATGCATGCGGGTCACGCCGGCCTCGCCCGGCAGATCCGGCGGCGTTTCGAGGCCCTGCACCCCGGCCAGCCCGATATCGTCTGGAGCCTTGGCGGCACCGTGGAAGTAGCGCGCGTCCCCGTTGCCGAAATGGCGACATCCGCAGGGCTGGCGGCGGAGGTGCTGATTAACCAGACGCTCCCCTCGCTAGGTTCCCAATCCTACCGCGATCTTGGTTTCTTCTCGCCCCAGGATCAGGACATAGTCGACGAGGTCGCACTCCGCCTCGCCGCCGGCGATCCGACATTCGCCAATACCCAGGGCGCCACCCCGCGCCACGCCCTCGCCGCGACGGTATTTGCTTTGGAGGCCGGTAGAGCCCAAGCCGACGTTATCAATAGAACCTTCATGCATTTTGTCTGACGCCATGCCACGCCCAGACCCTCCAATACGCCGACGGGAATAGGGGGTTCAGATCAAGTACGGCGCCGTAACATCTTTGGGAAAACCATCCACTTTAGTCGTATTGTCCAGCGCCACTTCCCACTGTGCGACTAACTTTCGATCTATTCGCATGATCGAATAGCGATCCACCAGTGACCACCCCACGATCTTGAATGGAGGGCCCACTTTCAACGTTCTCTTAAACTCATAGGTCGTTTCCTTTTCAATCTGCTGCTCTTCATACTCCTTGGTTTTTAGTTGATTAGTGATTTTTGTCGATAGCTCTACAGATATCGTACCGAGCGTTGAACTTCGCGCATAGCCACCTTTGACACCAAATTCAATACCCAGCGTGCTCTCGGACGACCGGCCGGCGGTATTCGTCACTAGATAACGAATGACCTTCTTATATTCCTCTTTGGTTTTTCCCGCGTGCTCTCTCAAGAATCCTCTATCGCCAGTGCGATCCCAAAACTGTTCACGGCGCAATATGTAATATGGCGACTGTTGTACTTGCGCCAAGATCTCACTGAAGTCACCATCGTTAACGACAGTCGCCGGCAAAATCGTCTCGGCGATAAAATACGTTTCAGAGCTTTCCGGCGGGTCCTTACCCTCGCTGTCCAATCTAGGTATGTCGTCGATTTGTCCCGGTGCCAGGCCGCCCGTTTCCAAATCGGGTTTAGGTGTTGGTCGCCACGGCTCGAATTTGAATTGCTGATCCTTTTGGCCGGTTCTGCCCCATCGTAAGATATTCCCGTACGTTCCGACCGCAACATACTCGCTCTGCGTACTCTCTTGAATTTCCCACCAATCGCCCGGCAGCGGATTAACAAGTCTAAACGCCTGTTCCTTGCCGCCGGTATTTTTCCAGCGCCGGATATTCCCGTCCGTGCCAACCGCCATATACTCGCCGGCACTACCCTTCATCGGTGTCATAAACTTGACTTTGCCGTCTGCTGCAGGGATCGGTAGCCAGAGCTGTTCGTCGCCATCGCTCGCTGCCCACCTTAGAATGTTCCCATCTGACCCAATCGCAACGAATTCATTTTTGGTATTTTCCCGAATTCGAAATAGTGCGCACGTTTCTTCGTAAGGTTTCACGACGGCGACCTCCTGGTGGGACAGAATCAACAAGCATTATGATGAAGTCAGGTACGAGCCCTGTTGGCGCGTAGAGTAACACCGGCCCGGGAGCTAGGGAAGGCTAGCCTCCCAAGTTTCGCCATCAAGGCGCCGCGCCGCCGCCACACCAAAGACCCGCCCAAATGGCGGGCCCTACACCAGTGGTGCGTTGTCTTCTCGCCAAATTGCAAATGTCAGGCCGCTCTTTGCCTGGATATTGACGAACATGGTCGCGCCGTCCGGCGTGAAACAAACTCCGGCGAATTCATCGTCCGGCCGCTCGGTTCGGTTCTCGACAAGATTCTCCATCGAACCGTCGGCTTTCAACCGGCGAACGAAGTTGCCGTCTTTGCCGTCCTCGCAGATCACCACGGCACCGCTGGGCGAAACCGTTAGGTTATCCGGTAGGTCGAGGATCTCCGGGTCGGTCGATTGAAAGACCAGCGTCAGTTTTTCCGCTGCCGGATCGTAACGCCAGATCTGGCCGCGCCCGTCGCCATACTCGCCATCTCCGGCCTCACTGAGTCCGGCATCGGAGCTGCCGCCGCGCGTGCAGGCAAACCACAGCACGCCATCGGCGAACCAACAGCCCTCGGGGCGTGCGAATTTGGCCCCGCCTTTGGCGAAACCCTGCAGACTGACGGCGCGGATGGCGTCGTTGTTCGACGCAGGATTCGATCTGCTGAACGCCGGGTCGGGTTCGTCAATAGCGACCCAATCGATATCGAACCCATCGCCGTCGGTAAGCAAGCCGCCCAGTATGGCGGCATCACTGGACCCGCGCACCCGCATCATCTCCAGCTTGCCGCCGTCCAACAGGCGTCCCGCCGCCACCGGATTCTCATCGGTTCGATAGCGGTAGATACCCGACGGAAACAGGAACTGATCCTCGGTCTGGTAGAGAATGCCGGTTTCCGGGTCAAACGAACAGGCTTCATGGGGAAACCGCCCGGTTTTGCGGATCGGCACCGATTTTTTATGCTCTCCCGGCCCCCAACGCGGGTCCACGTCAAAAACAAATCCATGCAGTTCTAAATGCTCGGGGCCGTTATTGGCAAAGTCGGGTCCCACATCCGGGCCGTTGACCGTTTCCTCGACGCTCAGCCAGGTCCCCCAGGGTGTCACACCACCGGCACAATTAAAGGACGTACCGTTGAGGCTAACCCAGTCGCCTAACAGCACGCGCGACCTGGCATCGATCTCAAGCGTCGTCGTGCCGCCGATTGTATTGGCGTCATAGGCCTTGGCGGCATCGCCGATCGGCTTGCCGCTTTCCCGTTCCTCGTGATTTCGCACCAGGCGCAGGCGCCCACTTGGGCCGGCGAAGACTGCCATCCCATCCTGCCGGCCGGGCGTGACCACACCATCGGCCATGATATCGCCGGTCGCGCCAAAGGAACGATAATTCCACCCCTCCGGGACCGCCAGCCGGACCTGCCCGTCGCGCAAATCCGCCTTCTCGATAATCTCGCCGGCGGCATAGGCTTTGCGTGATAGCAACGCCGGAATGGCCGCGCCGATCATTGGACTACTAAAAGCCAGCGCAACACCGCTGCGCAGAAAAACTCGACGGTTGGTACGCATGACTTTGCCTCCCGGTTTTGCTCTCGCGGGCACCGTATCATGGCAGCAACTTGGACAAAAAACGACCGACAACTAGGCTTTATCGGCGGTTGAACAGTCCGGCGTCCCAAGGCTCGCCTTCCAGGTTTCGCGCCGCCAGATGCCCCAGGTAAATCGCCGCGGCGACTGTTCCAGGCGCCAGGCAATCACCGATCGCCACCAAGGATCTAAGACCGTTGGCCGCGCGGTCATCTCCCCGCAAATCGCTCAATAGTGCGTCGCGGGGATCGCGGGCCGTCACCAGGACTAGGGCGTCTGCCTCCAATTCACGAATCTTGCCGGTAAAAACGCAGGCGATTTTCAACACCCGTTCGTCAGCCGACGCGAGATCATGATTGGCAATGATCTTCACCCCTTTCTCCAGCAGACGCGTCTGAATCCTCGCTTGCTCCAGGGTATTCTCCGTCCATCGCGAAACCAGCGGCGCCGGTGTTACCAAAGTGACCGTGGCACCCTGGTCGGCCAGGCTCTCGGCCAGCAACCCGCCCATG
>QIGO01000066.1 GCA_003230015.1 Alphaproteobacteria bacterium | reverse complement strand
CATATCCATAACGATGCCCCTCTTAAGCCTTATGACTAGCGCCGGAATGTAGCCGCCGGCCCTGGCAGCGGCAACCATGGGCTGGCTCGGGACACTCTCCTCTAAAGGTCAAAGTGTGTCCATCAAACCGGGGGAACTCCACGGTAGCCGCCACCGCCGCGGATCAACAACGCTTAGGCGGCCAGCTGGCCGGTGAGGCCGCTTAGGTCGCACGCAGGGCCTCGAATACCGCCCTTGGATTCCGGTCAATCACGGTCAGCAATGTACGCGCGGGGCCTTCTGGCCTACGCTTGCCGTGCTCCCAATTGCGCAGCGTTTCAAGGCTCACACCAAAGGCCGTTGCAAATTCTCGTTGAGACATCCGAAGCTTTGCGCGAAGGGCGCGAATATCTACGTCGGTTACAACGACCTTGTGGATACGCCCGCCATCAAGTTGGCCGGTTTTTTGGTATTTGACTGCTTCTTTCATCGAGGCAATCAGATCTTCTCCAAGTTTGCTCATATCAAACCTCAGACTTCTTCAGATCACGTGCAACGAGTGCCAATGCTTTTTTCTCTTTCGTCGTCAAATCCACCTTCTCTCCCTTGCCGTAAATGGCGAGCAGGAAAATGGTCATGCCCTTAGCTAGGTAGTAGTACATCGCTCGTGTGCCGCCGCGTTTACCTTGGCCTCGTTTTGTCTGGGTCCAACGGACCTTCCGAATGCCGCCGGTACCTTGGACCAAGTCGCCGGATAGCGGATTTTTGGCAATAAAGTCAATAAATTCAACCCTTTCGGCTTTCGTCCAAAGCTTGTCCGCCTGTTTCGAAAACCGGCCGAATTCGATAACCTTTATTTCCTTATCCATGACAATAAGTAGGCCATTGGCCTACTTATTGTCAATAGAAGAATAGGCCAATGGCCTACCAATGGTGGTTCTCCAAATTTAACTAAGGGAGGCCGCGCTTGGCTGTAACTTACGCCGACCTCACTTCGCTCAATCGCTTCGTGGTACGGTTCACGGCATCAGACATCACGGCCCTGACCAAGCAAGCCAGTACGACAGCAACCGCCGGCTAGCCGATTGCCCGCGCGTCCTTGCGTTTGTTTAGCACGAAGATCACCAGGAACACGCCGGCACCGGCGAGTTGAATGACCAGCCCGCTGGGCCAGATCAGCGCCACGCCAACGGCCAGCAATATGGCACGGCTAACCAGGCCCACCGGTGCCTCCAGATGGCCCTCGAGAAACCCGGCCAGCGCATAGACACCCAGCACGCCGAACAGGAATATGGGCAACACTTGATCCAGTTGCCCGCTCAAGAAAGGTGTGTAGGCGAATAGCAGCGGGATAATGTAGATCCCCTTGGCCACTTTCCAGGCCGTCAGCCCGGTCGCCATGGGTGGCGTTTTGGCGATCGCCGCCGCCGCGAACGCCGCCAGGCAGACCGGCGGCGTCACATTGCTGTCTTGCGACAGCCAGAACACGATCATATGCGCCGATAGTAAAATCGTGATCAGCGTTTCCGGGCTCAGCGCCTGTTCCAGCAAGGTGCGCCTAAAGTCCGGCGGTACCAGTTCCAGCAGGGCCTTGGCATCGACCGCCGCCATCGGTGCCCCCAGCGCCGCGACCTTGTCCGGCGCCACCAGCAGGAAGATCGTCTTCGCCTCCTCCGCCAGGTTGCCTGCGGCCATCACATCCACCATCTGCGCGTTGGCGATCATCTCGAACAGCACCGGCGCCGACAGCGCGGCCATGACGATGTAGCTGGCCGTCACCGGCAGCCCCATACCCAGGACCAGCGACGCCAGCGCCACCAGCACGATGGCGATCAGCAGGTTCCCATCCGACCATTGCGAGATCATCAGCGACAGCGTATTGCCGATCCCGGTGGTTACGATGACATTGACGGCCAGCCCGATCGCCACCAGCAGCACCCCGATGGGCACCATATTACGGGCGCCCAGCGCCAGCGCTTCGACAACGGCCCTCGGTCCCATTTTGTTTGGTGTCAGCCAGGACGCGACCACCACAGCGATGATCGCGTAGGATGCGGCGAATGTCGGTGTGAACCCTTTAATCAACAGCACGACGAGCAGAATGATCGGCAATAGGAAGGCGGGGCCGCCACGCCGCAGGATGGCCCCGATTTTCGGCGCATCCTCATCGACAGTCCGTAAGTTCAAACGCTTGGCACTGATGCGCACGAAAAACGCCACCGAGAGAAAATACAGCACCGCCGGCAGAAAACTCACGGCGACGATTTTCAGATAATTGATCTGTGTGAAATTCGCCATGACGAAGGCGCCCGCACCCATGATCGGCGGCATCAGTTGCCCGCCGGTCGATGCCGCCGCTTCGACCCCCGCCGCGAACTTCGGTGGAAAGCCGCTGCGCTTCATCAATGGAATGGTAATCGCACCCGTGGACAGGGTATTGCCCACCGTCGAGCCTGAAATCGTCCCCGTCAGACCCGAGGCCATCACGGCGACGAGGCCGGGCCCGCCCACCAGGCGTCCCGCCGCGGCGCGTGCCAGATCGATGATGAACTCGCCGGCACCCGAGCGCACCAGAAAGGCGCCGAACAGAATGAACATGAAGACCACGGTCGACGATATCCGCGCGATCGTGCCGAACATGGCCTCATCGCCATAGATGCTGCGGAACAGCACTGTCCGCGGCGACAGGCCGGAAAATTTGAACACGCCGCCGATTTCCGAGCCCCACCAGGTCACATAAGTAAGACTGATCACGATAAGGGCCGGAATGATCCAGCCCGTCGTCCGCCGCGTCAGCTCAATGGCGGTAATGATAACGAAAATGCCGACGACCCAGTTCATTGTGTTCAGGCGCACGCCGCGGTCGTAGATCGCCGTTTCCTGCGCCGCCAGATAGACCGCGCCGACGGCGAGCAGCACACCCATGGCGATGTCCATCGCCAGGGCCAATTGTCGGGATGTCTCGGTCCGGGCGCGCCAGGCTGGGTAGATCAGCGCCCCCATCAGCCCCAGACCGCCGTAATGCCAGGCCGACTGCCACAGAGTTGAAAGCGTGCCGATACTGTTGAAATAGATATGCGCTACCGACAGCGCCACCCCAATCCAGAAAACCGCTTTGCTGATGAGGCCGCTATTTTCGCGCCCATACGCGGCCTCCCGGTCTTTCACCTCGGGCGGTGGGGCGTCGGAGCGAGTATCGGTCATGGGCTGATGTAAGTGCCGGGCCGCCCAAGGTAGCGGCCCGGCATATAAACTACTGCGCCATCAAGCTCTCTGGCACATCGAGGCCCGCTTCCTTGTAGTAGCGCAACGCGCCGGGATGCAGCGGCAGCGGCAGGCCGGCCAGGGCCCGATCCAGGCTCATCGCCTTGGTCGCACCATGGATGGCTTGCAGGAACGGCAGGTTTTCGTAGATGGTCTTGGTGATCTGGTAGACCGCGTCTTCGTCGACATCGGCGCGCACGGCCAGGAAGTTGGGCTGCGCGATTGTATTGATGTCTTTGTCCTGACCCGGATAGGTATTCGCCGGGATCACGAACCGTGTCCATAGGCCAAATCCGCCGTCGGCCTGGGCCGCTTGTTCATCGGTGAAATCCAACACCGTCACATCGTCGCCAAGAGCCGCCAGTGCCTGGGTCACCGCACCCACCGGCGCGCCGGCTGGTGTGCTCATGCCTTCGATATTGCCGTTTTGTAGCGCTTCGGCACTCGGCGTATAGCCCATGAAGGCCAGGTCATAGGACGCGTCCATATCGACGCCGAGATTCTTCATCAGCATCCGGTTCGATCCGATGGTGCCGGAGGTTTGCCGGCCCATGGACACTTTCTTGCCTTGCAACTTCAAGAAGTCGGAAACCGTCCCGGTTTCGGCATATTCGGATTTGACGACGAAATGCTCGACATTCGACCACAGCATGGAGACGGAGCGCAGATTCTCCTGCGGCCCGTCCGCTTCCACCGGCCCGGTGCCGGTGGAAGCGTAATAACCGAACAGCCCCTGCAGAATGGCGAATTGCACTTCGTTATCGCGCAGCAGCTTCACATTTTCGCCGGACCCTGCCGAATTGATCGCCGATACGTTGATTTTCTGCTTCGGCAGCAGCTTCACCTTGGTCAGTGTCGCCAGGGCTACCCCGACCGGGTAGTAGGTGCCACCGGTGCTCGCCGTCGCCAACAGATAGTCCCGCGCCTCTTGTGCCTGGGCGATTGGCCCGGCAAGGCCAATGCTGACCGCTGCCGCAACCGCTAAAACGGTACCACGCGCGGCGTTTCTCATGATTCTCGGTTTCATGTAGTTCTCCCTATTGCACCCATAGTGGGTATTTTTCTATTTCAGGGTTGCGAATGTACCACGTACACGGGCGGTGCCAATACCACACACAAGGCGAGGTTTGGTGGCAAATATCGCCATCTGGTAAATGCCACCTATGCGCCTATGTCACGTCGAAATCCTACAAAGGCCGTAATTCCCATGAGCCAGATCCAAGAGCAGATCGGACTGAAGAGCGAAACCCGCGCCATCCGGGCGCTCATGCCCTATCTTTGGCCCGCCGGCGAGATCGAGCTGAAGATCCGCGTGGTTATAGCCCTTGCCTTGCTCGTCCTGGCCAAGGTCGCCATCGTTTATGTACCCCTGTTATATAAGGCGGCGGTCGATACCCTGACCGGCGACGCTGGCAATGCTGGCCAGGTTGCCGTGACCGTGCCGATCGCCCTTATTCTCGCTTATGGCGCGGCCCAGGTCTTTTCCCGCGCCCTCGGAGAACTGCGGGATTTTGTTTTTGCCAAGGTCAGCCAGCGCGCCATCCGCGTTGTCGCGCTCAAGACCTTTCGCCACCTCCATCGCCTGTCCCTTCGTTTCCATCTCGACCGTCAGACCGGCGGCCTCAGTCGGGCCATAGAACGCGGTCTTCGGGGCATCGATTTCCTGCTCCGTTTCATGCTCTTCAACATCCTGCCGACCTTGCTCGAACTCGCCATGGTCTCGGTCATCCTTTGGGCCCTCTATGGGCTCCGTTTCACCCTGCTCACCCTGGGCACCATTATCGTCTACATCGTCTACACCCTGACCGTCACCGAATGGCGGCTGAAATTCCGTCGCGCCATGAACAAATCCGACAGTGAGGCCAACACCAAGGCCATCGACAGCCTGTTGAACTACGAGACGGTCAAGTATTTCGGCAATGAGGAACATGAAGCCCGGCGCTACGACAAATCTCTCCAGCGTTATGAGAAAATGGCGGTTCGCAGCCTGACCTCTTGGCCAGGGATTCATCATTTCCTCCGGTCTGATCGGCAACATGATCATGGCTGGTTTCGGCGTCGCTGACGGCACCATGACCGTGGGCGACTTCGTCGCTGTGAATGCCTATTTGATCCAGCTTTCGCAGCCGCTAAATTTCCTCGGGTTTGTTTATCGTGAGATCAAGCAATCCCTCACCGACATGCAGTCCATGTTCGGCCTTCTCGCCGTCAATCGCGACATCCAGGATGCGCCGGATGCGCCGCCCT
>QIGO01000238.1 GCA_003230015.1 Alphaproteobacteria bacterium | reverse complement strand
GGTGACGATGCCGCCGGAAATGATCATTTTGGCACCCTCCTCCACGGTCATGCTGAGATAGATCAGCTCATCCTTGGGGAAGAAGAGAAGAAAACCCGAGGTCGGGTTCGGGGTGGTGGGCAGAAACACGTTGACCAATTTTTCATCGGTCGAGTTCTGTACCTCGCCTTCGGTGTTGCCGGTTACGAAACCAAGCGCCCACACGCCGCGCCGAGGGTATTCCAGCAGGACGACCTGGCGGAAAGCCTCCGATTTATGGGCAAGGATGGTGGTGAATATCTGCTTCAAAGCGCCATAGACGCCGCGGACAATGGGCATGCGGTGGAGCAGGCGCTCGCTGATGCTCAAGAAGGTGCGGCCGATGAACATCGTGGTCAGGGCGCCGATGACGGTCAGGATAATGATCGCGAAGATCAGGCCGATGCCCGGGACACCAAATGGCAGGTAGGTATTGGGGTTATAGACGGCCGGAATGAACGGTGTGACGCGGCGGTCGACAAAACCAAGAAACTGCCAGGTCAGGAGAAGCGTTATGCCAATGGGTGCGGCGACGAGCAGACCGGCCAGAAAATATCCGCGCAGCCGTGACAAAAGACCCCTTTGATAGTGGCGATCGCTGTCGGTATTGCCACCGGGACCATCCTTTTTTGGATCATTCGACTTCATCAGAACTCCGCGACGACTGCCAACAGGCCGCGCTCCTTTAAGAATATAGGGCTGCGCTTTGCATGATACATTACATACACCTAAAGGAAGCGAAACATTCTTGCGAGCGTTTATGGGAGGCTTTGATGCGGCTTGAGGAAAAAGTAGCCATCGTGACCGGGGCCGGATCGGGCTTTGGCGAAGGGATCGCCAGACGATTTGCCGAAGAAGGGGCCAAGGTGATCGTGAACGATATCAACCTGGACGCCGGCGAGAGAGTCGCGGCGGCAATAACCGCGGAGAGCTTGACGGGGCAATTCATCGCCGCGGACGTGTCGAACAGCGACGCGGTCAAGGAACTCGTCGCAGGCGCGGTCGCGGCTTTCGGGCGGCTGGACATCATGGTCAATAACGCCGGGATCGCCCAGCGCGCCGGGCCGATGCTGGATACCAGCGAAGCCGAGTTCGAGCGGATCTATGCGGTCAATGTGAAGAGCGTCTATCTGGCGGCGGTCCATGCGCTGCCGGTATTCCGCGGCCAGGGCGGCGGGGTGTTCCTCAATACCGCGTCGACGGCGGCGCTGCGGCCACGGCCGGGGCTGGCCTGGTATAATTCAAGCAAGGGCGCGGTGGTGACGCTGACTAAATCCATGGCGGTGGAACTGGCGGCCGAGAATATACGGGTCAACGCGCTGTGCCCGGTGGCGGGCGAGACAGCCTTGCTGGCGGAATTCATGGGCGGCGAGATCACGCAAGCGGCGCGGGAGAGGTTCGTATCCTCCATTCCCCTGGGCCGGCTTAGCACGCCGACGGATATCGCCAACGCGGCGCTGTATCTTTGTTCGGATGACGCGGCGTTCATTACCGGGGTGTGCCTGGAAGTCGATGGCGGGCGTTGCATATAAGAATTGAACGGGCCGTCATTATGCATATCGCTACCGCTTTATCTCCGGTATCTGGCGCCAGGCGGGGCCGCTAAGATGGCGGTGACTTATGGCTGCCCGACTCGCGTGGGGCCGGCACAGGTGGGTGTGGGCGAATTCGTTGAGCGTATCGGCAAATATCACGTTGCCTAGGCTGGGCCTAAATTCTCGGGGATTAGCGAGCGCGGGGACGTTGATCGTTGTGGCGATCATGTTCTCGGCGGTGGCCATCACTAACGGATTTCCTCTGGTTTTTCCCGATTCCGGTGGTTATGCCGCGACCCAGGCGCCGAATTTCCGGTCGCCCTATTACGGGATCTTGATCCTGTTTTTTCACATGAGGATCAGTCTTTGGCCGGTCGTCTTCATGCAAGGGCTCGTCGTTGCCCATGTTCTTTATGTGGTGACGCGGGTGATATTCGGCGGCGGCGATTTGCCAAGGTTTCTGGTGCTGGCGGTGTTGATGACCGGGCTTACCAGCCTACCTTGGTTCAGCGGCCAGATCATGCCGGATCTGTTCGCGCCGATCCTGGTGCTGGTCCTCACCTTGCTGGCATTCGGCCGGTCGAGGCTGGGGCGGCTCGAGACCCCGTATTTCTTCGTGTTGGCAGCGGGCTCCATCGCGGTTCATACGACGCATTTGCCGCTGGCCGCGGGGCTCGTGCTGGTGTTGCTGGCTGCTTCGGTACTCTTGCGGCAATGGGACAATTTCCGGCGCGGGAACCTGGGGCTGCTGGCGGGACCGGTGGCTGTGGCGGCACTGGCGCTGGTTAGCGTCAATTTTGTCGTGCACGGTTCGGCGTCGATTTCGCCCGGCGGCTCCGGGTTCTTGCTGGCGCGATCCTACGCGGACGGGCCGGCCTACTTCTATCTGCGCGATGTTTGTCCGGAGGCCGGGTATGAGCTGTGCGAGCGCCTGGACGAGCTGCCACGGGACACAGAGGCGTTCCTGTGGGGGGACAGCTATTTCGACAGGGCAAATGGTTTTGTCACCTTGCAAGATGAAGCCGGCGTGATCGTCAGAGAGGCGATCAAGGCCTACCCCTGGCTGCAGGCGAAAGCGGTCCTCGGGCATTGGCTGGCGCAGTTGGTGACGTTTCGTACGGCGGTCGAGATGATCTCATATGCCGACAGGACGGCGCCGAGCCTGGAGTTTGCCAAGGTCTTCCCCGACAACTATTCGGCATATGAGAATTCCCGACAAGGCCGCGGTGAGATTCCGATCGAGCGGCTGGGGCAGTTGAGCAATATTGTGATTGCGGTCAGTTTCGTTCTCGGGCTGGTGCTTACCGCCGTCTATTGGCGCCGCCGGCAGTGGTTGCCAGTGATCCTGTTCGGGAGCATTGTCATGGCGCTGCTGGGGAATGCGATGCTCACGGGCGGCCTTTCGGGGGTTTTCGATCGTTATCAAAGCCGGCTGGTGTGGCTGGTCGCGTTCTATGCGTTTGCCGGGCTGCTGTGGCTCAATGCCGACCGTGGGGAAATAGTCAGAAAATGAGAAACCAATGACGACGCACAAACTCAACCGGGCCGATCAAGTCGAGCTGACGATCCTGATGCCGTGCCTGAACGAAGCGGAGACATTGGAAATCTGCATCACCAAGGCGCTGGGCTTTCTTGAGCGCCACAAGGTGCGCGGCGAAGTGCTGATCGCGGATAACGGCAGTACAGACGGGTCGCAAGAGATCGCCCGGTCATTGGGGGCGCGGGTGGTCGCGATAGAAAACAAAGGCTACGGCGCGGCGTTGATCGGCGGGATCGGGGCGGCCTTTGGCAGCTACATCATCATGGCCGATTCCGATGACAGTTATGATTTCGTCAATCTGATGCCGTTTCTCGAGCGCCTGCGGGCAGGCGACGAACTGGTGATGGGCAATCGTTTCAAGGGCGGGATCGCGCCGGGCGCCATGCCGCCGCTGCATCGTTATCTTGGCAATCCCGTGTTGACGGCCATTGGCAAGCTGTTCTTCCGAAGTCCCTGCGGTGATTTTCACTGCGGCCTGCGGGGGTTCAACGCGGAGTCCATACGCCGGTTGGAGCTGAAAAGCACGGGCATGGAATTCGCCAGCGAGATGGTGGTGAAAGCGACACTGCAGAATCTTCGCCTGAACGAAGTCGCGACCACCCTGTCGCCGGACGGGCGGTCTCGGCCGCCGCATTTGCGGAGTTGGCGCGATGGCTGGCGGCATCTGCGTTTCCTGCTGCTGTTCAGCCCGCGCTGGCTGTTTCTCTATCCCGGGTTAAGTCTGCTGGTGCTTGGGTTGCTGGGGATGGCCGTGTTGCTGCCAGGGCCGCTGACATTGGGCGGAGTCACTTTCGATACCCATACCCTGTTGCTCAGCGGGGTGCTGGCGGTGCTGGGGGGGCAGGCTATTACGTTTGCAGCACTGGCCAAACAGTTCGCCGTGCGGGCGGGATTGCTGCCGGTGGGCTCGCGGCTGACGGCGACGATGCTGCCGGTGTCTTTGGAGACAGTGCTGCTGGCCGGCGGCGGGCTGGTGATCGCGGGACTGTTGGGTATCCTCGGCGGTGTGTGGATTTGGCAGACCGTGCAGTTCGGCGACCTTCAGACCGGCAATATGATGCGGCTGCTAGTGCCCGCGACGACGGCAATGGTGTTAGGCTTTCAGATCATGCTCAGCGGATTCTTCCGCAGCTTGCTTGATCTTGGCACGGTCTAACGCCCCAGAATGACGCATGTCCTGGTCACCGGGGGTGCCGGCTATGTGGGCAGTCATGCCTGCAAGCGCTTGGCCGCCGCCGGTTACACGCCGGTTGCCTATGACAATCTCTCGAGCGGTCATCGATGGGCGGTGCAGTGGGGGCCGCTGGAGGAAGGCGAAGTCGGTGACGGCGCGCGCCTCGAGGCCGTGTTGGGTGAGTTCCAGCCGGTCGCGGTGATGCATTTTGCCGGACTGATCCAAGTGGCCGAGTCCGTGGTCAAGCCGGCGCTGTATTACCGCAGCAATGTCGCGGACACGCTGACACTGCTGGATGCGATGCTGGCCCATGACGTAAAACGGATCGTGTTCTCAAGTTCGGCGGCCGTTTATGGGCAGCCGGATTTGGTGCCCATAGACGAGCAAAGCCGCAAGGCGCCGATCAATCCTTATGGGACGAGTAAGCGGCTGATTGAACAGATTCTTGACGATTTCGGGCCGGCCTATGGCCTGCGCCATGTGAGCCTGCGCTATTTCAATGCGGCGGGGGCCGATCCGGATGGTCAGATTGGCGAAGGACACGATCCCGAGACGCACCTGATCCCGATAATCCTGCAAGCCGCGTCGGGTCAACGCGGCAGTCTTGATATTTACGGTACTGATTATCCGACTGCCGATGGCACGGCGGTGCGGGATTATGTGCATGTATGCGACCTTGCGGACGCGCATCTGGCGGCGCTGGAGTATCTGATGGATGGGGGCGCCTCGGTTTGCCTCAATCTTGGTACCGGCGCGGGTTATTCGGTGCGTGAGGTGATCGCCGCGGCGGAAGAAATCTGTGGCAGGCCCATCCCGGTGCAGGAAAAACCCCGGCGGGCCGGCGACCCCCCTGCCCTGGTGGCAGCCGCGGACCGGGTGCAGGACGTGCTGGGCTGGCGGCCTGCGCGCTCGGACCTGAGGCAGATCGTCGAGACGGCCTGGCGCTGGCACCAAAGAACTCAATAAATCAGCCGGTTGTAGGCCGTTCCCGGGGCTTGAGTTAAGTATTCGCACGGTGCCGGAAGTTGTTGGCGCGATCATCATATTTCATCGGGCATTTTACCGGTACCGTGACGCGACCTAATGAGGAGCGTTACGATGGAGATCGCAATCAACGGCAAGGCCGTAGCGGTACCCGAGAGGCTTAACGACGTCGTGCTATTGGATTTTCTGCGCGATTTCGTCGGCTTAAAGGGGACCAAATTCGGCTGCGGGATTGGGCTATGCGGTGCCTGCACCGTGCATGTGGACGGGATCGCCGACCGATCCTGCCAATTGTCGGTGGCGGATGTCGCCGGCCAGGAAGTCACTACGATCGAGGGGTTGAGCGGGGCGGCGCCCGACAGCGTGCTGCATCCGGTGCAGCAAGCGTGGATCGACGAATCGGTACCGCAATGCGGCTATTGTCAGGGTGGGCAAATCATGACCGCGGTCGCATTATTGCGGGACAATCCTGACCCGACCGAGGAAGAAATCCGCGACGAGATGAGTGGCAATCTGTGTCGCTGCGGCACCTATCCGCGCATTCACCGGGCCATCGTGCGTGCCGCGAAGGGAGGTCAGGATGTCAGTCGCGGTTGAGCGCAAGGGTATGAACCGGCGGGCCTTCCTGATCAAGAGCGGGTGGCTGGCGGCCGGGGTCACGGTGCTGACATCGTGCGGCGCGGCGCGGTCCGTGCTGCCGGCGATGCCGTCGTTCAGCAGTCCCGAACCGGAAGATGCCTTGGCCTGGGTGCAGGCACTGCCGGGGGGGCAAATCCGGTTCTTCTGCCCGCGGATGGAAATGGGTCAGGGGGCGCCACTGGGGTTGAGCCAGGTGGTGGCCGAGGAGCTTAATATCCGTCAGCAGGAGATCGATTGTGTGTCTCCGGCGACGGATCAGACGCCGCCTTTCAAAATGACCGTGGGCAGCGAGGGTATTTTCGATTTCTTCATGCCGGTTTCCTATGGCGCGGCAAGGTTACGTGAGGCGCTGCGGGGGCTGGCGGCGGAAAAAGCCGGGCTGGCACCGGAACTGGTACAAGATGGCGAGAGCGGATTCGTCCTGCCGGATGGGACGGTGCTGTCATATGGCGATTTGGTGCCGTCCGAGCCTGTGGTGCTGTCGGTGTCAGCCTCGTCGCGCGCGGACGAGGCGTTGCGACGCTATGCTCTGGAACGTAAAGGCGCCTATCGCGCCATCGGGCAGCGTTGGAAACATCACGAACTGGAAGCGATGGTGACGGGTAAGACCGTCTATAGCCGGGATGTGACGCTGGCGGGAATGCTGTATGGGCAGGTTCGCAGGCCGCCCGCCTTCGGTGCCCGGTTGCAAAGCGCCAATGGGCGCGCTGCCGAGGCGATGGCGGGCGTTAACGCCGTGGTTATCGACAAGGGGCGCAATTTCGTCGGCGTGGTGAGCGACAATCCCTTTGTGCTGGCGACGGCGGTACAGGCAATCGAGGTAGAGTGGGAGATGCCGGAGGAGCTGAACCAAGATCAGATCGAGGCGGTGCTGGATGTGGAGAAATACCGCGCTCAGAACGATTTCGAACATGAACTGACCGCGGCCGGCGATATCGAGGCCGGGCGGGCACAGGCGGTGCATCGGAACACGGCGCGCTACGACACATCGCTGGCCGCGCATGCGCAGATGGAGCCGCGGGCCGGTGTCGCCTGGGTGCGGAAGGACAAGGTGGAAATCTGGTGCGGAAGCCAAGATCCGTTTTTTGTGCAGCGGCGGGTGGCGAAAGCCATCAACCGGAACTTGGACGATGTGGTGGTGCACAGCCATCGCATGGGCGGGGGATTCGGCGGCCGGGTGTTGTGCCTGGCCTCGGAAGAGGCGGCCGTGCTGTCGGCGGCGGCTGGCAAGCCGGTGCGGGTGCAGTGGGACCGGGAAACAGAGTTTCAAAGCAGCTATTTCCAGCCGATCTTCTCCCATTTCATCGATGCCGGCGTGACCAGCGACGGCAGGATCAGCCATTGGGAGCATGATTTCGTCTCCTCGCCGATCATGACCGGGCCAATGCCCAAGAGTATCGCCATGGTCGTGGACAGGGTGATGGCGGACGAAGGGACGGCGCGGGGGGCCTTGTCTCCCTACCAACTGCCGGATCATCGGGTGCGCTATTCGGATATTCGCACGGCGGTGCCCATCGGGCCGTGGCGCGCGCTTGGGGCGGCGCCGAACAATTTCGCCGTGGAGAGTATGATCGACGAGTTGGCGGTGGCGGCGGGCATGGACCCGGTGAAACTCAGATTGCTCAACCTGCCGCCGGAGGCCGTCCGGTTGGCCGCCGTGCTGGAGCGGGCGGCGGCGTTGGCCGATTGGGGTCAAACCGTGCCGGAGGATTGGGGCCGGGGCATCGCCTGTGGCGTCTATAAAGGGCAAACCGCGGCGGCGGTCGTGGCGGAGGTCCGGGTCGATCACAAAGCGCGGCAATTGTTGATAACCAGTATGTGGTGTGCTCAAGATTGCGGGCTGGTGGTCAATCCGGACCAAGTCGAGGCGCAAATCATGGGAAATCTCATCTGGGGCTGCACCATGGCCTTGAAGGAAAGGCTGACGGTGGCGGCAGGTGCTGTCCAGGAAAGGAATTTCGACCGCTATGAAATCTTGACCCACAGAGAAGCTCCGGAAATGACCGTGGCGCTTGTGGAACCACCGGATGCGCCACCGGTGGCGGTGGGCGAATCGGCACTGGGACCGGTCGCCGCGGCCATCGCCAACGCCGTGTTCGATGCGACCGGCCGACGCGCGCGGCGCCTGCCCATGAGCTATGAGGGTGTCTTTTCGGATGGCTAGGCCGTATGACGCGAGCAAACTCGCGATTAAGTTCGCGTTCTATCGAGAATGGCTCAGGAACCCGAAGGTGGTTGGCGCCATTGCGCCGTCGAGCGCTCATATGGCTGAGAAAATGGCCAGCGTAATCCGCCCCGAGAGCGGGTTGCCGGTCTTGGAACTGGGCCCAGGCACCGGGGCGATGACCAAAGCGATCCTGGATCGGGGTTTGGCCCCGAGCCGGCTGGTTTGCGTCGAATATTGCGAACCATTCCTGTGTGGCCTGAGACAGCGTTATCCCGGTGTGAATTTCGTTCACGGTGACGCGTTCGCGATCTCCGAAATCGTCGACAAGCTGGGTATCGGCGTGTTTGGTACGATCGTGTCGGCGCTGCCATTGCTGACTTTCCCCATTGGCCACCGTATCCGGCTGGTAGAGACGATGCTCGATTTGTTGGAACCGCAAGGGCGGATGGTGCAGTTTTCCTATATGCTTAAACCGCCGGTTCCGGCCATGCCGGGGAGTTTTGCCGTCAGCCATCTGACGACGGTGTTTCGGAATCTGCCGCCGGCCCGGCTGTGGATCTATCAGCGCGCCGATGCAAGGCCGTTGGCAAATCCCGTCCTTAAAACGACCGGGGACCTCGTCACAACTGAGGCCGATGCCGCCTGACCACGTATCTCGGAT